>NZ_AP027058.1:1655648-1986777 GCF_027925025.1 Limnohabitans sp. MORI2
CCTTTCATTGACAACGTGATTCAAAAGCACAGTCTCAAAGAAATTCCGCTCGATGTGCCAAGCCAAATTTGCATCACGCGCGACAACACGCAACTGCAAGTCGACGGCATTTTGTATTTCCAAGTGACCGATCCTCGCTTGGCCAGCTATGGCTCGTCCAACTACATCATGGCCGTGACGCAGCTCGCTCAAACCAGCTTGCGCAGCGTGATTGGCAAGTTGGAACTCGACAAGACCTTTGAAGAGCGTGACATCATCAATGCGCAAGTTGTGGCGGCCATCGACGAAGCGGCGTTGAACTGGGGCGTGAAAGTGTTGCGCTACGAAATCAAAGACCTGACACCGCCGAAAGAAATCTTGCATGCCATGCAATCGCAAATCACGGCTGAGCGTGAAAAGCGTGCGCTGATCGCTGCCTCAGAAGGCCGTCGTCAAGAACAAATCAACATCGCCACAGGTGAGCGCGAAGCCTTCATTGCGCGCTCCGAAGGTGAAAAGCAAGCGGCCATCAACAAGGCGCAAGGTGAAGCCGCTTCCATCACCGCCGTGGCCGATGCCACGGCGCAAGCGATTGAACGCATTGCCGCTTCCATTCGCCAACCCGGTGGCGAACAAGCGGTACAACTCAAAGTCGCAGAGCAAGCCGTGCAGGCTTATGCCAAAGTGGCGTCTGACGCCAAGACCACACTCATCGTGCCAAGCAACATGACAGAGGTCTCAGGCCTCATTGCCTCCGCCATGCAGATGGTCAACACAGGCAAGTCGGCGTCTTAATCTTTCGCCGCCAAGGCCACGCGGATGGACTGCGTGGCCACCTCTTCGAGCCAGCCCATGTCCATGTGCTGATGCGCTTCGCAAATGAACCATGGCTCGCGTGAGTCGGGTTCAAGCATCACACCACGTGCAATCAATTCCCACGCAAACTTGCGATAAAGCTCGCTGTTGGTTACACGCCAATCACGGTAGTTGGTGGGCACGGTGGCGCTGAAGTGAATGCCAAACATCGCAGGCGGGCCTGCAAAGGCATGCTCAAGGCCTGCCGCTGTGAACACACGGCCCAGCACTGCTTGAATTTGTTCACCCGCATGGTTGATGGTTTGCTGCGCGTTGGTCTCGGTCAAAATTTTGAGTGTGGCGTGTGCGGCACTGAGCGCGACCAAGTTGGCCGTATACGTGCCGCCATGCACCACACCGCCTGGGTGAGAGCCCACCACATCCATCACATGCGCTTTGCCGCCAAATGCAGCAACAGGGTAGCCGTTGCCCATGGCTTTGGCGTAGGTGGTGAGGTCGGCATGAATGCCGTACAACTCTTGCGCCCCGCCCTTCGCGACGCGAAAGCCAGACTTCACCTCATCAATGATGAGCACCGTACCGTGCTGTGTGCACAGGTCACGCAAACGCTGCAACCATTCTTGGCTGGCGGCCACGCTGCCTGCATTGCCAATGATGGGCTCAATCACCACACAGGCCAAGGTGTCGCCTTGCGTGGCAAACAAGTTTTCTAAGGCTTCAAAATCGTTATGGCTGATGATGCTCAACAACTCGCGGCTGCGCTCTGGAATACCACCACCGAAGGGAATCACCTTGGGTGCCACCTTGCTGCCCGGCTGCCAATGCTCGATGTCGGACTTCCACATCATCTCGTCGTACAAGCCGTGGAACGAGCCTTCTACGATCGCCACGCGGTCGCGTTGGGTGAAGCCGCGCGCGGTGCGCACTGCGCCCATCACCGCCTCGGTACCCGAATTGGCAAAGCGCATCTTGTCAATGTTGGGGCACATGCCTTTGATTTGCTTGACCACGGTGGTGTCGAGCTCGGTCGAGAAGCCCGAGAGCGTGCCACGCTGCGTGATTTGTTCAATCACCGCGTTGTCCACGCGTTCGTCGCGGTAGCCCAAGATGATGGGACCGTAGCCTAAGCGAAAGTCCACATAGGTTTTGCCGTCCACATCGGTGAGCGTGCAGCCTTTGGCGCTGGCGATGAACACGGTGTCCTTCTCGCCCCAATAGCGGTAGTTCTCTGCCACGCCTTGCGGCATGTGCAAATGGGCTTCGGCCAGTAAACGCGATTGGTGTGTCATGGTCGCAGCATGTGTCCGACACGCTCTTCTAAAAGTTTCACCACATGCAGCTCAGCCGCATCTGGTCCGTAGGTGGCCATGGCTTGTTGGAACAACTGTTGCGCCATACCACCCATGGGCAAATCGTAGCCCTGTGATTTGGCAATGCCGTTGATCAGGCCTAAATCTTTGCAGCACAAAGCCAGCGAAAAGCTTGGATCGTAGTGACCTGCAAATATGGATGGCACATCGTGCTCGGCCACCCAGCTGTTGCCCGCGCTTGACTTGATCGCCTCCCACACGGTGTGCAGCGGAATGCCAGCCTTGGCGCCCAGCATCAAACCTTCACCAATCGCAGCAGCACTGACAAACCACAACAAGTTGGTGAGCAGCTTGATGGTCGCGCCATTGCCTGGTTCGCCCACGTGAAAGATTTTTTCGCCAATGACCTCAAAGATGGGTTTGTATTTTTCAAAACAGGCTTTGTCGCCCCCCACAAAAATGGAGAGCCGCCCTAAGGCGGCCATGTCCACCGCGTTGGTCACAGGTGCTTCTAAAAAATCAACGTTTTTGGTTTGAGCCAAAGCAACCAGCTCACGCACCAACTCCACGGCGCTGGTCGATGTGTCGATCACGCAAGCACCAGGCTTGACATGCGCCAACACGCCCTGCTCACCCAACATCACCTCGCGCACTTGTACAGGCCCAGGCAAGGATGCCATCACCACATCTGCGTTGGCAGCGCCTTCGGCCAAGCTGTTGACCCAAGTGGCACCGAGGGCGAGCAGGTTGTCGGCTTTCGCACGAGACACATCAAAGACTGTGACGGTGTAACCCGCCTTCACCAAATTGGCGGCCATGGGATTGCCCATATTGCCAACACCGATGAAGAAAAGGCTTGGTTTTGCAGTTGGCATCATTTCACTTTCTTGAACTGCAAAAACAGTTGATTGCGGTCTTTTTCAGGCACGTACTCAAATCCATAGGTCCCCATCAAGGCCTGCGCCTCCGCAAAGGTGTAGGTGCGGTAGTGGACTGTCTGATCCATGACTTTGTGATCCCCATCTTTGAGGTAGTAGTGTTTGGTAAAGCCGATGTCTGTGGGATCAATTTTTTGTGAATACTTCATCCCGTTTGAAATCACAGTCTCGTAGTCGTGGTGAGGCCCTTGAATACCCAACAACAAGGTGCCGCCTACAGCAATGTGCTTGGCTAAATGTTCAAAACCCAAGTGGTTGGCTTGCTCGTCTGCAATGTGGCTGACCAAGAACGGCTCTTTGTCACCATCAATCACGAAATACCAAACGCCACCGTAAGAGAAAGCCAGCTCATGCTTCTCATTCAATGACAACTCGGTGATGTTTTGCTGCGAAAGCGACACCGTCGAAAACGGAGCCAAGCGTTTTTTTGCGATCGACAACATGGGCGCTGTCAAATCGATTCCAGTGATAGGCAACTGAGGTTGGCGCTTGGCCAACTCTTCCAGAATCAACCCTGTACCGCAGCCAATTTCTAAAACATTACGTTGGGGATGATGTGAGACAAGGCTGTCCACAATCTTTTTGTAATCGTAGTAGCCCGAGGTCATGATGACGTCGTAGTAACCAGCCATGTTTGTGTAGTCACCCATCGCAGCCTCCAGCAAATTTGCCGTTTTATTATTTAATTTGGCGACTTTAACAAAGATGATTAACGGGTTAACACTTACACCACATGGCTAATGAAAAAGCCGCAGACTGAGCTGCGGCTTTCGTGGATTTTGCGAAGCGCCTGGGGCGCAATGCATCAGCCCATGTGCAAACCACCGTTCACAGCAAAGTCAGCACCGGTGGTGTAGCCACCGTCTTCGCTGGCCATCCAAGCAATGATGGACGCGATTTCGGCAGGCTTGCCCAAACGCTTGACGGGCACGGTGGCCACGATTTTTTCCAACACATCAGGACGGATGGCGTTGACCATGTCGGTGCCGATGTAGCCAGGCGACACGGTGTTGACCGTCACGCCTTTGGTAGCCAGCTCTTGGGCCAAAGCCATCGAGAAGCCGTGCATACCTGCTTTGGCAGCAGAGTAGTTGGTTTGACCGGCTTGGCCTTTTTCACCGTTCACCGAAGAGATGTTGATGATGCGGCCCCAGCCACGCTCGACCATGTCGGGCACCACTTGCTTGGTCACGTTGAACATGGAGTCAAGGTTGGTGCTCATCACTGCATCCCAGTCTTCCTTGGTCATCTTCAAGAACATGCGGTCTTTGGTGATGCCAGCGTTGTTCACCAACACATCGATCGGGCCGTGCTCGGCTTTGGCCTTAGCGAAAGCCTCCACAGTGGAATCCCACTCGGCCACGTTACCGACCGATGCGTAGAAGGTATAGCCCAAAGCTTTTTGCTCGTCGAGCCATTTGTTGAAGTCACGTGTTGGGCCGCAACCTGCGATGACTTTGAAACCCTCTTTGTGCAAGCGTTGGCAAATGGCGGTTCCGATACCACCCATACCACCTGTGACGTAAGCTACTTTTTGACTCATGTTTTGTCTCCTGTTTTATGAGTTATGAATTGAAATTTAAATTTGAATCGGCTTAACGCTCAAGCGCCAATGACACGCCCATGCCACCACCGATACACAAAGCGGCCAAGCCCTTCTTGGCGTTGGTGCGTTGCATTTCGTGCAGCAAAGTCACCAAGATGCGGCAGCCGGATGCGCCAATAGGGTGGCCAATTGCAATCGCGCCCCCGTTGACGTTGACTTTGGCTGGATCAATGTCTAATTGCTGATTCACCGCACATGCTTGCGCTGCAAAAGCTTCGTTGAGTTCGAACAGGTCCACATCTGAGGCTTTCCAGCCTGCACGCTCCAACGCTTTACGTGAAGCAGACACGGGGCCCATGCCCATGATTTTGGGGTCCAAACCGCTGGTGCCAAATGCGGCAATGCGTGCTAATGGTGTGAGGCCCAATGCAGCAGCCTTCTTGGCAGTCATCACCACCACAGCGGCAGCGCCGTCGTTGATGCCGGATGCGTTACCCGCAGTCACAGAACCCGCTTTGTCAAAAGCGGGACGCAAGCCAGCCAAAGCATCGGCAGTGGTTTTCTTGTTGATGTATTCGTCGGCGTTGAACTCGATCGGATCACCCTTGCGTTGTGGGATATGCACTGAAACGATTTCGTCTTTGAACTTACCAGCCTCTTGCGCAGCCGTTGCTTTTTGCTGACTGGCCAGCGCCAATGCATCTTGCATGTCGCGAGTGATGTTGAATTCTTTAGCCACGTTTTCAGCCGTGATGCCCATGTGGTACTGGTTGTACACATCCCACAAGCCGTCCACGATCATGGTGTCAACCATATTCCAGTTGCCCATGCGTTGACCATCGCGTGAACCCATCAGCACATGGCCAGAGGCGCTCATGTTTTCTTGGCCACCGGCCACCACAATCTCGCTGTCACCATACGCCACTGCTTGTGCGGCCAACATGACCGACTTCAAGCCCGAGCCACACACCGCATTGATGGTGAGCGCTGGCACGGCGTTGGGAATACCCGACTTCATCAAAGCTTGACGTGCGGGGTTTTGACCAGCACCTGCAGCCAACACTTGGCCCATGATGACTTCACCCACTTGGGAAGGATCTACTTTGGCACGTGCCAGAGCTTCACGAATGACGATGGAGCCCAGCTCTGTGGCGGCAATTTTGGCGAGCGAACCACCAAACTTACCTACGGCTGTGCGTGCTGCAGAAACGATGACGATATCTTCCATTTGTTCTATCTCCCTAGAAAATCTTTAAATCAGTTGCTGGCGCGCGCTTTGACGTAACGGCCAGGTGCTGGCTCAATGGCTTTGTACTTGCCTTTGCCATACGTCTTTGGCGCTGCAATTTGTTTACCTGCGTGGGTCTTGAGCCAAGTCGACCAATCGGTCCACCAACTGCCTGGATGCTCTTTGGACTTGGCAATCCACTGCTCAGCATCTTTGGGGAAGTTGGTGTCGCTGCCTGTCCAGTAGCAACGCTTTTTTGCCGCGGGTGGATTGATCACACCCGCAATGTGGCCCGAAGCCCCCATGACGAAACGCTTCTTTCCTGGGAACACATGTGTGCTGGCGTAGGCACCGCCAATCGGCACGATGTGGTCTTCACGCGAGCCATAGATGTAGATGGGCATGTCCACCTTACGCAAGTCAATCTTCTCACCGCACACCGTGGCTTTGCCAGGTTTGATGAGGTTGTTCTCTAAATAGGTGTTACGCAAGTACCAGGCATACATGGGGCCAGGCAAATTGGTGGAGTCACTGTTCCAGTACAACAAGTCAAACGGTGGTGGCGTTTCGCCTTTGAGGTAGTTGCCCACCACGTAGTTCCACACCAAATCGTTGGGACGCAAGAAGCTGAAGGTGGACGCCATGTCCTTGCCCTTCATCAATCCGCCCTCAGCAAACTGACCTTCACGGAACTTCACAAAGTTCTCATCAATGAACACATCCAAGATGCCGGTATCGGTGAAGTCAATCAAGGTGGTCAACAAAGTCGCACTGGCTACTGGTTTTTCACCGCGTGCAGCCAAGACGGCCAACGCGTTAGAGAGGATGGTGCCCCCCACACAAAAACCCAGTGCATTGATTTGTTTAGAACCACCAATTTCTTGCACCACCTTGATGGCTTGAATTGCGACATCTTCCACGTAGTTGTCCCATGTGGTGTTGCGCATGCTTTCGTCAGGATTGCGCCAGCTAACCACAAACGTGCGATGGCCTTGTGCCACGGCGTAACGAATGAAAGAATTTTCTGGTTGCAAGTCCAAGATATAGAACTTGTTGATGCACGGCGGCACAAACAAGAATGGTCGCTCATACACCTTGGCCGTGAGCGGTTTGTATTCGAGCAATTGGAAGAACTCGTTTTCAAACACCACTTTGCCTTCGGTGGTGGCTACGTTTTTGCCAACCTCAAACAGGCTCTCATCGGTCATAGACACATGGCCCTGCTGCATGTCGTGCAACAAGTTTTTAATGCCCTTAGAAATGCTCTCGCCTTTGGTCTCGATTGCTTTTTGTTGTGCTTCAGCATTCAATGCCAAAAAGTTGCTAGGGGCAGAAGCCGCAGCCCACTGTTCAACGGCGAACTGGATACGCGCCTTGGTTTTGGCATCGGTCTCAGCGGCATCCGTAAGCGCCATCATGGTGCGGGTGTTGAGCAGGTAAGCCGCTGCAGTGAATGCAGCCATAGGGTTGTGCGCCCAGGCTTCACCTTTGAAGCGCCGATCTTTCACTTCAGGCTTGCCCTGCAAGCTCTGATTCCAAAGCTCAGTGGCTTCGGCCATGTACTGCTTTTGTAAAGCTTCAAGTTTTTCAGGAGAAAAGCTCAGTGCGGGTGTTTTGGCATCGCTACCACCGAGTGTCTGAAATGAGGCCAAGGCTTTGAGCCAGCTATCCCCGAGGCTCTTGAGGGCCGCATTCTGATCCATCACTATCTCCTATACAGTCGCTGTTGTCTTTGACATGTCACCAGTATGTCAGTGAATTACCTTCGAATTTCTGACAGATATCAAACTTGAGAGAAAACCCCTAGATGTATTTGGTCTTGATCGCTTGGATTTACGTGGCTTTCATGATGGCAATCGCCGAAGCAACAAGCCCCGTGGGCTCTTTGCTCGGCGCAGCCTTTACTTTTCTACTCTACGGGGTGTTGCCCATGAGCGTGGTGGGCTACATCATGGGCACACCTGCGAGACGCCGTGCCATCAAGGCCAAAGAAGCTGCAGAGCGCAAACAAGCGCTTGCGGCAAACGGTATACAAAACAACAACGATGATGTTGAATCAGTTGCGCCAAATACATACCGCGAAGCGCCCAGTCATCCCGTCACGCCTGAACGAAAAGAGCCTTGAGCGTTGCGTGACCGTGCACCACTCGGGCGTGCTGTCGTTGCCCGACACCGAGTGAACACCTAAGGCTTGCAAACGCCATCGTGCCAAACCGGCAAGGTCTGCCAACCACTTCTGCGCATGCGTGGGATGCGGTTTAAAGCAACGTTCAGCGACTGACGCATCGCCTTGTTCAGTGAAAGCCACGCGGACATCTTCACCCACTTCAAACGCATCTGCGCCGATGCATGGCCCAAGCCAGACACGCACTTGCGATGGGCCGATACCGGCTTTCTCACACATCGCTTGCACGGTCTGCTCAACCACACCCGCTGCTAAACCACGCCAACCCGCGTGTGCCGCAGCAACAACTTGACCCGCGTCATCAGTGAACAACAAGGGTAAACAATCAGCCACCATGATGGTGCACGCCACGCGCGGCTCTTGCGTGAGACATGCATCGGCCTTGGTGCCATCGGGTGTAGCGGCATTGAGTTGAACCACCTCCACACCATGCACTTGGCTGAGAAACACAGGCCGTGCACCATTCAACTGAGATGCCAGTAGCGCGCGATTTTTAGCCACCGCATGCGCCTCGTCTTGCACATGGTCGCCCAGATTGAAGCCATCAAACGGCGCATGCGACACGCCGCCCACTCGCGTGGTACACAGCGCTTGCACGCCAACAGGCAATGCCCATTGCATGGGCCAAAACAAAGGCGTTGCAGGGGTGTGGGATGTGTGACTCATAAGTGCCAAAGGATATCCCGAACGCGACGGTGCACCGAGCGCAGTGACGGTAGACTTGTGACAAGTTTTAACTCAACACATCCATCATGATTCTCGAACTCGTCGACATCCGCATTCAACCTGGCCAACAAGCTGCATTCGATGAAGCCATTCAACGTGGCGTAGAAACCGTTATTGCTAAAGCCAAAGGTTTTCAAGGCTTCAAAATCAACCGCGGAATCGAGTCACCCGAGCGCTATGTGTTACAAATTTTCTGGACCACGCTCGAGAACCACACTGTTGACTTCCGTGAATCTCCTGCCTTTGGCGAATGGCGCGCTATCGTGGGCCCCTTCTTTGCACAGCCGCCCATGGTGGAACACTTTGAACTGGTGAGTAAATCCGCATGAACTACACATTCGAACCTACCCCCGTTGTGTCCGTGCCCGTAGTGGGCAAAACAGAACGTTTCCCTGTGCACCGCATTTACTGCGTGGGCCGCAACTACGAAGAACACGCCAAAGAAATGGGCTTCACAGGCCGTGAACCGCCTTTCTTTTTCATGAAGCCTGCAGACGCTGTGTTGGTGGTCAATGCGGGTGAAACGGGTGACATGCCCTACCCCAGTCTCACCAAAAATTTGCATCACGAAATTGAGTTGGTGGTTGCCATTGGCAAAGGTGGCAAGAACATCAAAGCAGCAGATGCTATGAGCCACATTTACGGTTACGCCGTGGGCCTAGACATGACACGCCGCGACTTGCAAAACGACATGAAAAAGCAAGGTCGCCCTTGGTGCATTGGTAAAGGCTTTGATCACAGCGCGCCCATTGGCCCCATCACACCAGCAACACACGCGGGCGACGTGGCCAACGCCGAAATTTATGTGCAAGTCAACGGCCAAGACCGCCAACGCAGCAACACCAACCAACTCATTTGGAACATCGCTGAAACGATTGAACATTTGTCGGCTGCTTGGGAGTTGCAACCCGGCGATTTGATTTACACCGGCACGCCCGAAGGCGTGAGTGCAGTGGTGACAGGCGACACACTGGTGGGTGCAGTAACCGGCCTGGGTGAACTCAAAGTTCGCTTGGTTTAAACCACATGCTGCACCGCCCACTCATCCAACATTGCAAAGCTTGCGGCAGCGCGGTGACCTATCGCCTGCCTGACGATGGCGACACGCGTGAACGTGCGGTGTGCAACGCTTGCCACACCATCCATTACGAGAACCCGCTCAACGTGGTGGGCACCGTGCCAGTATGGGGTGACAAAGTGTTGCTGTGCAAGCGCAACATCGAACCACGCTTTGGCAAATGGACGCTACCGGCCGGCTTCATGGAGCTTAACGAAACCGTAGCGCAAGGCGCAGCGCGCGAGACCGTTGAAGAAGCTGGTGCGCAGTTTGAGATGCAAGACTTGTTCACACTGATGAACGTCACACGCGTGGGCCAAGTGCATTTCTTTTACCGTGCTCAGCTCACCAGCGACCAATTCAACCCAGGCCACGAAACGCAAGAGGCCCGTTTATTTGCAGAGCATGAAATACCTTGGGATGAAATTGCATTTCGAACCGTCAAAGAAACTTTGCTGCACTACTTTGCAGATGCAAAGAAGGGCAAGTTTGAGCTTCACCATGTCGATATTGTTTGAAGTCTTAACAGTCGAAAAAGACAAAAGGGTTAGCAACTTGCGTTGCTAACCCTTCATCATTTTTGGTCGGTGTGAAAGGATTCGAACCTTCGACCCCTTGCACCCCATGCAAGTGCGCTACCAGGCTGCGCCACACACCGAATCAGACGGAAATTATAACGCCTGTCAGTGGCGCTCTGAGAGCAGATCTCGAATTTGTGTGAGTTCTTTTCGCAAAGCCTGAAGCGCTTCATCGTTGCTGCTCAAGCCCAATAGCGGCAATGCTTGCGCGTCGTCCGAATCCACATCTAAATCATCTTCAAACTCATCGTCATCGGGCAAATCGATATCGATCAATTCACCACCTGCACGGCGGCGCTCGCGCTCAGATTGGACCAACTCTTGCAGCTTATTACGCGCCCCTGTGATGGTGAAACCTTGGTCATACAAGAGGTCGCGAATTCGGCGAATCATCAGCACTTCGTGACGCTGGTAATAACGGCGATTGCCTCGGCGCTTCATGGGGCGCAGCTGCGTGAACTCTTGCTCCCAATAGCGCAGCACGTGCGGCTTGACGCCGCACAACTCGCTCACTTCACCAATGGTGAAGTAGCGTTTGGCTGGAATGGGAGGGAGGGATTTCTCCATGAAAATCAGTAGCTTGTAAACGGGACCGCAGAGGTTACACGAAGATTGCCTCATTCCTTATCCCGATTGACAGTTTTGGCAAAAAAAAGAGGCCAACTTGGCCTCTTTTTCAATCAGTTGTCAACTTTGGAATTACTGTCACCTTGAATTTGCTCCTTCAGCTTGTGACTGGCATGAAATGTCACCGCTCTTCGTGCTTGGATGGGTATCAACTCACCGGTTCGAGGATTACGCCCAGGCCTTGCTGCCTTGGTACGAATTTGAAAATTACCGAAACTTGAAATTTTCACATCCGTGCCATCGACCAAACTTTGTGCAATCAGATCGAAAAAAGCATCGATCATGTCTTTGGACTCGCGTTTGTTCAATCCAATTTGTTCAAACAACAAGTCGGCCAACTGCGCCTTGGTGAGCGCTGGCGTTTCTAAGCTTTCAAAAGACAGTTCCATACGGTTCTCTTTATCGTCTCAACATCAACTGCGCAAACGGGCAGCAACTTTGGCAGTCAGTTCAGCCAACACGGCTTGCACCACAGTTTCAATTTGTGCTTCGTTCAAGGTGGCTTCATCGCTGTTGAGCGTCAAGCGCACTGCCAAACTCTTTTCGTCCATCGCCATGGCTGCGCTTTCGGCTTTGGGGCGATACACGTCAAACAACACAGCACTGCGCAGCAAACCTTGAGTTTTAGCAGCGTACACCGCAGCCATCAATTGGGCGTGCGTGACGCTGTCTTTGACGATCACCGCAATATCGCGCTCGACGTTAGGGAACTTGGCGACCCCCGTGGACTTGGGTACTTCACGCTGCAACACGGCATCGAGCGAGAGTTCAAACATCACGGGCGCTTGGGCCAGTTCCCAGCTCTGACGCCAACGTGGATGCAATTCACCCACATGCCCCACGGGTTGGCCATTGACCAAGACCTTGGCGCAACGGCCAGGGTGCATGGCTGGGTGCTCAGCCGCTTCAAAAGTTGGTACAGCGGGCGCCAACAAAGCCTCCACATCGGCCTTCACGTCGAAGAAATCTGCGCCTTGTTCTTTGGTGCCCCATTGCAAAGGTGCAGCGCTTCCAAAAGCAATGCCCGCGACGTGCATGGGCTGATCAAAGCCTTGCACAGTGGTGTCAGTGTTTTGCACCGAGGCGTCTTTGTGAAACACGCGGCCAATTTCAAACACGCGCACGCGTGAGGCCTTGCGATCCACGTTGAACTTCACCACGTTGAGCAGCGAGCCCAACAAGGTAGAACGCATCACACTCATTTGGCTGGCAATGGGGTTGAGCAACTTGATGGGATTGGCATTACCTGCCAACTCTTGCTCCCAACGCTCATCCACAAAGCTGTAGTTGATGGTTTCTTGGTAGCCCAAGCCAGCCAACTGATGACGCAAAGCATGTGGGCTGCGCTGCGACTCAAGGCGCACGCTGGCCGTGATAGGTGCCAGAGGCGGTGTGGTGGGCAGGTTGTTGTAACCCACCATGCGTGCCACTTCTTCGATCAGGTCTTCTTCGATTTGCAAATCGAAACGGAACGATGGCGGTTGAACCGTCAAGGTCCCCTCACCTTCAGTCACAGGCAAGCCCAAACCACGTAAAGCCTCAGCCATGCGTTGTTGCGTGAGTGGCATGCCAATCACTTTCACAGCACGATCCACGCGCAATGTGACAGGCTTGGCAACAGGCATGTTCACACGGTGGTCGTCAATCGGGCCAACAGTAGTGTTGGGCGTACCGCAAATGTCAATCACCAGCTGCGTGATGCGCTCGATATGCTCCACGGTCAACTCTGGGTCGACACCACGCTCAAAGCGATGGCCAGCATCGGTGCTGAAGTTGAAGCGGCGAGAACGGCCTGCGATGGCCGTGGGCCACCAGAAGGCGGCTTCGATGTAAATGTTTTGCGTGTCGTCACTCACGGCGGTGGCATCGCCACCCATGATGCCAGCGAGTGATTCGACTTGATGTGCGTCTGCAATGACGCCCACTTTTTCGTCAACCGTGACGGTGTTGCCATTCAAGAGCTTGAGCTGCTCACCGGCTTTACCCCAACGCACTTCCAAGCCACCTTGAATTTTGTCGAGATCGAAGATGTGCGACGGACGACCCAACTCGAACATCACATAGTTGGAGATGTCGACCAAGGGACTCACGCTGCGTTGGCCGCAACGGGCCAAATGGTTCACCATCCATGCAGGCGTTTGCGCTTTGGTGTTCACACCACGCACGACACGGCCTGAGAAACGGCCACACAAATCGGGGGCGCTGACCTTGACGGGCAAGGTGTCTGAATTGGTCGCTGCAATCGTCGGGAATGTCGGTGCCTTCAACGGCGCGCCGGTGAGAGCCGACACTTCGCGGGCAATGCCGTAAACGCTCAAACAATGCGCCAAGTTGGGCGTGAGTTTGCAGGTGAACAAGGTGTCGTCGAGGTTCAAGTACTCGCGGATGTTCTGCCCCAAAGGTGCATCAGCTGGCAACTCAAGCAAGCCACCGTTGTCGTCGGCAATTTTGAGTTCTTTGGCTGAGCACAACATGCCTTGGCTTTCCACGCCGCGCAGCTTGCCCACTTTGATTTTGAAGGGCTTGCCGTCTTCGCCCGGTGGTAACTCTGCGCCCACGGTGGCGCATGGAATTTTGATGCCTACGCGTGCATTGGGTGCGCCGCACACGATGTTGAGCAACGCGCCCTGCCCCACATCCACTTGGCAAATGCGTAAGCGGTCAGCGTCTGGGTGCTGCACGGCTTCTTTGATTTCACCGACGACGATGCCTGTGAAAGGTGGTGCGACGGGTTGGAGTTCTTCCACTTCCAAACCAGCCATCGTCAACGTGTCGGCCAGTTCTTGGGTGGTGAGTGAGGGGTTGCAGAATTCGCGCAACCAGGATTCGGGGAATTGCATGATGAATCTCGTGTGTGCGTGAAGTTATTGGAACTGGCTCAAGAAGCGAATGTCGCCATCGAAGAACAAGCGCAAGTCGTTCACGCCGTAACGCAGCATGGTGAAACGATCCATACCCATGCCAAAGGCAAAGCCGATGAAACGCTCAGGGTCGAGGCCCATATTGCGCACCACGTTCGGATGCACTTGGCCTGAGCCCCCCACTTCGAGCCAACGGCCTGCCAAAGCGCCGCTTTGGAATTGGATGTCAATCTCAGCGCTGGGCTCTGTGAATGGGAAGAAGCTGGGACGGAAGCGCAGCACCAAGTCATCGCTTTCGAAGAAGGTGCGACAGAAATCGGTGATGACCACTTTGAGATCTTTGAAGCTCACGTTCTCGCCAATCCACAAGCCTTCGCACTGGTGGAACATGGGCGAGTGCGTGGCATCGCTGTCCACACGGTAGGTGCGACCTGGTGCGATGACGCGAATTTCGGGCATGCCTTGACCGGCATCCAAACGCGCTTGGTAGCGCTTGACATGCTGCACAGCGTGGCGCACTTGCATGGGGCTGGTGTGCGTGCGCAGCAAGTTAGGAGCCTCGGGGCTGCCACCTTCCACATAGAAGGTGTCGTGCATAGAACGTGCTGGGTGATCTTCAGGCGTGTTGAGCGCAGTGAAGTTGAACCAGTCGGTTTCAATCTCTGGGCCTTGGGCCACTTCAAACCCCATCGAACCAAAAATGGCTTCAACGCGTTCAAGCGTGATCGTGACAGGGTGCAAACCGCCAGCCATACGGGCACGACCGGGCAAGGTCACATCGAGGGCTTCGGCTTTGAGTTGGGTCTCGAGTTCGGCATCGGCCAAGGCTTGGCGACGGGCCGTGAGTGCTGCTTCAATCGCTTGCTTGGCCACGTTGATGGCGGCACCGGTCGATTTCTTTTCTTCGACGCTCAATGCAGCCATGCCTTTCATCATCTCGGTGATGCGGCCTGACTTTCCCAAGAACTGGGCTTTGGCGTTTTCAAGATCAGCCGGTGTGGTGCTTTGTGCAAACAGGGCCTGGGCACTGGCGACCAGAGAATCCAACTCGTTCATAACTTTGATGATTCCAATTTTCCCCTCATCATGAAAGTTATTTCATTGAAAAATTTGGGGAGCGAAGAAAACAAAAAAGGGATTGAAGCTGTGTAGCCCCAACCCCTTTACTCGTGGGTGGTTAACCCTTGACTATCAAGCAGCCAATTTGGCTTTGACTTGATTCACGATGCTGGTGAAAGCAGCCATGTCGTGAACGGCCAAGTCGGCCAACATCTTGCGGTCGATTTCGATCGCTGCCTTTTTCAGGCCGTTGGCGAATTGGCTATATGTCAGACCGCATTGACGTGCGGCAGCATTGATACGAGCGATCCACAGCTGACGGAACACGCGCTTTTTAGTGCGGCGATCGCGGTAAGCATATTGACCGGCCTTCATCACCGCTTGTTTAGCGATGCGGAAGACGTTACCGCGGCGGCCGCGGAAACCTTTGGCTAAAGCCAGAACTTTTTTGTGACGGGCACGGGCCGTAACACCACGTTTGACGCGAGGCATAGTTTTTCTCCTTGTTCGTCAGTTAATTACAGGCCGCACTTGGGCAGCATTTGCGCCATGTGACCCATGTTGGTCTCATGCACATTCACTGCACCACGCAAGTGACGCTTGTTCTTGGTCGTCTTCTTGGTCAAGATGTGACGCTTGAAGGCTTGACCGCGTTTCACGGTACCGCCTGGACGAACGCGGAAGCGCTTTTTAGCGCTGCTTTTGGTCTTCATTTTGGGCATTTAGATGCTCCTTTATTTGTGCTCGTGAGGCGCCTGCACACCGATGTGCAGTCTTGTTAGCCCCGAGACACTAATTTGCGTCGCCTTTTATGCAGAGGCTGCCGGAGCAGCTTCTGCAGCGGGTTTGGCGGCGCCACCCGATTTCTTCTTACCAGGCGCGACCATCATGATCATTTGACGCCCTTCGAGTTTGGGGAACTGTTCGACCACGATCAGATCCGCCAACTCATCACGGATGCGCTGCAACAGCGCCATACCGATTTCTTGATGCGTGATCTCGCGGCCACGAAAGCGCAGCGTGATCTTGCATTTATCGCCATCATCCAAGAAGCGCTTGATGTTGCGCATCTTGATGTTGTAGTCACCATCATCGGTACCGGGGCGGAACTTGATTTCCTTGACCTCGATGACCTTTTGCTTCGCTTTCGCTTCCGCAGCCTTCTTTTGCTCTTGGTACTTGAACTTACCGTAATCCATCAAACGGCACACCGGCGGCACAGCCGTGGCAGCAATTTCAACCAAGTCAACATCTAACTCACCGGCCATGCGCAAGGCATCAGCCAAGCTCACGATACCGAGGGGTTCGTTGTCAGGACCTGAAAGGCGGACTTCCGGGGCCATGATTTCCCGGTTAAGGCGGTGTTTGCGTTCCTCGCGCTGACGGCGATCGCGAAATTCTGTAGCGATGGTGACTATCCTTAAAAATCAAAAACAAACCGACACACGTGTGCCACGCACAACTCTTGGCAATTTCTCAATGAAATCAGCTTTTGAGGGAGATGTCAGAAACGATCTTTTCACAGAAGGCTTCGAGGGACATCACACCGAGGTCTTGGTTGCCTCGGGCGCGCACTGCGACGGCGCCAGCTTCCTTCTCTTTGTCGCCTACGACCAAGATGTAGGGAAGCTTTTGCATTGAATGCTCGCGTATTTTATACGTGATTTTCTCGTTTCGGAGGTCTAATTCGACCCTAACCCCTTGATTTCGCAGCGTTTTTGCAACTTCTTTGCAATATTCGACCTGCGAATCGGTGATATTGAGCACCGAAACTTGAATTGGAGCGAGCCAAGTGGGCAAGGCGCCCGCGTGTTGCTCCACCAAAATTCCGATGAAACGCTCCAAGCTACCCACGATGGCGCGGTGCAACATGATGGGGCGATGGCGTGAGCCGTCTTCGCCCACAAATTCAGCATCCAAGCGCTCTGGCAGGTTGGGATCGACCTGAATCGTGCCGCATTGCCACTCGCGGCCAATCGCGTCTTTCAGGGTGTATTCGATCTTGGGTCCATAGAAAGCACCCTCACCTGGCAAATACGAAAACTCGCAGCCTGACGTACGCAGGCCTTCGGCCAAGGCATTTTCCGCACGATCCCAACTTTCCTCTGTGCCAATGCGTTTCTCTGGGCGGGTTGAGAGCTTGTAAATGATGTCGGTGAAACCAAAGTCCTTGTAAACCTTTTGCAGCAAAGTGGTGAACGCCACCACTTCGGCTTGAATTTGATCTTCTGTACAAAAGATGTGTCCATCGTCTTGTGTGAATGCACGCACACGCATGATGCCGTGCAAACCGCCGCTGGGTTCGTTGCGGTGACATTGGCCAAACTCACCAAAGCGCAATGGCAAATCGCGGTAGCTCTTGATACCTTGCTTGAAGATGATGATGTGGCCAGGGCAGTTCATCGGCTTCAACGCGTAGTCGCGCTTTTCCGATTCGGTGACAAACATGTTTTCGCGGTATTTGTCCCAGTGACCGGTTTTCTCCCACAAGCTCTGATCCAGGATCTGTGGACCCTTCACCTCTAGGTAACCGTTGTCACGATAGACACGGCGCATGTATTGCTCCACCTCTTGCCACACGGTCCAACCTTTGGGATGCCAAAACACGGTGCCAGGTGAATGCTCGTCAATGTGGAACAGGTCAAGCTCACGGCCCAGTTTGCGATGGTCACGTTTCTCGGCTTCTTCCAAACGTGTGAGGTATTGCTGCAAATCGTCTTTGCTGGCCCAGGCGGTACCGTAAATGCGTTGCAGCATTTCGTTTTTGCTGTCGCCGCGCCAATAGGCACCTGCCACTTTCATCAGCTTGAAATGCTTGAGCTTGCCAGTACTGGGCACGTGTGGACCACGGCACAAGTCTTCGAAGCTGCCCTCGCGGTACAAGCTCACATCTTCGTTGCTAGGAATGCTGCCAATGATCTCGGCCTTGTAATGCTCGCCCAAACCTTTGAAATAGGCCACAGCTTCATCACGCGGCAACACGCGACGCACCACAGGTTCGTCTTTGTTGGCCAACTCAGCCATGCGCTTTTCAATCGCCACCAAGTCTTCTGGTGTGAAAGGTCGGCTGTAGGAGAAGTCGTAATAAAAGCCGTTGTCGATCACGGGGCCAATCGTGACTTGCGCCTCTGGGAACAAATCCTTAACCGCGTATGCCAGCAAGTGGGCGGTGGAGTGACGAATCACCTCCAAGCCTTCGGCGTCTTTGGCCGTGATGATGGCCAAGCTCGCATTGGCATTCATCGTGTAGCTGGTGTCCACCACCTTGCCATCGACCTTGCCTGCCAAAGCAGCCTTGGCCAAACCTGCGCCAATAGAGGCTGCCACTTCGGCCACTGTCACAGGGCCTGGAAAGTCACGTTGCGAACCGTCGGGAAGAGTAATCTGAACCATGTGTCTTCAATGAAAAAGCGCGGCAACGGCCGCGCTTGTGAAATATGCTGAAACGCTGAAGCGCAATTTTACGCTCCCCCTCAATGCGCATTTAAAGCATGGCGAATGGCAAGTACGAGATGCAGTGATTCTGCGGTTCTTCGAAAGTTTTTCTGCGGAGCAAAGCATAACTCTTGCATTTTTTGCGCATAACTCTCAGAAAACCAACTTAGAACCATGCTTCATACGCCAATTGGCGTATATACGTGAAAACCCTGAAAAAATAGAATTTAGCGATTACAAATCAATTTAGACGATTTTTGCTTATTCGCCAATATGAACACCAGTTGTTACAAAGTCATCTTTTCTAAACGCCTAGGTACTTTAGTCGCTGTTGGTGAACATACCACTGCCTGCGGTAAAGCAGCGAGTGGACAAGCACATCGAGGTGTGGCCCATGGCATGTCATTCGTATTTGGCAACACCGATGGATTTGTTGGCATCTTACGGTTGAGTTTTGCATCGATTGCCTTAGCCTGCTTATCACTCGGCTCCTCGCAAGCTCAATCTAGCTTGCCGACCCTCTCAGCGAGCGCCCTCCCCCAAGGGGCCACTGTTAGCAAGGGCATCGCTTCTATCAGTACCAGCGGTGCCCAGATGGCAATCACACAATCCAGCGACAAAGCCAGCGTCAATTGGCAAAGTTTTAACGTGGGTACAAGTGCGTCAGTCAACATTGCACAACCCAGTTCAACGGCTGTATTGCTGAACCGCGTGGTGGGAAACGACCCTACCCAAATTTTGGGAAAGCTGTCAGCTAACGGACAAGTCATTTTGCTCAACCCCAATGGCATCTTGTTCGGCAAGAACGGCTCCGTCACAGCCAGCGCATTTACTGCCAGCACCTTTGGGCTATCGACAATACACAGAGCAGCATCACAGCAGCACCATCAGGCGCGCCTGCTGTTCCGCCAATTGCCTCAACTTCCAAGCCTTTCTATACAGCAGATGACTTTAAATTTCGCTTAAAACTTGGTAATCAAGAAGCGTCTAGCTTAAGCCCTGATGGATTGGCAGCTTGCCTGTCAGAGAGCACCACTGATTGCGTGTGCAAGTCTGAAGGTGGCGACGGCAATGAAAGTAGCGTGAGTTGCAGTAGCAACAGCAAATCAGTCAAAAGCAATTCGTTGATTCATTCAGACGGATAAATCCAATTACACAATTGGAAGCTTTCACCCAACACCCCAAAAAGATGAAACCACACCCATCTAAATTACTCTCTCGCAAACTACCAATCATCGCCAGTGCATGCATTTACGGACTAGCGCTGCAACATGTCAACGCCCAAACTTCACTCGGTGCCACAGACGTGCTTCGTAATATTGAGCAAAGCACACAAGAGCTCTCACGTGGGCGTTATCAACCCGCACCGAAAAAAGCATCCACAAGTGAAACGGAAAAGAGCATTGCACGATTGAATGAGATTCGCGTGCAAAGTCCTTTGTTTCAAAAAGAGTTAATGGGCTATTTGCTCACGGAAATCAACAAGCCAGTTTCCGCACAAAAACTCACTGAATTCAAAACTTTTGCATGGGAACTCTTTCAAAGCAAGGGGTATCTCGCCTATATCACCACGCATACACAAACCGAAGCTAACGGCACAGTGCTCACAGTCAAGGTCTCACTCCCTACACTGAATAAAGTCTCCGTTGTAACTACCGAGAGGAATCTGGGCAAAGAGTACATTCAAGAAGTCACACGCCGCTTCAATGCCATTTACAAAACAGGTATGCCGATTGACATTCAAGGAATTGAAAACCAGTTGAATGCAGCATCGTATGACTTGCCAGTTGACTTGGAAGTCAGCCTGAAACAAATCAACGACAACGGCGTGGATGTAGAAATCCACTTACGTCTTTTAGAAGCGCAATTTGGAAAAATACTAGGCGGAGTTGTTCAAGCCAACAACTATGGACTCTCACAATTCGGACGCGATCAGTTACTCGGCAACCTCAGAGTTGCTGGCTTCAGTCCATCTTCGGAACTGACCCTCACAACCCAACAATCCACAGGTGTCGGCTATTACCGTGCAGATTACGAAGCCCCTCTCGTTGGCACACAAAGTCGGTTACGAACATTCGCTGGCCATGTCAAATCTTCCAACGCAAACACTGAGGGTTTTTCGAACGAAGCGGGGATCGGTCTGACCTCACTGATTCATACTGATCGCAACGGACGTTGGCTTGCGAGCAGTGAAGTATCACGCAGAGAGACAAAAAATCTAAGCTCAGACGTCATCATCTCGGATCGTGTTGACCAACAAATTCGATTAAAAATTCGCGCAGAATCATCGAACAGTTGGGTAGATAGCTTCAATAACGAACTGATGCTCGCCGTAGGTCGTGTCAACTTAGACCGTCTGCATTCAGATCAGACGGATGACGCCGCTGGCCTTCGTGTCGCGGGTGAATACAAAAAACTGGAGCTCACGGGCGCACTCTCACAAGCCCTCGACCGCGACCGAATCTACACAGGCTCTATTCGATGGAAAGCCCAAATAGCAGCTAAAAATCTCGATAGCTACAACCGCATGTCTCTGGGTGGCATCAGTGGCATTCGCGCGTATTCTTCTATCGATGGTGTTGGTGACCAAGGTGTACAAGCATCCTTTGACCTCATTCACCAAATCGTGCCCGATGTTTACGGTGGAGTTTTTTACGATGTCGGCATGATCAAGAACAACCATTCACCATTGATCAACGCAACCGACAAGCAGGCCTATGTGCTCCAGGGGGCAGGTTGGCAAGTCGGTGGAAAGATCCAACAATTTAATTGGGCACTGGCCATGGCGCAGTCGTTTGGAAAAACGCCTGGCGCTGGCGTCTGGACAGCGGCTAATACTCGACCCGGCGACTTCAGAGTAAATTTCTCAGTCACTAGAGCTTTCAATTAAAAAGCCACCCAACGCTCGCGCGTTGAGTGGCCTCAAACCTATTCAAACCAAGAGACAGCCTTCTCAGGCCATCTCTCACTTGAAGTGCTTAGTGGAACTGCTCTTCTTCGGTAGAACCTGTGAGGGCTTTCACAGAAGATGAGCCGCCTTGGATCACAGTGGTCACGTCGTCAAAGTAGCCTGCACCCACTTCTTGTTGGTGTGACACGAAGGTGTAGCCCTTATCGCGTGCGGCGAATTCAGGCTCTTGCACCATGTTGACATAGTGTTTCATGCCTTCGCCGTTAGCGTATGCATTGGCGAACTGGAAGGTGTTGTACCAGTTGATGTGGATACCAGCCAAGGTGATGAACTGGTACTTGTAGCCCAATGCGGACAGGTCTTCTTGGAACGATGCAATTTGCTTGTCGTCCAAGTTTTTCTTCCAGTTGAAAGAAGGTGAGCAGTTGTAAGACAACAGCTTACCTGGGCATGCAGCGTGCACGGCTTGTGCAAACTCACGAGCGAAGCCGATGTCAGGCACGCCTGTTTCGCACCACACCAAGTCAGCGTAAGGCGCGTATGCCACACCACGGCTGATGGCTTGTTCCAAACCGTTTTTGACGCGGTAGAAACCTTCTTGTGTGCGCTCGCCTGTCAAGAATGGTTTGTCATTGGCGTCATGGTCAGAAGTGATCAAGTTAGCAGCCTCGGCATCGGTACGAGCCAACACGATGGTGGATGTGCCCATGACGTCAGCAGCGAAACGTGCAGAGATCAATTTTTCGCAAGCTTCTTGTGTTGGCACCAACACTTTGCCGCCCATGTGACCGCATTTCTTCACAGCAGCCAATTGGTCTTCGAAGTGAACGCCAGCAGCGCCAGCAGAGATCATGTTCTTCATCAATTCGAAAGCGTTCAACACGCCACCGAAACCGGCTTCAGCGTCCGCCACGATAGGCAAGAAGTAGTCGATGAATTCTTTGTCGCCTGGGTTGATGCCACGGCTCCATTGGATTTCGTCAGCGCGCTTGAAGGTGTTGTTGATGCGGCGAACCATCGTAGGCACAGAGTCATACGCATAGAGCGATTGGTCTGGGTACATGGTTTCAGAAGTGTTGCCGTCAGCAGCGACTTGCCAGCCTGACAAGTACACAGCTTCCAAGCCAGCCTTGGCTTGTTGCATCGCTTGACCAGCAGAGATCGCGCCAAACGCGTTGACGTAGCCTTTCTTGGCGCCGCCATTGACTTTTTCCCAGAGCTTTTCTGCACCGCGCTTGGCGAGTGTGTGCTCGATCGGCATGCTGCCGCGCAAACGCACGACGTCAGCTGCAGAGTAACCACGCTTCACGCCTTTCCAGCGTGGGTTGGTCGCCCAGTCTTTTTCGAGGGCTGCGATTTGTTGTTCGCGGCTGAGTTGTTCATTCAGTGATTGAGGCATGGTTCACTCCAGAAAGTTGAAAGGTTGTCGATGTGTCTACTATAAGTCTTATAGAAGACTCAAACAATGTCTTGTGTCTTATAGAAGAATTTATTTTTATTGTTAAAAAACAATGGGTTACAAACTCGATACCGAAATATGAAATACGATTTCTCATATCAAGAAAAAATATTGCAGTGCAGCAAATGCAAATTTCATAATTCAAAATCACTTTTCAGAAAAATTAAAAGCGTGCTAAGCCCCATCCGTTTCGTGCAACTGAAACCACACAGACGCAACGAAAAACGAGCATTTGAAAAAAACAACATTTACCTATGAAAAAAGTCGTTTTTCACTTGGAAAGAACGATGTTCTCAATTAGCATGCGGATTGCTCTAGAGCGATATCTCTAAGGGCTTGAAAAAAACACTTCTAGAAGGAAATCAACCATGGCAACTGCAAAGAAAGCTCCAGCTAAAAAAGCAGCAGCAAAAAAAGCTGCTCCCGCAAAAAAAGTCGCTGCGAAAAAACCAACCGCTAAAAAAGTAGCAGCTAAGAAACCAGCGGCTAAAAAGCCCGCTGCGAAAAAACCAGTCGCTAAAAAAGTAGCCGCTAAGAAGCCTGCAGCCAAGAAAGTAGCTGCCAAAAAGCCAGCCGCAAAAAAACCAGCTGCCAAGAAAGTGGTTGCCAAAAAAGCCCCAGCTAAAAAAGTAGCAGCCAAAAAGGCGCCTGCTAAGAAAAAGGCCCCCGCCAAAAAGCGCACGCCTAACGCAGCGTTCATGAAGGCCCTCACACCCAGCGCCGCTTTGGCTGCTGTGATCGGCAACGCCGCAGTGCCACGCACTGAAGTCGTGAGCAAGATGTGGACATACATCAAAAAGCACGGCCTGCAAGACAAAGTCAACAAGCGCAACATCAATGCTGACGACAAGCTCAAGCAAGTGTTTGGCAAGGCCCAAGTCACCATGTTTGAACTGGCTGGCTTAATCGGTAAGCACCTGAAGTAATTCAGTTTCTACCGAAACCAAAAAGGGACCTCACGGTCCCTTTTTTATTGGATGCCTAAATGGCTTATGCGTGTACTGTCCGGCGGCCCACACCAAGCGCTACGACCACACTGAGCATCAACACCAACGCAGCACCTAGCAGCGTGGCACCGTACCAGCCATGGTCCATGAACACACCAAAGATCAGTGGCGAGATGGCAAAGCCTGTGTCCAAACCCGAATACACCATGCCATACACGCGCCCTGTGGCACCCTTGGGTGTGGCTTTTTTGATCATCATGTCACGCGATGGTCCACCGACACCAATGGCCAAGCCTGTGGCCGCCAAGATGACCATGGTGAACTCGGCACTCAACCAACCACTGCCACACAAGGCCATGCAGATGGCACCCGCCGTCATACAGCCCGCGACCACTTTATCGCTGTGACGCGGCCAACGCGAAGCCACAAAACCACCCACAAACATGCCTGCGGCTGCACACAACATGTAGGCAGTCAACGTGAAAGTGGCAGCCTCAAATGTGACGTGGTGCAGCGCTTGCAAGATAGACACCGCAAAGCTTTGCACCACGGCCAAGGTCATGGTGGAGAGCAAGAAGAATCCAAAGCACCACCACACCACTGGGATTTTCAAAAAGGCCATGGTGCTGCCTGCTTCAGCGGTTTGCTTATGACTCACCACTTCGGCGTGCAAAAAGTCGCGTTGACACATGAGCAAGGCAAAGATGCCCACAAACAACAATGCCGCCCCCATATAAGCCACACGCCAATCAAAAGCCGTGCTCAAACCCACCATGAAGACCGGAGCCAATGCCCAACCAAGGTTGCCTGTAAGGCCATGCGCGCTGAACGCATAACCCAAACGAGGCGCTGACACTTTTTGATTGAGGATAGTGAAGTCGACCGGGTGAAACGAGCAGTTACCCAGCCCAAGCAGCGCAGCACCCAGCATCAAACCTACATAGCTGTTGGCGACTGACACCACCAAACATCCCGCGGCTAACAACAACAAAGCCGCAAACAAAACTGGGCGAGCGCCAAATCGGTCGACCACAAAACCCGCAGAAGCTTGGCCTACTCCCGAGACCACAAAAAAAACTGTCATCAAAAAACCCAGTTCCGAATAACTCAGAGCAAACGTGCTGATGAACACAGGGAACATCAGGGGCAGCAACAGATGCGAAAAGTGTGAACTGGCGTGAGCAATGCCAACCAAACCAATGACAGCGGCGTCATCGCGCCAAGGGCTAGATACGGGAATTGAAGTAGTCATAAAAACGCTGCAGAGAGAATGCAAGCATCCTAACTGCAGCGCTCGTTTGAAACGGTCGACTGGGGGACAAGCCCCCTCACCTATCTGGGGTCAAACCTCGACTTTGGTGAATGCAAATTCACCCGGTGCTCGCACGGGATCGACACTGACCGCAATTGTGTCTTTGGGCAAGAACTTACCCTCCAACAACAACTTAGACAGCGGATTTTCAATGCGCTGCTGAATGGCCCGCTTCAAGGGGCGCGCACCAAAGACTGGATCGAAGCCCACCTTTGCCAATTCGGCCAAAGCGGCTGGCGACACATCCAAGGTCAAGTCCATCTTGGTCAAGCGACTGGCCAAGATCTTGAGCTGGATGGCGGCAATGCGCGCAATGTGTTCGGCATCCAAACCGTGGAACACCACTGTCTCGTCAATGCGGTTCAAAAACTCGGGACGGAAATGTGACTTGAGCTCATCCCACACCGCGTCTTTGATGTCTTGCGCGTCTTGGCCGACCATGCTTTGGATGATGGGCGAGCCGATGTTGGATGTCATCACGATCACCGTGTTTTTGAAGTCCACGGTGCGGCCTTGGCCATCGGTCAGGCGGCCATCGTCCAACACTTGCAACAAGATGTTGAACACATCGGGGTGCGCCTTCTCTACCTCATCGAGCAGCAACACGCTGTAGGGATTGCGACGCACGGCCTCGGTCAAGTAACCGCCCTCGTCATAGCCCACATAGCCGGGAGGCGCGCCCACCAAACGGCTGACCGAATGCTTCTCCATGAACTCGCTCATGTCGATGCGAATCATGTGATCTTCGCTGTCAAACAAGAAACCTGCCAGCGCTTTGCACAACTCGGTCTTACCCACGCCGGTTGGGCCTAAGAACAAGAACGAACCGGTGGGTCGATTGGGGTCGCCCAAGCCTGCGCGTGAACGGCGAATGGCGTTGGCCACCGCCACGATGGCTTCGTCTTGACCCACCACACGCTCGTGCAATTTATCTTCCATCTGCAAGAGCTTGTCGCGCTCGCCTTGCATGAGTTTGGACACCGGAATGCCCGTGGCACGTGCCACGACTTCGGCAATTTCTTCGGCGCCTACTTGTGTGCGCAGTAAACGGTGACCGCCCTCACTGGCCTTGCCGCTCTCGCGGGCGTTGGCTTCTTTCAAACGCTTTTCAAGCTCGGGCAATTTGCCATATTGCAGCTCGGCCACTTTGTTGAAATCGCCCTTACGGGTCAGCTCTTCAATCTGATGACGCAAGCGGTCAATCTCTTCTTTGATCTGGGCACTACCTTGTGCGGTGGATTTTTCAGCTTTCCAAATTTCCTCCAAGTCAGCGTACTCTTTGCTCACTTGGGTGATGTCTTCTTCGAGCAACTCCAAACGTTTTTGCGAGGCTTCGTCTTTTTCTTTGCGCACCGCTTCGCGTTCAATTTTCAGTTGAATCAAGCGACGGTCCAACTTGTCCATCACCTCGGGCTTGGAGTCGATTTCAATCTTGATCTTGGCCGCCGCCTCGTCAATCAAATCAATCGCCTTATCGGGCAAGAAACGGTCGGTGATGTAGCGATGGCTCAGCTCGGCCGCCGCCACGATGGCAGGATCGGTGATCTCCACACCGTGGTGCACTTCGTACTTTTCTTGCAGGCCGCGCAAGATGGCAATGGTGGCCTCCACCGAAGGTTCACCCACAATGATTTTTTGGAAACGACGCTCTAGCGCCGCATCTTTCTCGATGTACTTGCGGTATTCATCCAACGTGGTGGCACCCACGCAGTGCAGCTCGCCACGCGCCAAAGCGGGCTTGAGCATATTGCCCGCGTCCATCGCACCATCGGCTTTGCCTGCACCCACCATGGTGTGCAACTCGTCAATAAACACAATGGTTTGGCCTTCGTCTTTTGCGAGTTCGTTCAACACGCTTTTCAAGCGCTCTTCAAACTCGCCACGATATTTCGCACCGGCCAACAAAGCGGCCATGTCGAGTGACAACACGCGTTTGCCTTTGAGCGAATCAGGCACCTCTCCTGCCACGATACGCTGAGCCAAGCCTTCCACAATGGCAGTCTTGCCAACGCCTGGTTCGCCGATGAGCACAGGGTTGTTTTTGCTGCGACGTTGCAACACCTGAATGGCGCGGCGAATTTCATCGTCACGGCCAATCACGGGGTCAAGCTTGCCAAGACGCGCACGCTCGGTCAGATCAAGACAATATTTCTTGAGCGACTCGCGCTGGCCTTCGCTCTCCGCGTTGTCCACTTTTTGGCCGCCACGCACCGCCATCACCGCTGCCTCTAAAGACTTGCGGTTCAAACCGTTTTGCATGGTGAGCTTGCCCCAGTTGCCTTTGTTGTCGCACATGGCGAGCAAAAACAACTCACTGGCTACAAATTGGTCGCCTCGCTTAATGGCTTCTTTTTCTGCGGCTTGAATCAAGGACACGGTATCGCGTCCCACTTGCACCTGCTCTTGGCCTTCGACCTTGGGCAAGCGGTTCATCGCGTCTTCAGCAGATGACAACAAGCCCGACACATTGGCCCCTGCGCGCTGCAGCAGCGACTTAGGACCATCGTTTTGGCGCAGCATGGCCACCAAGACATGAGAAGGCTCGATATAGGCGTGATCGCCCCCTAGCGCCAGCGTTTGGGCGTCGCTAAGGGCTTCTTGAAACTTGGTGGTGAGTTTGTCAATACGCATGGAAACTCCGAGGAATTTGTTGAATTGGTCAGTACTTGAGGCAGCCGCTGGCTATTTCAAGGGGTAACACGCCGCCAAGCCTTGATATGGGTCAAGTTCTAAACCAACAAGAGCCCATCGCACGCAGACATTCAGCCAGCAGCAACGCCCTTGGTAGCGCCCTCAGATGGCCCCGCTGTTGCTGGCTTCAATGCCCCAACGGGCCAGAGCTTGGTCGTCACTCACACGAGCATCGACCCAGCGTGCGCCTTCGGGCGTGACTTCTTTTTTCCAGAAAGGCGCTTGAGTCTTGAGGTAGTCCATCAAAAACTCACAGGCCTTGAAGCTCTCGCCACGATGCGCAGAGGTCACTGCGACGAAAACGATTTGGTCTTGTGGATGCAACAAGCCCACACGATGAATCACACGCGCGGCATAAATGTCAAAACGCTGGCGGGCCTCATCCATCATGGCTGAGATGGATTTTTCGGTCATACCGGGGTAGTGTTCCAGCTCCATGCTGGCAACTGAGCTGCCATCGTTGCGCTCGCGCACCGTACCCAAAAATGAGCACACTGCGCCAACACGCGCATCACCCGCACGCAAAGAGGCCAACTCTTGGCTCACATCAAAGTCTTGGGTTTGAATGCTGACGGTGAACGACATAACGGCCCTTTGGGTTTAACCGCCAGTGACGGGGGGGAAAAATGCCACTTCGCAACCCTCACTCAAGGCTGCGGATTCATCGCATAACTCTTGATTCAAGGCCATGCGAACGGCGCGTCCGTGGGCCAGCACGTCGGCGTATGCGCCGCCACGGGCGATCAATTCTTCTCGCAAAGCACTGAGCGTAGCAGCGTGCGTGCTCACGCTTTCGCTGCCTTCCCCGATGGCTTCGCGAATGGACGCAAAGTATTTGAGATTCACGTTGTAGGTCACGCTCATGCCAGCCACTCCGCAAAGGAAATAAAGCGAACGGTATCGCCTTTTGAAATCGTTTGCCCAGCAGGGTTATCCACCACGCCATCGCCCCACACGGCTGAGGTGAGCACACCTGAGCTTTGGTTTGGGAACAAATCTAAGCCACCTTCTGCATTGCGCTTGACACGCAAGAACTCGCGACGCTTGTCAGCGCGGGGCCAATCAAAGTGAGCCACCATTTCTGTGCGTGCAATGTCAGTGTGTGTGACACCTTGCAAAGCCAACACAAACGGACGCACCAACAACAAGAAAGTCACAAAGCTTGATACAGGGTTGCCAGGCAAGCCCATGAAGTGACATACATCACTGGCAGTTTCACGATTCACCTTGCCGTACGCAAAAGGTTTTCCGGGCTTAATGGCCAGCTGCCACAGGTTCAACTCGCCCAGGCTTTGCACAGCGGGCTTGATGTGGTCTTCTTCGCCCACCGACACGCCGCCACTGGTGAGAATCAAATCATGGTGCTGGGCCGCATCGCGCAGTGCAGCAATGGTGGCTTCGCGTTTGTCGGGAACGATGCCAAGGTCTGTCACCTCGCATCCCAAGCGCAGCAACATGGCGCGCAAAAAGAAACGGTTGGAGTTGTAAATGGCGCCAGCGGGCATGGCCTCGGGGGCAACCTCGCCGGGCATGACCAATTCATCGCCCGTAGAAAACAAAGCCACGCGTGGACGCGTAGACACTTGCACCTGAGCCAAGCCAATGCTGGCAGCAAGACCCAGCTCAGCAGGCGTCAAGCGAGTGCCTTTGTTCAATACCGTAGCGCCGCGCGTCACGTCTTCGCCGGAGCGGCGAATCCACTGTCCTGCAGGCACCGCCTTGTTGACCTTGACCTGTTCGCCCTCTAAGGCTTCGCAGTCTTCTTGCATCACCACAGCATCCGCACCCGGTGGAATAGGGGCACCAGTAAAGATACGGGCAGCCTCGCCTGCATGGATCTGTGCGCCGTGTGTGCCAGCAGGAATGCGCTGGGTCACTCGCAACACTGAACCTGCTTGTGTGCAATCAGAAGCACGCACAGCGTAACCATCCATCGAACTGTTGTCCTGTGGCGGCACTTGCAATGCCGCAATCACATCTTGCGCCAGCACTCGGCCATCGGCGTCAAAGGTGGACACCACCTGCGAATGGGGCAAGGCATGAGCCTGTTCTAACAACTGAGGCAAAGCCTCATCCAAAGAAAGCAATGCAGGACGCGTCATAACATCGGTGGGGTGTATTCAAAACGCGACTGATTGGCGATGAGCCAATCAGTGATGGCGTAGGGATCATTCAAATCAAGCACAGGACGTTGCGTGATTTCAGGCAAATCATTGGGCGAATCCGTGGCAATCGCCACCACAAAATCATCCTCTGGGTATCGTACCGGTTGCGCAGACGCATGACGCCAAACTTCAACCTTGAGCAAATCGCTTCGCTTAAAGCCTTCCACCAACACCCAATCCACGCCCTCGTAAACCTCGGCCAACAGGTGGTGCACTGAGAGCTGTGCAGGCTGCTCAAACTGGCGCTGCAACACCATACGTTGATTGGACGCCACCAGCACCTCAAACGCCCCCGCCTCGCGGTGGCGCCAGCTGTCTTTGCCGGGCTTGTCGATGTCAAAGTTGTGGTGTGCATGCTTGACCACAGACACGCGCAAACCTTTCATGCGCATGCAGCCAATCAGCTGCTCCACCAAAGTGGTTTTTCCTGAGCCGGAATATCCAGCAAAGGCGACGACCTTCATGCGTGGTCGCAATGCTTCGCGATGTAAGCCTTGATTTGCGCCACATCGGCTTTCATCACATGCACGCGCTTAGGCAAGGCTTCAATGCCGTTGAACTTGGCAGGGCGTGTGGGCTCTTGGCCCAATGCCTCTTCAATCGTGGCGGCAAATTTGATGGGCAATGCGGTTTCCAACACGATCATGGGCACACCAGCTTTGACATGCTCACGCGCCACTTTCACGCCGTCAGCGGTGTGGGTGTCGATCATCTGGCCAAAGCGTTTGTGCACGTCTTGGATGGTGGCCAAACGGTTGGCGTGTGTGCTCTTGCCGCTGGCAAAACCGTAACGTGTGGCGGCTTCGACGAAGTGTGGGTTGCAGCTCAAATCGAACTTGCCGTGTTGCGACAGCTGCGCGCCAAACAAGTCCTTGGTCAAGGCAGCATCACGACCGAGCAGATCGAACACAAAGCGCTCGAAGTTGCTGGCCTTGGAAATGTCCATCGAGGGGCTTGAAGTTTCAAATGTGTCGACGCTGCCACGCACGCGGTACACGCCGGTGCGGAAGAACTCATCCAACACATCGTTCTCGTTGGTGGCTGCCACCAAGGTGTCCACAGGCAAGCCCATCATGCGGGCCACATGGCCGGCGCACACGTTGCCAAAGTTGCCGCTGGGCACAGTGAAGCTCACCTTTTGGCTGTTGGCCGTGGTCGCTTGGAAGTAGCCTGCGAAGTAGTACACCACCTGCGCCAACAAACGCGCCCAGTTGATGGAGTTGACCGTGCCAATTTTGTATTTGGTTTTGAAGTCCAAATCATTGGACACGGCTTTGACCAAATCTTGGCAATCGTCAAACACGCCTTCGATGGCGATGTTGTGAATGTTCTCGTCCATCAAGCTGAACATTTGCGCTTGCTGGAAGGGGCTCATGCGGCCGTGTGGGCTGGTCATGAACACGCGCACACCTTTTTTGCCGCGCATGGCGTACTCGGCCGCGCTGCCGGTGTCGCCACTGGTGGCACCAAAAATGTTCAGTTCTTCACCACGGCGCGCCAACTCGTACTCAAACAAGTTGCCCAGCAGTTGCATGGCCATGTCTTTGAACGCAAGCGTGGGGCCATTGGACAAGGCCTCCACATACAAGCCCTCTTCCAAGGGGCGCACGGGCACGATGGCCGCTGTGCCAAACACATCTTGCGTGTAGGTCTTGGCGCACAAGGCTTTCAGGTCAGCGGCAGGAATGTCGTCGATGTAAAGCGACAGCACTTCAAACGCCAACGCGGCATAGCCCTGGGCGTTGAACGTGGTGCGCAAACGTGTGAGCGCAACGTCATCCACTTGGGGGTAGTGCTCGGGCAAATACAAGCCGCCATCAGGGGCCAAGCCTTCTAACAAGATTTCACAAAAACGCTTGCGCTCGGCATGGCCGCGCGTGGACAAATACAACATCAGTTCAACTCTTCTTTGCGGATGCGGGTGATGGGGGCCAACACAGTGTTGAGCTGCTGCATTTGTGCCATGGCTTGGTTCATGTTCGCTTCCACGCAATCGTGGGTCAGGATGATGAGGTCGGTTTGGTTTTCGCCCTCACCGGCTTCACGCTGCAACACCGCATCGATGCTGATGTTGGCGTTGGCCAAAATACCAGTGACCTTGGCCAACACGCCCGCCTCGTCGGCCACGCGCAAGCGCAGGTAGTAGCTGGTCACCACTTTGTCCATCGACAAAATGGGCAAGCTGCTCATCGCATCGGGCTGGAATGCCAAATGCGGCACACGGTTCAACGGGTCGGCGGTGTGCAAACGGGTGATGTCCACCAAGTCGGCAATCACCGCACTGGCGGTGGGTTCGCTGCCCGCGCCTTTGCCGTAGTACAGCGTGGTGCCCACGGCATCGGCTTGCACCATCACCGCGTTCATCGCGCCTTCGACGTTGGCGATCAAACGCTTGGCAGGCACCAAGCATGGGTGCACGCGCAACTCAATGCCCGCCTCGGTGCGCTTGGAAATACCCAAGAGCTTGATGCGGTAGCCCAATTGCTCGGCGTATTTGATGTCTTGCGATTCGAGCTTGGTGATGCCTTCGACATGCGCTTTGTCAAACTGCACAGGCACGCCAAACGCGATGGCCGACATGATGGTGGCCTTGTGCGCGGCGTCCACACCTTCGATGTCGAAAGTGGGGTCAGCTTCGGCATAGCCGAGCTCTTGCGCTTGCTTGAGCACATCGGCAAAGGCCAAACCTTTGTCACGCATCTCGGACAAGATGAAGTTGGTTGTGCCGTTGATGATGCCGGCCAGCCATTGAATACGGTTGGCGGTGAGGCCCTCACGCAAAGCTTTGATGATCGGAATACCACCGGCCACTGCGGCTTCAAACGCCACCATCACGCCCTTTTTGTGAGCGGCAGCAAAAATTTCAGTGCCGTGCACAGCGAGCAATGCCTTGTTGGCCGTCACCACATGCTTGCCCGCTTCGATGGCTTCGAGCACGAGTTGCTTGGCAATGCCGTAGCCACCAATCAACTCGACCACGATGTCAATCTCGGGGTTGGCGATGACTTTGCGTGCATCGTCCACCACTTGAACGTTTGCACCCACAATGCTTTTGGCACGTGCCACATCGAGGTCTGCCACCATGGCCACTTCAATGCCACGACCTGCACGGCGTGTGATTTCTTCTTGGTTGCGTTTGAGCACTTCAAAAGTGCCGCTGCCAACAGTGCCGATGCCTAAGAGGCCAACTTGGATAGGTTTCATTTCGATGTCTTATTGCGATAGTTTTCGAGGAATTTGGCGATGCGTGAGATGGCCTCACGCAAGTCGTCTTCATGGGGCAAGAACACGATGCGGAAGTGATCCGTGGTCTTCCAGTTAAAACCCGTGCCCTGCACCAACATGACCTTGGTTTCTTGGAGGAGCTCCAAGAAAAACTGTTGGTCGTCTTTGATCGGGTACACCTTGGGGTCCAAGCGCGGGAACATGTAGAGCGCAGCTTGCGGCTTCACACACGTCACACCAGGAATGGCTGTGATGAGCTCATAGGCCAAGTCGCGCTGCTTGCGCAAACGACCGCCCTCGCCTACCAAATCGTTGATGCTTTGGTAGCCGCCCAAGGCGGTTTGGATCGCCCACTGGCCTGGCACGTTGGCGCACAAGCGCATGTTCGAGAGCATGTTGAGGCCCTCGATGTAATCAGCCGCCGGCTTCTTGTCACCCGACACCACCAACCAACCTGCGCGATAACCGCATGAGCGATAGCTCTTGGACAAGGAGTTGAAGGTGAGCGTCAACACGTCTTCGCTCAAGCTGGCAATGGGCGTGTGTTTGACACCGTCGTACAAGACCTTGTCGTACACCTCGTCCGCAAAGATGATCAAGCCATGCTTGCGTGCGAGCTCGACGATTTGCAGCAGCAGTTCATCTGAGTACAAAGCACCGGTGGGGTTGTTGGGGTTGATGACCACAATGCCCTTGGTGTTCTTGGTGATCTTCGAACGAATATCGTCGATGTTGGGCATCCAACCGTTGTCTTCGTCACACACATAGTGCACAGGTGTACCGCCAGACAAGCTTACCGCAGCAGTCCAAAGCGGATAGTCAGGCGCAGGCAAGAGCAACTCGTCGCCGTTGTTGAGTAAGCCGTTGGTGGCCATGACGATCAGCTCGCTCGCGCCGTTGCCAAGGTAGATGTCATCGAGCGTGACGCCTTTGATGCCTTGCTTTTGCGTCTCGTGCATCACCGCTTTGCGGGCGCCAAAAATGCCTTTGCTGTCCGAGTAACCCGCCGAGGTGGGCAGGTTGCGGATCATGTCCTGTTGGATTTCTTCAGGCGCATCAAAGCCAAACACGGCCAAGTTGCCGATGTTGAGTTTGATGATCTTGTGGCCCTCCTCCTCCATTTGACGCGCTCGGTCCATGATGGGACCGCGAATGTCATAACAGACGTTGGACAGCTTGTTGGATTTTTGGATCTTCTTCAAAGTCCCTCCGAGGGCTCTTTTACGGGGTGAAACCTATAATTTGACCACAGATCTCAAGGCATTTATGAAATTACAACCCGATCGCATCGAGACCCAGTCGGTCACCGCTTATGGCCCAGGATGGATTGCCATCCAAGGTGAAAAAATCACGCACAGTGTGTTGATCACTTCTGAGGGCGTTCGACTGGATTGGAATTGTCAAAGTTTTGAGGATTTAGGCCCGCAACACTTTGCCCAACTCGCAGATCTCGATGTTGAATTGGTCATTTTTGGCAGCGGTGAACGCCTGCGCTTTCCCAAGCCCGAATGGCAAGTGGCTTTGATGCAGCGCCGCCTAGGCCTTGAAACCATGGACACACAAGCCGCTTGCCGCACCTACAACATCTTGGCAGGTGAAGGCCGCAAAGTCGCAGCGGCGCTACTGCTCGAGACTGCTGACAAGTAAGAATTTAGAACGCGCTTTGGCCAGCGTTCTGCCTACAGTCAGCTTTCAAAAAAGCAAGTTTCTAAGTTAAAATAATGGGTTGCCGGAAGGGGGCTGTCTCGACAGTCGCCTCCTTGATCCGGCCGTCTGAACTGTCACATCCGATTGAGCGCTATGGCCATTGTTGTCAACAAACCCCTCCCCGAATTTGAAGCCAATGCAACAGGCGGCATCAAGGTCAGCAACACGTCGCACGTAGGCCAAATGATGGTCTTGTACTTTTACCCAAAGGACAACACCCCAGGCTGCACCACAGAGGCTATGCAGTTCCGCGACAAATACAAAGACTTCGTCAAAGCGGGCGCTTTGGTGTTTGGCGTGTCACGCGACAACATGAAATCGCATGATGACTTCAAAACCAAGCTCGAGCTGCCTTTCGAGTTGATTGCCGACACCGAAGAAAAAATGTGCCACATGTTTGGCGTGGTGAAAAACAAAATCATGTACGGCAAAAAAGTCAAAGGCATCGAGCGCAGCACATTTTTGATTGGCGCCGACGGCTTGCTGAAAGAAGAATGGCGTGGCCTCAAAGTGCCAGGTCATGTGGACGAAGTACTCAAAGCTGTCAAGGCCTTGAAAAAGGCCACCGCAGCAGCCGCATAAGCCCTGCCCAAAAGTGTCACGGAGCTCGGGTATAGTGGCTTCATGACATTGACAGAAGTGAACGGGTATCCCATCAAAAGCCGCCTTGGCCTCCAGGCGGCTTTTTCGCTTTTTCAAACCAACTTTCGTGTTTCAACTCTTTAAGTTTCATCTATGCCATTGCCTCCCGCTCCCGCCAAACGTGCCGCTTTGTTGAACACCGAGGGCTTAGATGCCGCCATAACAACCAAATCGCGCAACGCACGGAAATCTGCAGTTCGTCCCAAACAAGCGTCGACAGCGGAAATCTCTGTAGCCCCCCAAGAGGCAAAGGCCGTCAGCCCAGTCTCACGCAAACCAATCTCAATTCCAGCCAACAAGGTCGAGCGAAAAACAAGTCCGAAGAAAAAGCACACAGGCCCTGCCAAATTATTCGTACTCGACACCAATGTGCTGATGCACGACCCCATGTGCTTGTTCCGCTTCGAAGAGCACGATGTGTATCTGCCCATGATCGTGCTCGAAGAACTCGACGGCCACAAAAAAGGCATGACCGAAGTAGCCCGCAATGCCCGTCAGACCAGTCGTTCGCTTGATGCACTTGTGGCATCACATGAGGCTGACATCCTCACCGGCATCCAGCTCGATGGCACCGGCCACATCGAAGTCAGCGGCCGCCTGTTTTTCCAAACCGAGCCCCTCGATTTCACACTCCCCTCCAGCCTGCCACAAGGCAAAGCCGACAACCAAATCTTGGGGGTGGTGGAAGCCCTGCGTGTCAAACATGCCCCACGCGAAGTGGTGTTGGTCTCCAAAGACATCAACATGCGCGTCAAAGCGCGTGCACTAGGTCTAGCCGCTGAAGACTATCAAAACGACAAGACCCTGGAAGACGGTGACCTGTTGTATTCGGGCGCGATGGCGCTGCCCGAAGACTTCTGGCTCAAGCACGCCAAAGAGGTTGAGAGTTGGCAAAGTGGCAGCCACACCTTCTACCGCCTGAGTGGCCCACTGGTACCCGACTTGCACATCAACCAGTTTGTGTATCACGAGTCTGCTGGAGAGCCCAGCTTGTACGCCCGCGTCACCGAAATTCGCGGCAACACCGTGGTGTTGAAAACACTCAAAGATTTCACACATCTCAAAAATGCCGTGTGGGGCGTGACGACACGCAACCGCGAACAAAACTTTGCGATGAACTTGCTCACTGACCCTGAGATTGACTTTGTCACCCTCACAGGCACCGCCGGCACGGGTAAAACATTGATGGCCTTGGCAGCTGGTTTGACACAAGTGTTAGACGATCGCCGCTACACCGAAATCATCATGACCCGCGCGACCGTGAGCGTGGGCGAAGACATTGGTTTCTTGCCTGGCACCGAAGAAGAAAAAATGGGCCCATGGATGGGCGCCTTAGACGACAACCTCGAAGTGTTGGCCAAAACGGAAACCAGTGCCGGCGAATGGGGTCGTGCGGCCACCAATGATTTGATTCGCAGTCGTATCAAGGTCAAGAGTTTGAACTTCATGCGCGGGCGCACCTTCTTGAACAAGTACCTCATCATCGATGAAGCTCAAAACTTGACGCCCAAGCAAATCAAAACGCTCATCACGCGCGCGGGCCCCGGCACCAAGATCATCTGCATGGGTAACTTGGCGCAGATTGATACGCCCTACCTGACCGAAGGCTCATCGGGCTTGACGTATGCGGTGGACCGCTTCAAGGGATGGCCACACGGCGGTCACATCACCTTGGCGCGTGGCGAGCGCTCGCGTCTGGCTGACTTTGCCAGTGAAGTGCTTTAAACCTTCAGGACTGGCTTAGTAATCGCCACCACTGCTGTAGCCACTGGCCAAGCTCTCGAACTTGGTGAGTGGTTTCAAGAAGGCCAGCTTGACGGTCCCTGTGGGGCCGTTACGCTGCTTGCCGATGATGACTTCGGCCACGCCTGGCTCTTTGGACTCTTTGTTGTAGTAATCGTCGCGGTAGATGAACATGATCACGTCCGCGTCTTGCTCAATCGCGCCTGATTCACGCAAGTCACTCATCATGGGGCGTTTGTCCGTGCGTTGTTCCACGCTTCGGTTGAGCTGAGACAGCGCAATCACGGGGCACTGCAACTCTTTAGCAAGCATCTTCAAGCCGCGAGAAATTTCGCCAATCTCTGTGGCTCGGTTATCGCCACCGCTGCTGCTTGAGCCGCTCATCAACTGCAAATAGTCGACCACGATCAGACCGAGCTTGCCGCACTGACGCGCCAAACGACGAGCGTTCGCACGCAGCTCACTCGGGGTCAGACCTGGTGTTTCGTCAATGTGCAGCGACACATTGCGCAGCTTTTCAATGGCCTCTGTCAAACGCGGCCATTCGTCATCGTTGAGCTTGCCTGTGCGCAAGTGGCCTTGGTCGACACGGCCAATTGAGCCCACGATACGAACTGCCAGTTGTGCCGCCCCCATCTCCATCGAGAACACAGCCACAGGCAAACCTTCGTTCAAGGCCACATGCTCGGCAATGTTGATGGCCAGCGCGGTCTTACCCATAGACGGACGAGCCGCCAACACAATCAAATCACCCGGCTGCAAGCCAGAGGTCATGCGGTCAAAGTCAATAAAACCTGTCGGTACGCCGGTGATGTCGTTTTGGTTGTCCGCCATCTCTTGCACGCGATCGAGCAAATCGACCACCAACTGCGGCATGGCTTGAAAGCCCTGCTTCATGCGTGAGCCTTCTTCACCAATGTTGAAGATTTTTTGCTCGGCTTCATCCAAGATTTGAGCCACGGCCCTGCCCTGAGTGTTGAAAGCATTGGTAGCAATCTCATCACTGGCGGTCACCAGCTTGCGCAGGATTGAGCGCTCACGCACGATCTCGGCATAACGACGAATATTGCTCGCGCTCGGCACGTATTGCGCCAAGGCGTTGAGGTAGCCCAAGCCACCGATTTCTTCGGCCTTGCCCAACGATTGCAAATGCTCGTAGACAGTGATCACATCCGCAGGACGGCTGGCGTTGACCAAGGCACCAATCGCGCCGTACACCTGCTTGTGTTCGTAGCGGTAGAAATCGCCTTCAACCAACAAATCACCAACGCGGTCCCACGCACCGTTGTCTAGCAACAAGCCGCCCAACACACTGGATTCTGCCTCGATGGAGTGCGGCGGAATGCGCAGCTGTGCAATTTGTTGGTCGTGGGAGAAGCTTTCTTCAAAGCTTAGCGATTCGGCTGACATAGTGATCCTGTAAAACGCACATCCTAAGCCCAGAGACGCTAAACGCTTGGGATAACTCTGTGGATAAGACGTGGGTTAGCTGGGGAAATGCAAAGAACAAATAAAAAAGCCGCTCCGAAGAGCGGCTTTTGAGGTGTGGAGAAACTTAAGCAGTCTCGCCTTGCACGTTGACCGTGATTTCAACAATCACGTCAGTGTGCAATGCCACGCCCACAGCGCTTTCGCTCACTGTTTTGATGGGGCCGTGAGGCATACGGATCTGAGCTTTGGCCACTGCGAAACCTTCTTTCGTCAACGCTTCAGCGATGTCGTGGTTGGTCACAGAGCCGAACAAACGACCGTCCACGCCAGCTTTTTGGCTGAGCTTGATGACTTTGCCAGTCAGCTTCTCGCCTTGGGCTTGTGCAGCAGCCAATTTTTCAGCAGCAGCTTTTTCGAGTTCAGCGCGGCGAACTTCGAATTCTTTGATCGCTGTCTCAGTGGCGCGACGAGCGCGGCCTGATGGGATCAAAAAGTTACGGGCGTAACCATCTTTCACACGGACGATTTCGCCGAGGTTGCCGAGGTTCACGACCTTGTCGAGCAGAATAATTTGCATGGTCGGTCTCCTTAGATCTTGTGCTGGTCGCTGTAAGGCACCAAAGCCAAGAAGCGTGCGCGCTTGATGGCAGTGTTCAGCTGACGTTGGTAAATAGCGCGTGTGCCGGTCAGGCGTGCGGGAATGATCTTGCCGTTTTCGGCAATGAAGTCACGCAATGTGTCGACGTCTTTGTAGTCGATTTCTTCAACGCCAGTGACGGTGAAGCGGCAGAAGCGCTTGCGCTTGAAAAGCAATGATTGCGTGTTGCGCTTTGGGCGCTTGTCTTTGTTGAATTTCTTGAATGTGGCCATGATCTGGGCCTCCTATGAAATTTGCTGAAAATCTTGAATGTGAAAAACGACGTTTTTGCTGTGACGAGGTGAGGCTAAAAAGCCACTGAACTGCCAAAGGCTACCGAGGGGAAGTTGAGCGAGACGCTCAGCTAAGGATCCCAAGGCGACTGTTTTGACGGTTGCTTTGACTTGTCGCTTTTGCCCTGCTTCTTGAATTTCGGACTCGTGTTCGAGACTCAAATCAATGGCGGGTAAACCGGCTGGGGTGTATCGCAGGGCCGAAGCCTCTACAACACAAGCGTTCAAAACAACGTGGTTCAAACCTTGTCGTGAGTCAGCAATTAGCCCGCGAACTCAGCTTGCTGGTTCTTGCGAGCTTCTTCGCGCTCGACGGTCTTCATCATGATGGAAGGTGTTGTTTCAGCCTTCTTACGCAAGACAGTCATGTGACGCAACACAGCATCGTTGAACTTGAACGCGTGTTCGAGTTCAGACATCACAGCTTGGCTAGCTTCGATGTTCAAGCAAATGTAGTGAGCTTTGGCAAGCTTGTTGATCATGTAGGCCAACTGGCGGCGACCCCAGTCTTCCGTACGATGAATCGCACCACCACCTGCGGTGATCATGCCTTTGTAACGCTCCAGCATGGCTGGAACTTGTTCGCTTTGATCCGGATGGATCAACAAAATGATTTCGTAATGACGCATGGACACTCCTTGTGGATATGAAGCTGCCTGCGGCGTCAGACGCTGGCAGCAAGGGAAAAGCCCATGATTATAGTCAATTTTTAAGCTTAAAGGGAAGCTTACTCCCCAAGTACCCCATCAAGAATCCGGCAGGGACCCCAAAAACACCCGCACACACCGGGTCCAAGCCCATCCACAAGGTGTCCGCGGGCTGCCAATGCAGCCACATCTGCACCCACGGGTGATTAGAGGCAATGTAGTAAGAACTCACAGCAAGCCCCGCCACCATCGACAACAGCGCGCCCACATGGTTCATGCCTCGCCAATAAATACCCAAAAGCATGACGGGGAAGAACGTCGAAGCTGCCAACGAAAACGCGCAGGTCACCCAGAACAAAATACTGACGGGGCGATTGGTGGCAAACCACGCAGCGAGCAAGGCCACCACCATCAACAATATTTTGTTCAACATGATGCGACGCAAGGGCGGCGCATTGGGCTCTGCTGTTTGGAAATATAAATCTTGCGCCAACGCACTAGAAATCGTCAGCAACAAACCATCTGCTGTTGAAAGCGCCGCAGCCAAAGCCCCAGCAGCGAGCAACCCTGTAAACACCGATGAAATGTGCGTCATCTCAGGCACACCCAACACAAAATAGTCACTGAACAGACGAACGTCAGCGTATTGAACCATGCCGTCTTGGTTGTAGTCTTGGATGCTCAACAACGCCAGTTTGCGCAGCTTCAAACGATCCGCCCAATCGGGCAATTGATCCAAATGCGACCCAACCAATTCCGTCAATACATACGACTTAAGCAACACCGCCAACGAAGACGCACACAAGTACACCACCACAATGAAAGCCAACGCCCAGACCACTGAACGCTCAGCCTCTGCAGGGGTTGGCGTTGTGTAAGAACGCACCAAGATATGTGGCAATGCGGCAGTCCCCAGCATCAAACAAAAAATCAAAGCCAGGCTGTTGTTTAAGCCATCGTTCCATCCATTCAAGTTGTTTTTTTGGAAACCAACAGGTCGATCAATGGCTTGCGCCAGCACTTCACGCTCAGACTGCCAAGCACCCACCAATCGCTCCAGCGAAGTTTCGCGCCACGCTGGGTTTGCTTCTAATTTTTGAATTTCTCGCAGCGAAGCGTTGTCAGCTTTCGCACGTGCCACTTGTTTCGCCACGATCTGCCGTTCGACTTCACGGGCATAAATAGGCTCAGCAATCTTGACGTCTAAGCTGCTCATACGCAGGCTAATGACATCGCGCGTCATCAGCTCTGCTGGATCAGACTCAATTTGCTGCGTGCGTTGTTGAATCGTCGGCAATGACTGAATCGCAGCCACCGTCACAAAAGGATGCCCCTGTGTTTTGAATGAGACCGCCATGGCCAACACCACCATGGACACCACAATCACCACGCATTGCACGCCTTGCGTCCATGTCACCGCACGCATGCCACCGAGAAAAGAGCACAGCAACACACCGCCCAAAGCCAGAAAGACACCGAGTTCAAAGGTCAAACCTGACAGCATGGATGCCACCAAACCAATGCCATAAATCTGCGCCACCAAATAAATACCCGAGCACAAGATGGCGCCCCATGCCGCTAACCAACGCACCGCGGCACTGCCGAAACGTTGCTCTAAAAAATCAGGAATCGTGATCGCACGCGACCGATTGAGCTTGGCTGCAAACAAAAAACCAAGCAAACAAAAGCCACCGGTCCAGCCCAACAGATAAGCCAGTCCCCCCGGATGTTGACCATCCCCAACCAAACCATCCGTTAAGAGCAATCCGGTCAAACCGATGAATGAAGCAGCAGACAACCAATCCGCGGCTGTCGCCATGCCGTTCATCGGCGCACTGATGCTGCGCCCAGCGACAAAGTACTCCTCTGGCACTGTTGTTCGGCAAAACATGCCGATGAGTGCGTAGCCAATGATGGACACCACCAAGAAAAAGCCATTCACCACAGCCTTGGGTACGCCAGCAAAATCTGCGAGCAACAACAAAAGCGTCAGCAGGACCAAGCCAGCAAAGCTGAGCAACAACAAGCGCCAAGGCCAAGGTTTAAGCGGCATCATCATCCGAACGCGGCGCTTGCGTTCCCCACCATGCCAAAAGCAAATACAGCACAGGCACCACTTGTGCGACCCATAAAAAATGCAGCCAAGTCAGGCTGGGAAAACTCCAAGCCAAACCCAACGAGGTGACCGTGAGCAACACCAAGCCCACCACACCCCACAAAGTTCGTCTCGGCAAGGCCGAGCCGCCTATCGACAATGGGGACGCTGCCTCTGACTCAGAGGCAGCTGTGGGTTGGTGTGTCAAGGTTGAATCACTTGGCCAATGATTTCCAAGTCTCAATCACGCTGTCTGGGTTGAGCGAGATGGAGCTGATGCCTTCGTCTGCCAACCAGTGCGCGAAGTCGGGGTGGTCGCTGGGGCCTTGGCCGCAGATACCCACGTACTTGCCTTGCGCCTTGCAAGCTGCAATGGCGCGGCTGAGCATGGCTTTCACGGCGGGGTCGCGTTCGTCAAAGTCAGCGGCCAACAGCTCCAAGCCGGAATCGCGGTCGAGACCCAAGGTCAATTGGGTCAAGTCGTTGGAGCCGATGGAGAAGCCGTCGAAGTACTTCAAGAAATCGTCTGCCAAGATGGCGTTGCTTGGCACTTCGCACATCATGATGACCTTGAGGTCGTTTTCGCCGCGCTTCAAACCGTGCGAGGCCAACAAATTGGTCACGCGCTCAGCTTGGCCCAAGGTGCGCACGAAAGGCACCATGACTTGCACGTTAGTGAGCCCCATGTCTTCGCGCACGCGACGCATGGCTTCGCACTCCATCGCAAAGGCTTCGCCGAAGTCTTCGCTGATGTAGCGGGCTGCGCCACGGAAGCCCAACATGGGGTTTTCTTCCTCGGGCTCGTAGCGGCTGCCGCCAATGAGTTTGCGGTATTCGTTGGACTTGAAGTCCGACATGCGCACGATCACAGGCTTGGGGAAAAACGCGGCGGCAATGGTGGCAATGCCTTCGGCCACTTTGTCCACGTAGAACGCGCGGGGTGACGCATGGCCACGGGCCACAGACTCCACCGCCTTCTTCAAGTCAGCGTCGACATTGGGGTAGTCCAAGATGGCCTTGGGGTGCACGCCAATGTTGTTGTTGATGATGAACTCCAAGCGGGCCAAGCCCACGCCTTCGTTGGGCAACTGAGCGAAGTCAAAGGCCAACTGTGGGTTGCCCACGTTCATCATGATCTTGGTTTTGATCTGTGGCATCTCGCCGCGTTGCACTTCGGTCACTTCGGTCTCAAGCAAACCGTCGTAAATGCGACCCGTATCACCCTCGGCACAGCTCACGGTCACCAAGGTGCCGTCTTTGAGTTGCTCGGTGGCGTGGCCACATCCCACCACCGCAGGAATGCCCAACTCACGCGCAATGATGGCGGCGTGGCAGGTGCGGCCACCACGGTTGGTCACGATGGCACTGGCGCGCTTCATCACGGGTTCCCAGTTGGGGTCGGTCATGTCGGTGACCAACACGTCGCCGGGCTGGACCTTGTCCATCTCGCTGATGTTGTGCACCAAACGCACGGGACCCGTGCCAATTTTTTGGCCAATCGCGCGGCCTTCGGCCAACACGGTGCTGTGACCTTTGAGTTTGTAGCGCAGCTCGGCTTGGCCTTTGGCTTGGCTCTTCACGGTTTCAGGACGCGCTTGCAAGATGTAGAGCTGACCGTCTGTGCCGTCTTTACCCCACTCGATGTCCATAGGGCGGCCATAGTGCTGCTCGATCACCAGCGCGTAGTGGGCCAGTTGCTCCACATCGGCATCGGTCAAGGAATAACGGTTGCGCAACTCAGTGGGCACGTCCACGGTTTTCACCAACTTGCCGCTGGCTTTTTTCTCTTCGGCGGTGGAGAACACCATTTGAATCAGCTTCGAACCCAAGTTGCGGCGAATCACAGCGCGCTTGCCGGCCTTCAAGGTGGGCTTGTGCACGTAGAACTCATCGGGGTTCACGGCGCCTTGCACCACGGTCTCACCCAAGCCATAGCTGGAGGTGATGAACACCACATCTTCAAAGCCCGATTCGGTGTCGATGGTGAACATCACACCAGCAGCGCCCGTGTCAGAGCGCACCATGCGTTGCACACCGGCAGACAAAGCCACATCGGCGTGGGCAAAGCCCTTGTGCACGCGGTAGCTGATGGCGCGGTCGTTGTACAGCGAAGCAAACACCTCTTTCATCTTGTGCAGCACTTCGTCAATGCCGTGCACGTTGAGGAAGGTTTCTTGTTGGCCTGCGAAAGAAGCGTCTGGCAAGTCTTCGGCAGTGGCAGAAGAACGCACGGCAAACGTCGCGGCAGCGTTGCCCTCAGACAAGGTGATGAAGGCTTCGCGAATCGCTTTTTCCAAATCGGCTGGGAAAGGCTGGGCCTCTACCATGGCGCGAATTTCGGCACCGGCTTCGGCCAAGGCGCGCACGTCTTCGGTGTCGAGCTTGTCCAAGCGGGCGTTGATTTTGTCGGTCAAGCCGTCGAACGCCAAAAACTCGCGGAAGGCATGGGCCGTCGTGGCAAAGCCCGTGGGCACACGCACGCCAGAGGGTAGTTGCGAAATCATTTCGCCGAGGCTGGCGTTTTTACCGCCAACGGCTTCGACGTCTGTCATTCGCAGTTGCTCAAAAGGAACCACCAAGGCGGTTGGGCTGAAAAGTGCAGTCATAGACAAGCTCCAAAAGTTAAAACTGGCGTGCCATGCAGCGCGGCGACTTTTTAGTTGTTCGAATGGATCGATCAGTCTGCCTGGCGAAATTCGGATAATGGAGCATTGTAGGTGGCCGACAAGCTATCTCGCCCGCCAAAACCTGTGTTTTTGGCTTCATTTACTTTGAAAGTTTTTCATGCCCAATCCCACCGTGTTTTTTGTTTCTGACGGCACCGGCATCACCGCAGAAACCTTTGGCAACGCCATCTTGGCGCAGTTTGAAGTGAAATTTCGCCACATCCGCATCCCGTTTGTTGACACGGTCGACAAAGCGCACCAAGCCGTGCGGCAAATCCTGCACACAGGCGAAATCGAGGGCCGCCGCCCCATTGTGTTCACCACATTGGTGAATATGGAGGTCTTAAGCGTGATTTTGGAAGGCTGCAAGGACAAAACCATGCTGATGGACATGTTCAGCATCTTTGTGAATCCGCTCGAAAAAGAACTGGGCATCAAGTCCAACCACCGTGTGGGCCGTTTCTCAGATGCCAGCAAGAGCCAAGAGTACCGAGAGCGCATCGAAGCCATCAACTTCAGCTTGGCCCATGACGATGGTCAACTCAACCGCGATTTGGAGTTGTCTGACGTGATCTTGGTCGGCGTCAGTCGCAGCGGCAAAACCCCCACAAGCTTGTACTTGGCTATGCAGCACGGCTTGAAGGCTTCGAACTACCCGCTCATTCCTGAGGATTTTGAACGCCGCCAACTCCCCCCTGCCCTGATGCCACACAAGAAAAAGATTTTTGGTCTCACCATTCAACCCGAGCGCTTGAGCGAAATTCGCAACGAACGCCGCCCTGACTCCAAATACGCCAGCCTTGCCAACTGCCGCCACGAAGTGGCCGAAGCCGAGGCCATGATGCGCCGTGCAGGCATTCGCTGGCTGTCCACCACGCACAAAAGCATTGAGGAAATTGCCACCACCATCTTGCAAGAAATCAACCCTGAACGTTTGATTTACTAAGGCGCCCCCCTTCACAAAAAAGCCCCGCAACGCCTAGCGCTGCGGGGCTTTTTGTTAGAAACGCGAAGGTTTACAGACCAATGGCAGCAATGCCTGCTTTCGCGATTTGCGCGTCTTCGTTGGACTTCACACCGCTCACGCCCACAGCGCCGATGCATTGACCATCTTTGATGATGGGCACGCCGCCTTCGAGCATGCCTTGCACGGCAGGCGCGCTCAGGAATGACATGCGGCCGCCATTGATGACGTCTTCATACACCTTGCTCTCACGACGACCCAAGGCTGCTGTGTGAGCTTTGGCTGGGGCAATGTGCGAAGAAATGCCAGGTGCGCCATCCAAACGGTGCAAATTCAACAGGTGGCCGCCATCGTCCACGATGGCGATGGTGACTGCCCAGTTGTTTTTCAAAGCTTCCGCTTCGGCGGCTGCGGCAATGGCTTTGACATCTGCGGATTCGAGGAAGTGTTTGGTTTTCATGTGCAACAAGTTTGAAAAGTAAGAAAACCCCAAGCATACCGACTCTGACAGCCCCACTACCCTCGCTCAAGACAAAAGAAACCTCAATAAAAGTAAGCTATGAAGTACCAGCCCTTGAAACCTCTAGAATTCGCCCCATCTGAATCATCAGGTTTATAGGAGATCTACTCATGATGAATGACAACATTCAAACCGTTGACTACTACGTGTTGCCAACGGCTGAACGCAACCGCGTGGTACGCAACACCTACTGGTTGTTAGCCATCAGCATGCTGCCCACCGTGTTGGGCGCCTACATTGGCGTAGCCACTGGCATCAGCTACGCCATCTCCGGCGTGATGGGCATGATCTTGATGATGGCTGGCGCTTTCGGCTTCATCTACGCCATCGAGCGCACCAAAGAAAGCGCCACCGGCGTGTACGTGCTCTTGGGCTTCACCTTCTTCATGGGGCTCATGCTCTCCCGCATGATCGCCATGGTTTTGGGCTTCAAAAATGGCGCAGAGTTGGTGATGACCGCCTTTGCGGGTACAGCAGGCGTGTTCTTTGTGATGGCCAGCTTGGCCACCGTCATCAAGCGCGACTTGTCTGGCATGGGCAAATGGCTCATGGTGGGCGCGGTGGTCTTGATGGTTGGCAGCATCATCAACGTGTTCGTTGGCTCATCAGCCGGCATGATGGTGATTTCCATGTTGTCCATGGCCATCTTCAGCGCGTTCATGTTGTACGACTTGAAGCAAGTGATGGATGGCGGCGAAACCAACTACATCAGCGCCACACTGACTTTGTACTTGGACGTGATCAACGTGTTCCAAAGCTTGCTGGCCTTGCTCGGCATCTTTGGTGGCGAACGCGAATAAGCCATTCCTACCATCCACAAAAAAGGGACCTCACGGTCCCTTTTTTACGTCTGCAGATTTTGAGGCGTTGCGGTTTAAACCAAATCAAACACAGCCATGCTCTCCACATGGGCCGTGTGCGGGAACATATTCACCGCACCTGCCGATGAAATGCGATAGCCTGCAGCATTCACCAACACACCCGCATCACGCGCCAAAGTAGACGGGTTGCAGCTCACATACACAATGCGCTTGGGTGGTGTCCAACCCTGACGAAGTTCTGGCTGCTGGTGCATCTCGGCCAGCGCTTGCACCAATGAGAAAGCGCCTTCACGCGGCGGATCCACCAACCACTTGTCTGCCGCGCCATCTTGGCGCAGCAACTCGGGCGTCATTTCAAACAAGTTACGCGCGACAAAGCTGGTCGGCGCCAAAGGCTTGTCTCGGTTCGCTTGGTTGAACACATAGTTCTCGCCAGAGCGCGTCACCAAAGCCTCGCTGCCCTCAATGCCTAAGACCTCGCGTGCAAGCGTTGCCAAAGGCAAGGTGAAGTTACCCAAGCCGCAGAACCAGTCGATCACACGCTCAGTCGGCTGCACCTCAAGCAATCGCAAAGCGCGTGTGACCAACACACGGTTGATATGCGGATTGACTTGCGTGAAGTCAGTCGGTTTGAACGGCATCGTGATGCCAAATTCAGGCAAGGCGTAAGACAACGGCTCACCCAAAGCGCCCTCCATCAGACACACGGTGTCTGGGCCTTTGGACTGGAGCCACCACTGCACGTTGTGCTTGGCGGCGAAGTCGCGCAAAGCTTGCATGTCGTGTGCACTCAAGGGCTCCATGTGGCGCAGCACCAAAGCCGTCACATGGTCACCACAAGCCAATTCAATTTGCGGCAAGGTCTCACGCGCATCCATGCTGCCAATCAGCTGACGCAATGGCATGAGCATGGCATCGACATGCGGCGGCAAGATGGGGCACTGGCGCATATCAGCCACGTAGCGGCTCTTACGCTCATGGAACCCCACCAACACTTCGCCCTTTTTCACCACATAGCGCACCGACAAACGGGCGCGGAAACGATAGCCCCATGCAGGGCCTTGAATGGGGCGAAGAATGGTCTCAGGCTTCACTTTGCCTAAGTGCCACAAGTTGTCTTCTAGGGCGCGTTGTTTGACCGCGATTTGTGCTGAAGCATCCAAGTGCTGCATCTTGCAGCCGCCACATGCACCCGCATGCAAGCCAAAGTGAGGGCAACCAGGCGTGACGCGCTGCGAGGACTCATGCAGCACTTCGAGCAGCGATGCTTTTTCCCAGTTGTCTTTTTTGCGGTGCACATTGGCGCGCACCACCTCAAAGGGTAAGGCACCGTCGACAAACACCACTTTGCCATCGGCGCGGTGACCCACGCCCTGCGCTTCTAGGTCCATCGATTCGATGGTGAGCGCGTTGTCAGGCCACTGTTTTTCTGTCGTTGTGTCTGTCATCAGTTGGCCGATAAATACTTGGCAGGATCAACCGGCTTGCCTTGACGGCGAATTTCAAAATGAAGCTTCACTTGGTCTGCATCGCTGTTGCCCATTTCGGCAATTTTTTGGCCACGTTTGATGACTTGGTCTTCTTTCACCAGCAAGGTTTGGTTGTGTGCGTAAGCGGTCAAATAGGTGTTGTTGTGCTTCAAGATGATCAGATTGCCGTAGCCACGCAAACCTGCGCCGGCGTAGACCACGCGACCATCCGCAGCAGCCATCACGGGGTCACCCACTTTGCCGCCAATGTCCAAACCTTTGTTTTTCGACTCATCAAAGCCAGAAATCAAGTTGCCGCGCGCTGGCCATTGAAAACTGATCGTGTCCTCGGCACCAGCTGGCGCTGCATTTGCAGCAGGAGGTGTGGGCGTCGCAGGTGCAGACGGCATGGGAGGCGCATTGGTGCCGCTCGCAGAACTCGTGGGTTTAGTTACTGGCGCATCTGGGCCTGGGGGCAACACGCGCAGGACCTGGCCTGTTTCAATCAAGTTGGGATTTTCAAGCTTGTTCCAACGCGCAATATCGCGCCCACTCTGCCCATGATCCATGCCGATGCGGATCAAGGTATCACCTGGCTTCACGGTGTAGTAACCAGGTTTACCTGCGTTTTCAGAACCAGGCAGAACACGAGCAGCACCTCGAGTGGCGCTCACCGAATGGTCATCAACAGGAGCCAAACGCCCTTTGTTCGAACAAGCCGACAACACCAGGGCAGCAACCAGCGCAAGCACACCCCACATTCCAGAACGAAACATTCTTATTTTCCAGTATTCAAGCAATGCCTGATTTTAGAGGTACAAAGTTCACCGCCTCTAGCAGGCTTTGCTGCAAACCCTGCGGCGTTTTATCAATCACCACCAAAGCTTGCTGACCCGATTGGGTATGCGTAGGCGCGACCAATCTCCCCCCTATGGCCAGTTGATCAATCCACGCTTGGGGAACGTTCTCTCCGCCAGCTGCAGAAATGATGGCGTTGTATGGTGCTCCTTGCGCGTACCCCAACATGCCATCACCAAAAATCAAGTGCACATTAGACAACCGCAGAGGCCGCAAGTTCTCTCGGGCTTTGTCATGTAAACCCCGCAAACGCTCGATGCTGTAGACCTCACGCGCCACACATGACAGCACAGCGGCCTGATAGCCACAGCCCGTACCAATTTCTAAAACACGCCCCATTGCAGGCGATCCCTGCCGACCTGGCGCTTCACGCAGCAACGCAATCATGCGAGCCACCACATTGGGTTTGGAAATGGTCTGCCCTAAGCCAATGGGCAAACTGGTGTCTTCATACGCTTGATTCACCAAAGCACTGTCAACAAAACGGTGCCTCTCAACATGTCCCATGGCTTCTAAAACGACTGGGTCCGAAATCCCCTGCGCTGTCAACTTTTGAACCATGCGCGCACGCACTGCCGATGAGTCTAGCCCCATGCCTGAGGGGCTGCTCAACCCCGTTGGTTTGAGTTGCTTAGGCGATGCTGGCGCAACCACCCGCGTCGCCGTCAACAAGGTTTGAGGTTTAGCCTGGGACTGCCCTGTGTCTATACGTGCAGGAAAGCTGGGGCGCTGCTTCATGCGCACCCCTCACCCAAGCGAGCGGCCCATGCAGGCAAGCTCGCGTGCTCGGTCAAATCCACGTGCAACGGGGTGACCGACACATGACCTTCAAACGTGGCATGAAAGTCGGTGCCGTCACTGTCATCCTTAGCCGCACCCGCGTTACCAATCCAATACATGGTTTCACCGCGCGGGCTAGTTTGCGTGATGACACGCTCAGCCGAATGACGGCGCCCTAAACGCGTGACACGCAAAGGCTTCATGTCATCCAACGGTCGATTCGGGATGTTCACATTCAACAGCCAAGGTGCGTCTGGCACCTGTGACTGACTCAACATCTGTTGAACCAGCCGACGTGCTTGGGCGGCTGCCGCATCAATATGCGCCCAGCCTTTGTCAACCTGCGAAAACGCGATGGCCGGAATGCCAAACAAATAGCCTTCCATAGCCGCGCCGACGGTGCCCGAGTAAATCGTGTCATCCCCCATATTGGCGCCGTTGTTGATGCCAGACACAACCAAGTCGGGCTTGTAATCCAGCAACCCCGTCAACGCGATGTGCACACAATCTGCCGGTGTGCCGTTGACATAACGAAATCCGTTACTGGCTTGATGCACATACAGAGGGGAATGCAAGGTCAGCGCATTCGATTTGGCGCTGTTGTTGTGCTCTGGCGCGACTACTTCAACACGCCCCAAATCTTTGAGAGCTTCATACAGGGCCACGATGCCCGGGGCTTGAAAGCCATCGTCGTTAGAAATCAGGATATTCATGATGCCTTAGGGTTGCGCACGAATTGTAGGTGCGTCCGACGGCAGGCCTGACAAACTATGGCGTCGTTCGTAAGACGCCGTATGCCAACATCAGCAGCGTGCCCGTCAACAATGCAGGTACCAGACGACGCTCAGGGCGAGACACCATCACAGCCAGGCTCAACGCACAGATCAAGACACGCAGCCACAAAGGCACTGTGGCTAGCAAGCCCAACGGCATGACGATCATGCGGACTGTCAAAGCGGCCACCATGGCATAGGTCACTGCAGAAAGCCAACGAAACACCTCGCTGTCTTGGTGGATGTGGCCTGAAAGCTTGACACCTGCGGCCCGGCATATATAGGTTCCCACACAGGCGGCACTCAGCGCCAACCAAACACCCCAGCCTTGTATGTCTGCACTCATGACCTCACCTCGACGCGACGCGCACGCAGCCAGTGACGATCTACACCATAAGCCAAAGATCCCGCCACAACGCCTGTCAACAACAAGCTGCTATCTGCATCCCAGAGATAGAAAGCAGGACCCAACAGACAGCCCAAGCCAATCGCCATACGATTCACCGAAGGCTTGACCTCGGTGAACGTGAGAAGAAAAAACAAAGGATTGATGAACACCAAACCTAAGGTCACTGCTACCGGAACCCAACCTGCGACAAAGTACCCGAGTACTGTACCGAGTGGAGAAATCAACCAGCATGGCAAAGCCAACCCAATGAAATAACTCAAACGGTGTTTGGGAGCCATCGAAGGAAACTCGCGCATCGACACCGCCCATGCGGTCATGGCCAGCATATGCACCCACAGGTACAACAGTGGGTTGCGATCACGTCGATGGAGTTGGGGGAAAAGCGTCACCACCATGGTGACAAAACGGGTTGAAGTCAGCGTCACGGCAAAGCCAATTGCCAACAACGAAGCACCAGATATAAACATCTCTAGCATCACCACTTGACCCGGCAATGCAAACATCAGAAAGCTGGTAAGCCCCGTCATCCATGCATCAAAACCATGGCTACGTCCCATGGCTCCAAAGCCCACCATACCTGCAAACAAAACCAAAACCGGCGCACCTAAGGCATCACGGATGCCGCACCAAAAAGCAGCGCGCCGGTTGGCAAACCGACTCATTTCTGGTTCATATTGCCTTTGAACTTACCGCCGCGTTGGATTTCCAACTCGTGGTATTCCAAGGTGCCCGACACCTTGCCTGTGCTGTGAATCAGCAAATGTTCTTTACACACGATGTCTTCGTTCAACTCGCCATGCACATCGATTTCACGTGCGCGCACTGTGCCCGTAACTTGACCTTTGGTGCCAATCAACAAATCATCTGCAGTCAATTCGCCAGAGACATTGCCGTTGATCACAGCTTTACCTGGGGCGCTGATTGAGCCCTTGAATGTGACGCCCTCGCCAATCACGAGGTTGTTGTTGGTTGGGTTGATATCCGCCATGCTGAAAGCTCCTTTGAATGCGCCATCATACCTAAGCCCAAGCCAGCAAAGGCTCGTGATTTGTCGCATATGATTTCATAACGCTCAATCTTTGCCACATCCAGCCAAAGTTCCACCATGCCGAGAATTCAACTAGGCGCCTCGCTCTCAGAAAAGCTAGCCCAAGCCTTGGAAAACAGCATTCGCGAAGGCAAGCTGAAAACGGGGGAAAAATTACCCACCGAAAACGCCTTGGTGGAAAAGCACGGCGTCAGTCGAACGGTGGTGCGCGAAGCCTTTTCACGCCTAAAAACTCTGGGCCTGATAGAAACGCGTCAAGGCTCTGGCGCATTTGTCAAACCATTGCCTCACCCCGAAACCAGCAAACTTAAGCTCAAACCTGACGGATCGGTCAATGCGGTCTTGAAAGTCGTCGAAGTGCGACGTGCGCTAGAAGCCGAATCTGCTGCTTTGGCAGCCGAGCGACGAACGGCCAAATCGTTGCAAAAGATCAAACAAGCCATGAAGGCCTTAGACAAAGCGGTGACCAGCGGCGGTGATGGTGTGAGTGAAGATGTGGCCTTCCATGCCGCCATTGCGCAAGCAGCCAACAACCCATTCTTGTTAGACACGCTGTCTTACCTGAACCAATTTCTGGAAAATGCCACACGCGTAACACGCGCCAATGAAGCCACCCGAGCCGATTTAGAAGAGGCTGTTCGTCACGAACATCACGCCATTCTTCAGGCCATCGAAGCAGGCGATGTGAAAGCAGCACGACTTGCTGGCACCAAGCATATGCTCAATGCAGCCAAGCGAATCGGCAATGCAGACCCTGTTTTCTGGACGTCGCAAGGACGCGCACTGGCGAGCAAGCTGCGCACCAATTTTCGTCATCAGCCCTAGATCGTTTTGCGGGTTAGTCCTAGCAAAACACCCTGATTAGTTCAAGATAATTTGTCATACAACCAGACAGCTGAGAGGCTGTTGGTGTTGTCGCTCTTAAACCTCAGGAGACATGATGTCCAAGACTTTTCTCAATAAAAAATGGGCCATTGCCCTCGCAGCCTCAGCCGTCTTTGCCACCTTACCCACACAAGCTCAAACCGTATTAAAAATGGGTCATGTGCTAGCCAAAGGCTCTCACTACGATATTGGCGCCAATGTGTTCTGCGAAAACCTCGACAAAAACACCCAAGGTCGCTACAAGTGCCAGGTCTACCCAGCAAGTGCTTTGGGTGGCGAACGCGAGCAAGTTGAAGCGGTGCAAATCGGTACGCAAGATTTGGTCATCACCTCCACAGGCCCCGTGGGCAACTTTGTGCCTGAGATGAAGATCGTGGACATTCCATTCTTGTTCCGTGACTACGACCATGCTCGCAAAGTGTTGGACGGCAAAATCGGTCAAGACATGTTGGCCAAGTTCCCCAACCACGGCTTGGTGGCGTTGGCTTGGAGCGAAAACGGTTTCCGCCACATGACCAACAACAAACGCCCCATCGTCAGCGCAGCAGATGCCAGCGGCTTGAAGATGCGCACCATGGAAAACAAAGTGCACATGGAAGGCTACCGTGCCTTTGGCATTCAGCCAACCCCTATGGCATTCCCAGAAGTGTTTGGCGCTTTGCAGCAAGGCGTTGTGGATGGTCAAGAAAACCCCATCCCTGTGATCTTGGCTTCCAAGTTCTCACAGGTGCAAAAACACTTGTCACTCACGGGCCACGTCTACTCACCCGGCCTCATCATCACCTCACCACGCATCATGAACAAGCTCAGTGAAGCTGACAAAAAAGCGTTCTATGACGCAGCCGCCAAGAGCGTGGCCGCGACACGTAAGAAAGTGAACGACGACGAAGCCAATGGCATCGCCCAGCTCGAACGCGAAGGCATGCAAGTAGTCAAGAAGGTCAACAGTGCCAGTTTCAACGACGGACTCAAAGGCCCTTACGCCAACTACGCCAAAGAGTTTGGCGCAGACAAGATTGCAGCCATCCAAGCTGTGAAGTAATCGGTATTTCTTCACCTTTCAAGCAAGCCAGTTCGCTGGCTTGCTGCGCATGGAACACCCCATGAAATCTTTCGAAAAATATTTAATGATCGCCAATCGCGGCGTATTGATTGCCTTGCTTGCTGCCATGGCCATCATCATTTTTGCTAATGTGGTTTTGCGCTACGCCACCAACCAATCGATTGAGTGGGCCGAAGAAGTGGCTCGCTACATGATGGTGTGGCTCACCTTTTTAGGTGCTGGCCCTGTGCTGCGCTACGGCGGCCATATTGCCGTAGAGAACCTGCAAGACAGTTTGCCCATCTCATGGGCACGCGCCATTCGCGCCTTCATCGCTGTCATGCTGACAGGATTTTTCATCTTCATCATTTGGTACGGCGCCATCTATGTAGACCGCGTTCAATACCAAATGACACCTACCACGCAAGTCTCCATGTCCTGGGTCTACGGCGCTATGCCCGCAGGTGGCGTGTTGCTGCTCTTGCATTGGCTGCTCATTGTCCGCGACTACGTGCTCACACGCACCTTCGCTTCTGATTCACATTTCGACGCCACAGCGAGCGCATCACTATGAGCCTGAGTGTCATCCTCCTTCTGAGCTGCTGCTTTTATTTAGCCATCGGGTTTCCTGTTGCATTTGCACTGGGCTTCTCGACGCTCACCGCCTTGATTTTTGGCGCTGACTTTCCACTGTTCGTTTTGCTCAAACAAACCTACGAGGGTGTGGACAGCTTCCCGCTCATGGCGGTGCCGTTCTTCATCTTGGCAGCTGAGCTGATGAGCGGCGGCTCGCTCACCGAAGTGCTGCTCAAGTTTGCGGCGCAGTTTGTGGGTCACAAACGTGGCGGCTTGGGTTACACCAACGTCGTCTCGCTCACTTTCTTCTCTGGCATTTCAGGCTCTGCATTGGCTGATGCTGCTGGCCCTGGCTCGATGATGATTCGCATGATGGACAAGGCGGGCTACGACCGCTCGTACGCAGCGGCCTTGACCGCTGCCACGGCCATTGTGGGCCCCATCATTCCACCGTCCATCATCATGATCATTTATGCCTTGCAAGATGATCGCGTGTCTGTGGGCGCCCTCTTTATTGCTGGTTTTATCCCGGGCATTTTGATTGCGGCAGGCATGGCTGCAGTGAACTGGTATGTGTCGAAGGAGCGCAACTACAAAGGCATTCCCGGTAACGAAACATTTGCCGAAAAAATGCTGGTCACTTGGAAAGCCATTCCTGCGCTCTTGTTGCCCGTGATCATTTTGGGTGGCATGCGTGCGGGTTGGTTCACACCCACCGAAGCGTCTGTGGTCGCCGTGTTCTACGCCTTGGTGTGCGGCAAATGGATTTACCGTACCTTGGAGTGGAAAGCCGTACCTGACATCCTGTCTCGGTCTGCGCTGATGACAGCTTCAGTCCTCATCATCATCGGCACCTCCAACGCCTTTGCATGGATTTTGACGATCGATGGTCTGCCCATCAAACTGGCTGAGTGGATGGGTGCACAAGAGATGTCGGCCTTCACTTTCTTGATTGCTGTCAACATTTTCTTGTTGATCTTCGGCATCTTCATCGAGCCCTTGCCTGGCGTGATGGTTTTGGTCCCCATCTTGGCGCCTGTTGCAGCCAAACTTGGCATTGATCCGATTCACTTTGCAATGGTCGTCATATTCAACTTAACGCTCGGAATGATCACGCCGCCTGTGGGTGGATTGCTGTTCGTCACGTCTAACGTGGCCAAAGTCCCCCTCGATGCACTCACGCGTGAGCTGAAACCTTTCTTGATCGCACACGCCATTATTTTGGCCCTGCTGACCTTCATCCCTGCGTTGAGCACATGGGCACCGCACGCCTTGGGTTTTCAATAAACACCAATCTAAGTTATGACAATCAACACCTCCCCCCCCCTCGCCATTGGCGTGATTGGCTTAGGCGCGATGGGCAAAGGCATGGCCAGTTCGCTGCGCCGTGCTGGGCACCAAGTCAGCGTCTGCGATGTGCGCTTTGATGCTGCAGAAGCCTTTGCCCAAGAGGGCGGCACAGCGTACAAAACACCTGCCGCATTGGCTAAACATGTGGACATCATTGTGAGCGTGGTGGTCAACGCTGACCAAACTGAGCAAGTCTTGTTTGGTGAACACGGCGCAGCCGCCCACATGAAAGCAGGCAGCCTGTTCATCATGTGTTCGACCGTCGACCCCAACTGGTCAGCGGCTCTGGAGAAGCGTATGAACGATCTAGGCTTGTTGTACTTGGACGCCCCCATCTCAGGCGGGGCAGCCAAAGCAGCTTCCGGCCAAATGACCATGATGACTTCGGGTCAAGCAGCGGCCTACGCCAAAGCAGGCAACGCCCTCGAGAGCATGGCTGCCAATGTGTATAAGCTCGGCGACCGCGCAGGCTACGGCAGCAAAGTCAAAATCATCAACCAACTCCTGGCGGGTGTGCACATTGCAGCCGCCGCAGAGGCTATGGCTTTGGGTTTGCGTGAAGGCGTGGCAGCAGATGCTTTGTATGAAGTCATCACCAACAGCGCAGGCAACAGTTGGATGTTTGAAAACCGCATGGCGCATGTACTCAAAGGCGACTACACACCTTTGTCCGCCGTTGACATCTTTGTGAAAGATTTGGGGCTGGTGCTCGACACCGCACGTGCCACAAAATTCCCACTGCCCTTGTCGGCCACGGCACATCAAATGTTCATGCAGGCATCGACTGCAGGTCATGGCCGCGAAGACGACTCGGCCGTCATCAAAATCTTCCCTGGCATTGAGTTGCCACACGCCAACTAATTCAGAGTCAAAGGGCTAGGCATGCGTATCCTCATCACCGGTGGTGGCGGCTTTCTGGGCGCGAGCCTCGCGCGCGAGTTGCTGCAAGCGCAGAACATTCACCTCGAAGGCAAAGGCTCTGGCCCAGTCACTGAACTGGTGCTGACCGATCTCGTAGCACCGCCTGCAGACTTGCAAGCCGATGCACGCGTGCGTGCCGTAGTGGGCGATCTGAGCCACCTGCTCAGCACGCAAGCCCTCTCGCTAGCGGGTGTCGATGCCATCGTGCATTTGGCCGCCGCAGTGAGTGGTGAATGCGAAGCCAATTTGGACTTGGGTTTGCAAAGCAATTTGCAAACCTCGTTGAACTTGCTGCAAGCCGCGCGCCATCAAGCCAAGCAACCCGTGTTTGTGTTTGCCAGCTCAGTGGCCGTGTTTGGTGCGTCTGCGGGGCAACAACTGCCCAGCAGCATTTCGGACACATTTCAGCCCACACCACAGAGCAGCTACGGCATCCAAAAATTCATGGTCGAACAACTGGTGGCCGACTTCACACGCAAGGGCCTCATCCATGGACGCAATGTGCGTTTGATGACCGTCTCAGTTCGCCCTGGCAAACCCAACGGCGCGGCCTCCAGCTTTTTGAGTGGCATGTTCCGCGAACCTTTGGCTGGCCAAGCTTGCACTGTGCCCGTACCAGCAGACACACGCGTGGCCCTCGCTTCCACGGACAAAACCATGCAAGGTTTGTTGTGTGCCCTCACCACGCCCACATCGCAATGGGGAGCCCCCACGGCGGTCAACCTGCCTGCACTCACCACCACTGTGGGTGAGATGGCGCAAGCCTTGAAAGAAGTGGCTGGCGACGCCACCGCAGCTTTGCTGAACTGGCAAATCGATGCCAAAGTGCAAGCCATCGTCAGCGGCTGGCCCAGCCAGTTTGACAACGACCGCGCCAAGAGCCTCGGCCTCGTCGCTGACACCTCCGTCAAGAGCCTCATTCAATCCTATGCCTCACGTCATCCGCAAGCCATCAGCTGCACCTTGACGTTCTGAACACATCCATGACCCTAACTTCTACCAAGCCCCTGTTGGGCTGTATTGCCGACGATTTCACAGGCGCCACTGACCTCGCCAACAACTTGGTTCGCGCTGGCATGCGCACTGTGCAAACCATTGGTGTGCCCACCAACAACCAAACGGTTGATGCGGACGCCATCGTGGTGGCGCTCAAGTCACGCACCATTCCCGCCAGAGACGCCATTGCGCAATCGTTGGAAGCGTATGCATGGCTGAAAGCTCAAGGCGTCGAGCAGATTTATTTCAAATACTGCTCCACTTTTGACTCCACCCCCGAAGGCAACATCGGCCCTGTGACTGAAGCGTTGATGGATGCCATTCATGGCAAGGGGCAAGGCTTCACCATCGTCTGCCCCGCCTTCCCTGAAAACAACCGAACCATCTTCAAAGGCCACTTGTTTGTGGGCGACGTGTTGCTGTCTGACAGCGGCATGCGCAACCACCCACTCACCCCCATGACCGATGCCAACTTGGTGCGCGTCATGCAATCACAAACCCAACGCAAGGTCGGCTTGGTGGAACAGTCCTGCGTCGCAGCTGGGCCTGATGCCATTCGCGCGCGTTTCGAAACGTTGCAAGCCGAAGGCGTTGGCGTCGCCGTGATCGACGCCATCAGCAACCTAGACCTCATGCACATGGGCCAAGCCTTGGCAGATCTGCCGCTGGTCACCGCAGGTTCTGGCGTCGCCATTGGCTTACCTCAAAACTGGAAAGCACGCGGTGCATTAGCAGCCAACGCCAAAGCCGACACACTGGCTGCTGCCACCGGTTACCAAGCTGTAGTCTCTGGCAGCTGCTCAGTCGCCACCAACGCGCAGGTGCAGCACTGGCGTGCAAGCGGTAAGCCCGCATTTGCCATCGATCCTTTGGCGATTGCATCTGGCACCGACGTGGTGACGCAAGCTCTGCAGTGGGCAACACCTTTACTCGCCCGAGGCCCTGTGCTGATTTACGCCACCGCCGAACCCGAAGCCGTCAAAGCCATTCAAAGCCAACTGGGTGTCACCCAAGCGGGTGAACTGGTGGAACACACCTTGTCGAGCATCGCCAAAGGCTTGGTGCAAGCCGGTGTGCGTCAACTCGTAGTGGCTGGTGGCGAAACATCGGGGGCCGTGGTGCAAGCCCTCGAGGTAGAACGCATGGTCATCGGCCCGCAAATTGATCCGGGCGTGCCATGGACATCGGTGACATCACCCGTGTGTAACGGCGATACAGTGCATGTCACCTTGAAATCTGGCAACTTTGGCACGCATGATTTTTTTGAAAAATCATTTGCACAGCTCAAATGATGCCCCATCCGTGACCACCCCATGAACGAACTCGAATCTCGCCAAGAAATTTGCCGCATCGGCGCATCGCTTTACGCACGTGGCTATGTGCACGCCAGTGCGGGCAACATCAGCGTCAAGCTCGATGACGGTAGCTTCTTCATCACACCCACCGATGCGTGCCTAGGCAACTTGGTGGCCAGTGAACTGGCCCATGTCGGGGCTGACGGCGTGCAGCTCAGCGGCGCACGCGCTTCCAAAACATTGGTCTTACATCGCAGCATTTACGAAGCATCACAGCAAGCACGCTGCGTGATTCACACCCATGCCACACACTTGGTGAGCCTCACACTGCAAGGCGTGTGGCGTGACACCGACATCGTGCCGCCCATCACACCGTATTACGTGATGAAAGTTGGCCATGTGCCGCTGATTGCCTACCAACGCCCAGGTGCCCCAGGTGTTACCACTGAAGTCACCTCACGCATTGCACAAAGCGTTGCCGCACACACCCCCATTCGCGGCGTGATGCTAGAGCGCCTTGGCCCCGTGGTCTGGCACGCCAGCCCTGCCGAAGCCAGCGCAGTACTGGAAGAACTCGAAGAAACCGCCAAGCTGTGGCTCATGTCCGATCGCCAAGCCACCGCTTTGAGCGAAGCCCAAATTCAAGAACTGCGAGAGACCTTTGGGGCTCTTTGGTAAACCATTCATTCCACACACACCTATGCCACGTTTCGCCGCCAACCTCAGCATGCTCTACAACGAGCACGAATTTTTAGACCGCTTTGCCGCCGCTGCCAAAGACGGTTTCAAAGCTGTTGAATATTTGTTCCCCTACGCATTCGATGCACATGAGCTCAAGCAACGCTTGAGCGACAACGGCTTGCAACAAGTGCTCTTCAACGCACCGCCTGGCGACTGGGATGCAGGTGAACGCGGCTTGGCTTGCTTACCCGGGCGCGAAAGCGAATTTCAAGAAGGCTTTCACAAAGCCTTGGCTTATGCAGACACCTTGAATTGCCCTCGCATCCACGTCATGGCAGGCCTCAAGCCACAAGGCGCAGACGTGGCCACGCTTGAAAAAACCTATATCCAAAACATCACATGGGCAGCAACCGAAGCAAAGAAGTCTGGCCGCGATGTCTTGATTGAACCCATCAACACCCGTGACATTCCCGGCTTTTTCTTGAATTACCAAGAACAAGCCCACAACATCGTTGAGCACATCGGAGCCTCCAACGTGAAAGTGCAGATGGACCTCTACCACTGCCAAATCATGGAAGGCGACTTGGCCACCAAGATTCGCCAGTACTTGCCTACAGGGCGCGTTGGTCACTTTCAAATTGCGGGTGTGCCCATGCGCCACGAGCCAGATTTGGGCGAGCTCAACCACCCTTACCTCTTTGACGTGATTGACGAAGTGTCTGCCGCTTGTAGCTGGGAGGGTTGGATTGGCTGCGAGTACCGCCCTGCGCGTGGCGCTGTACCCAACGGTACGCACGATGGTTTGACTTGGTTTCACCAACAAGGATAAGACATGACAACCCTTGGCATGATCGGTATTGGGATGATGGGCCATGGTATTGCCAGCAATTTGGTCAAACACGGACACACGCTTTCGGTGCTGGCCCATGCAGGCAACCAACCCATCGATGATTTGGTGCAACACGGCGTCAAAACCTTCAACACCCCTAAAGACTTGGCTGCACATTCAGATGTGGTGATCTTGTGCGTCACCGGTAGCCCGCAAGTCGAAGCCGTGCTGCTGGGCGAAGACGGTGTACTCAAAGGACTGCGCCCCAACACGATCGTGATTGATTGCTCCACCGCCATGCCAGCTTCGACCGAGAAAATTGCGCAAGCGGTGGTCGCGCAAGGTGGCTTGTTCATGGATGCGCCCATGACACGCACGCCCAAAGAGGCCGCTGAAGGTCGCCTGAACTTGTTGGTAGGTGCTGACGCCGCCCTGTTTGAAACCTGCCGTCCCCTCTTGGCATGCTTTGCTGAAAACATTGTGCATGTGGGGCCTGTAGGCTCTGGGCACCGCATGAAGCTGCTGCACAACTATGTGTCGCTCGGCTCGGTAGCCTTGTTGGCAGAGGCTGCAGCCTGCGCTCAAATCGGTGGTGTGAATCCGCAGACCTTTGTTGATGTGCTTGCCATGGGTGGCGGCTGGGGGGCACCGCTAGAACGCTTGAAACCATTCCTGCTGAACCACGACAACACTGGCCTGCGTTTCACCATCGCCAACGCGTTGAAAGACTTGACCTACTACAACGACATGGCCGAGCACATGCAGGCTGAGCATGCTGTGGCGTCTGCCATTCAAACCACATTGAAAGCTGCCTGTGACCAACATCAAGGCACGCTTTTGATGCCTGACTTGGTGGATGTGTTCGCACAGCGGCCCCACTAAACCAACAGGATTTCTCAATCACTCACCCGGGGGATGTATGCGCAAATTTCTAACGCTTTGTTTGTCTATATTTGTCTACCTTCAGAGTTCAGCAGCCATGGCGCAAACTTTTCCTAATCAAAAAACCGAAGTGTGGACAGCGAAAGATTTTCGCTTTCACACCGGTGAGGTCATGCCGTCACTGAACATTGGCTACACCACGCTTGGCAATCCCGCAGGTGAACCCGTGGTCATTCTTCATGGCACCACTGGCACAGGCGTGGGCATGCTCAATACAGCTTTCGGGGGTGAACTCTTCGGCCCTGGTCAACCTTTGGATGCAGCTAAATATTTCATTGTGTTGCCTGACTCGATTGGCACGGGCAAATCTAGCAAGCCATCAGACGGCATGCGCGCGAAGTTTCCTCGCTACAACTATGACGACATGGTGTTGGCGCAATACCGATTGCTCACGGAAGGTTTGAAGCTCAAACATGTGCGCATGGTGCTGGGCAACTCCATGGGCGGCATGCAAACATGGCTGTGGGGCATTCAATACCCCGGCTTCTCCGACATCTTGGTACCGATGGCTGCCATGCCCTCCGAAATGTCAGGCCGCAACTGGATGATGCGCCGCCTCATCATTGACAGCATCCGCAACGACCCCGAATGGATGAATGGCAACTACACGCAGCAACCGCGAAGCTTGCAATTTGCATCGGTCTTTTATGCCATTGGCACCAACGGCGGCAATCAAGGTTTACAACGCTTGGCCCCCACGCGTGAGAAAGCCGATCAACTGCTCAACCAACGGCTCAGTGCACCTTTCTCTGGCGATGCCAACGACCATTTGTACCAATGGGATGCATCGCGCGATTACAACCCGCTGGCACAACTTGAAAAAATCAAAGCCACCCTGTTGGCCATCAACTCTGCCGATGACGAACGCAATCCACCAGAGCTCAATGTGATGAACAAGGCTTTGGCAAGAATCCCCAATGCACGCTTGCTACTGATTCCTGGCAGCGACCAAACCGCTGGCCATGGCACCACCGGTCAAGCCAAATGGTGGAAAAACGAAGTGGCTGCTTTGTTGCAAACTGCCCCACGTTTGCCTTAATTCGCTGCCGTTATTCAGCAGGGCTGCTTGGCGCGTTGCGCGCCGGCTTTGGCCATGGCTTCAAAGCTCCCGTTCAAGCGGTTTTTAATGAAGTACTCAATCACCGCTTTTGGAAAGACCGAATCAGGCTCTGATTCGGTTCGGTATTTGAACCATGTCCCTTGACTTCCTGGCTCTAAGCGCCAGCCGCCTTTGTACGATTTAGCCTCGCCTCTGATCTGAACAAAGTCAGTACCTTGATTGGGTAGCTCTGACACCTCCATGACCATGCGCATCTTGATGGGGAACAACAAAATGCGCTCTTGCAACACGCGTTCGACCCTCGCCCTATTGGCCTCCAAGCGCGTGGTGACAGATGACACCACGCCTGGTATTTGGGTTGCTGCATCGTAATCCGTGAGATACCGGTAGGACTGACACAAGCTCAACGGAAGGAAGAAACTAGCTTGCGTGTGAAACACATCGCCTTGTTGCGTCACATCGACTTTGATTTGGTAATCCTCCGCAGCAGAGGTAGCCAGACACACACTTGCAAGCACCCATGCACACCATGACAGTTTCATTTGCATCTCCCTGTTTGAAGCATGTTACAACCTACACATGAAATACCTACACACCATGGTCCGAGTGACCAACCTTGACGCCTCGTTGCGTTTTTACAGAGACGCCCTAGGCCTCAGCGTACTTCGCATCAACGAATACCCACAAGGGCGTTTCACCTTGGTTTACTTGGCAGCGCCCGACGATGAAGAGGCGCAATTAGAGCTGACTTACAACTGGGATCCTGAGGTCTACAGCGGCGGACGCAATTTCGGTCATTTGGCTTACGCGGTCGACAACATTTATACGATGTGTGAAAAGTTGCAGAGCCATGGCGTGACCATTCTTCGACCACCACGCGATGGCCGCATGGCCTTTGTCCGTTCGCCAGACAATATCTCCATTGAGTTGCTACAAAAAGGTGACGCCTTGGCCCCTCAATCGCCCTGGATCGACATGCCCAATGTGGGCACTTGGTGAGGTCCAAGCGCCCATGAAAAAAGGGCTCCCGATTGGGAACCCTTTTTAATTTTTGGGGTGGCTGATGGGGCTCGAACCCACGACAACAGGAATCACAATCCTGGACTCTACCAACTGAGCTACAGCCACCGTAGAAGCCAAAATTATAACCTAGCTATTTTGATTTCCGCCTTGAATTTTTCTTTTAATAGCTTGTAGTAAGCCAAACCTTCCGCAGAGGCCCACCACTGCGCGTATTGGTCACGTTCACGCGCGATGCCTTCAGCGTTAGAGGTGTCACGCGGCAACACTTTTTCAACTTTCACCACGGCATAGCCATTGGTACCCAAGTCCACGCCCACCCAAGCTGGCAAGGCTTGCGTGCTGGCACGCAAAGCTGCTTCTACCAATGTGGATGGTTGGGCTTGCTTTGACTCGCGTGACACCACAATGGATGCGGGCAACTTAGCAGCATCGGGGCTGGCTTTCCATTCGGCTAACTTCGCGACGCCTTCGGCGCGTGCACGCTCAGTGGCTTGCTTGGCCACCACTTGCTCACGCACACGGGTTTTGACTTCATCCAAAGGCAAAGTACGTGCAGGGCTGTAGTTGGTGATGCGTGCAGCAGCCAACACATTGGGAGCCAACTCCACCGCCTCGGTGTTGCGCTTTTTCTCAATCGAGTCTTGTGAGAAAACGGCAGCCAAGAGTTTGGGGTTGTTCGCTGCAGTGTTTCCAACAACAGGCTCGCGGGCCAAGTTGCTAGCAGTTTGCACTTCTAACTTCAAGCGTTCTGCCGCTGGCTTCAAGCTGTCTGACTGCTCGTACACGATGTTGGTGAACTGCTCTGCCGCTTCAGCAAATTTGCGCTGCGCCAGTTGAGCGCGCACTTCTTGTTCGAGCTTGGCGCGTTGCGACTCAAAGCTTTTTTGCTCGGGCTGCTTGATATCCGTCAATCGAATGATGTGAAAGCCAAATTCAGTTTCCACCACACCACTGATCTCGCCCTTTTTCAAAGCAAATGCAGCATCTTCAAAAGGCTTGACCATGGCGCCACGACCAAAGAAATCAAGATCACCACCTTTGGTGGCGGAGCCTGTGTCTTGCGAGTTTTTACGCGCCAATTCAGCAAATTGATTGGGCGACTTTTGGACTTCGGTCAACAAAGCTTGCGCTTTGGCACGCGCCGCATCACGCTCTGCAGCAGGTGCGCCTTTATCGGCATTGATCAAAATGTGGCTGGCACGACGTTCTTCCAACCCTGCCAATCGGGCTGAATTTTGTTCGTAGTACGACTTGAGCTCCGCCTCAGGCACCACGATGTCTTTTTGCACGGCGGCCAAGTTCAACACCACGTATTCAATGTCGGCACGCTCAGTCGACTGAAACTTATCGGCGTTGGCTTTGTAATACGCCTCCAGCTCTGCGTCTGTTAGGTTGATTTGGCTCACAAAGTCAGCAGGCGCGAAACGAGCCACTTGCACTTGGCGTTGCTCATAAAACGCATTCAAAGTCACATCAGCCAAAGCCGCTGAACTGAAGCTCGTCACCCCCACGCCCGACATGACTTGACGAGACGCCAAATCACCGCGTACTTGCGCTTCAAACGATTCGGGTGACATGCCCTGCGTGGCCAACAGTTGGCGATAGCGTTCCATGTCCAGGGTGCCATCGGCACGACGCAAGGCCGCAATGGTTGGGTTTTGTTGCAACTCGGCGGCTAGGCGTGCATCGCTTGCCCCCAAGTGGAGTTTGTTGGCAGCCACTTGCAACAAGCGGTCGCGCACCATGCGCTCGAGCGTGCTGTATTTGGCTTCTGGCGTGTCAAACAATTTCACGTCCACATTGGGCATATTGCTGCGCATGCGCTCGACTTGACTGCGATGTGCAGCATCCCACTCGGCTTGCGTGATGCTATGGCCATCCACCGTAGCCACAGTGGCACCGCCCTCACGGAAACGGTTGTAGCCCTCTAAGCCAAACAAAACGAAAGACGGGAAGATCAACAGGAACAGCAAAAACTGCATGACCCGTGTGTGCTTGCGAACAAAATCAAACATGTGATGGACTCATCGTGAAATCGGAGAAGCCAAGAAAAAAGGCGAACCATTGAGTTCGCCTTTTTAATGGGTGGTGGGTGCTGACGGGGTCGAACCGCCGACCTACTGCGTGTAAGGCAGCCGCTCTGCCAACTGAGCTAAGCACCCAACCGAAACCGCAAATTAGTTCAAGGCGTCTTTCAAACCCTTGCCTGGACGGAACTTAGGCACCTTGGCTGCCTTGATCTTGATCGCTGCGCCAGTGCGTGGGTTACGGCCAGTGCGAGCGGCACGCTTGCCGACTGCAAAAGTACCGAAACCAACCAAAGAAACTGTGCCGCCTTTTTTCAAGGTGGTCTTCACAGCACCGATGGTGGACTCGAGTGCACGAGTAGCCGCTGCTTTAGAAATATCAGCGTGCTTGGCGATGTATTCAATCAGTTCAGTCTTATTCACAAAAATCCCCTCTCAATGAGATGTGATGTTGGTCAATGGGTGTACTAGTTTACTAGCACGACGTGATTTCACGCTACCGTGGATGTTGACATCTCGATGCAATGTGCCTCTTCAAAGAGAAACTGTACACAACACGGCATGGAATCGAATTCTAGTCGTTTTTGGGACTGAAAATCACAAAGCTTCAGCAATCGCACGCCCGAGATCAGAAGTATTCGCGTTACCCCCAATGTCTGGTGTCTTAGGTGCACCACTCTTAGGTTCTAGTACTTTCTCGATCGCAGCCATCACTGCGTCATGCGCCTCTTTGTGGCCCAAAAATTCCAGCATCATCGCGCCGCACCAAATTTGACCAATCGGATTGGCAATGCCTTTGCCTGCAATATCTGGCGCAGAACCATGCACGGGCTCAAAGAGCGAAGGAAACTTGCGATCAGGATTCAAGTTGGCGCTAGGCGCAATGCCGATCGTGCCCGTACAGGCTGGACCTAAATCACTCAAGATATCGCCGAATAAATTGCTAGCCACCACCACATCAAAGAAGTCGGGGCGCTGCACAAAGTGCGCGGTCAAGATGTCGATGTGGAACTTGTCCACATTGATGTCTGGGTAGTGCTTGGCCATCTCCGCCACGCGCTCATCCCAATAAGGCATGGTGATGGCAATGCCGTTGGATTTGGTGGCGCTGGTCAGGTGCTTGTTGGGACGGGTTTGAGCCAACTCAAACGCAAACTTCAACACACGGTCCACACCGATGCGTGACATCACCGTTTCTTGCATCACGATCTCGCGCTCGGTACCAGGGTACATGCGCCCACCAATGCTGGAATATTCACCCTCGGTGTTCTCGCGCACGATGTACATATCAATCTCACCCGGCTGGCGTGGCGAGCCATCACGGCGCACCACGGGCGCGATGATGCCGGGCATCAAGCGCGCAGGTCGCAAATTGATGTACTGGTCAAACTCACGGCGAAACATGAGCAAAGAACCCCACAACGAAATATGGTCTGGAATTTTGTCGGGCCAGCCCACTGCACCAAAGTACAAAGCATCGTGACCGCCGATTTGGTCTTTCCAATCGTCGGGCAACATCTTGCCGTGTTTCTCGTAATAGTCCCAGCTTGAAAAATCAAAGTGGTCGAACTTCAGGTCAATGCCAAACTTGCGTGCCGCCGCGTCCATGACGCGAATGCCTTCAGGCATTACTTCTTTACCAATGCCATCCCCTGCAATCACTGCAATGCGTTTTTGACTCATCGTTCACCTTTAAAAATCAAGCGGCAATTTTAGGAGGCCGCACCACCAGGCTCACGCCCAAAGCGGTCAGCGCCATGCCCGTGAGTGTCACCCAGGTGATTGGTTCACCAAACAACACCCATGCAATCAAGGCGGTGGTTGGCGGCACCAAATACATCAAGCTCGTCACACTGGTGGCCGCACCACGTTGAATCAACATATACAGCAACGAGCTCGCTCCCACAGTCAGGCCCACCACGGCCCAGGCCATGGCCCCCATCATTTCGGGGTTCCACAAGGCAGGCTCTGCCTCGCTCAGTGCAATCGGCAAGGTAAACACATAAGCCGCCAACAGCTGCACCGTGTTGGCTGTGCGCACATCACACGGTTTGACAAAATGTTTTTGATACAAGGTGCCCGTGGTGATGGCGCACAAGGCCATGACGATCATGGTCAAGCTCCAGGGCGTTACCTCCACCCCGCTTTGCAGCTTAGGCCACACCACCAAACTCAACCCCAGCAAGCCCAACACCAAGCCTTGCCATTGACGCCGCGTGATGTGCCCACCGCGTGACGACAACCACATGGCCGTGATGACGGGCTGCAAGCCGACGATGAGCGCAGTCAGCCCAGCGCCCATGCCGGCTTTGACTGCCGCCCATACACCGCCCAAGTACAAGGCGTGCATCAAGATGCCCGTCACACTCAGGTGCAACCACTGCGCCCTTCCCTTGGGCCAAGGCACACGCGCCCACACGATCCAAGGCACAAAACACGCAATGGAAAAAATGTAACGCCACAACAAAAAAGTAAACGGTGGCGAGTTGGGCATGCCGTAGCGCGCCACGATAAAGCCCGTGCTCCAAATGAGCACAAACACCGCAGGCATGAGCTGCAAGCCCGTGCGATCGTTAGATTCGCTCATTACTTGGCGTGATCCAAGATATCAGGCCAAGCTTTTTGCAAGTAGTAGACCATCGACCAAACGGTGAGCACGCCAGCCACCCAAATCAGTACCGTGCCCCATAAGGCGGTATCAATCACACCAAACAAAGTTCCGTCGTACAGCAAGAAGGGAATCGCCACCATTTGCACTGTCGTTTTGAGTTTGCCCAACACATGCACTGCCACGCTGCGTGAAGCACCGATTTGCGCCATCCACTCACGTAAGGCAGAAATCGCGATTTCTCGGCCGATGATGATGAGCGCCACCAACACATCGGCGCGGTCTAAGTGCACCAACACCAACAGGCTGGCACAGACCAAAAACTTATCTGCAACGGGGTCGAGGAACGCGCCAAAAGCAGAAGACTGGTTGAGCTTGCGCGCCAAGTAGCCATCCAACCAGTCGGTCAACGCAAACACCACAAACATCACGGTGGCCCACAGGTTGCGCTCCGCTGTTTCGATGGGCAAATAAAACAACCCCACGATGAGCGGAATGGCCGCAATACGAGCCAGCGTCATGAGCGTAGGGATGGTCCACATAAGGGTTACTCGTAAATGATCTGTGATTGTCCGTCGTGCGCTTGTGCCATCCAACTGGCCAAGGCCGCATCGCTGGGGAAGAATTTGGCGTTATCGCCCAACTGTACGTCAGCCGTAGCACCGTCGCGCAAGAGCTTCAATCGAACCCCCATGCCACGCACCAGTTCTCCCTGCTCCGACTGTTCCACTTTGGCGGGGTGCTCACGCAAGATACGGGCGATGTCCGGCGATGTGCCATTGACGGTGACGCTGAGGTATTTGCCAAAGCGGCAACGCGCCTGCTCCAAGCTCCACACCTGTTGGATGGACAAACGCAAGCCGCCCGAAAAACGGTCGGGCTGCGCTTTGCCCATGATGATGACCATCTCGTCATCTTTCAGGGTGTTGCGGTAGGTGTTGATGGTGGCCTCGTCGGCCGTGGCTTCGATCACCGCAGATTTGTCGTCGAGCTTGAAGATGGCGAGCTTGCCACGCTGCCCGTTGATCACACGCATATCGCTCACGATGCCCGCCAGCAACTGCGGTTCACGTGAATCCATCAGATCTTCAATGCGCGTGCGCGCAAAGCGGCGCACTTCGCGCTCCACCTCATCAAACAAATGACCGGACAGGTAAAAGCCCAGTGCCACCTTCTCGTGCGTGAGGCGCTCTTTCACGCCCCAGGGCAGCATCTCGACATACTCAGGCTCTTGCGTACTGGAACCGTGGGCGTCTTCGCCCATCATGTCAAACAAGCCACCTTGGTTGGCGTTGGCTTCACTCGCAGCAGCAAAGTCAAACGCACGCTCCACACTGGCCAGCAGTTCGGCGCGGTTGAGGTGCAAGTTGTCAAACGCACCCGCTTTGATGAGGGCTTCCACCGTGCGTTTGTTCATGCGCGTGCGGTCCACACGGCGGCAGAAATCAAACAAGCTGGTGAAGGGACCGCCCTCTTCGCGTGCGGCCATGATGGCTTCAATCGCTTGCTGGCCTGAGCCTTTGATGGCGCCCAAGCCGTAGCGAATCACTTTGTCCGAGATGGGCTCAAAACGGTAGCGGCCACGGTTGACGTCGGGCGACTCAAACGTGAGCCCCATTTTTTGCGCGTCTTCAAACAACACCTTGAGCTTGTCGGTGTTGTCCATTTCCACGGTCATGTTGGCGCAGAAAAACTCTGCGGTGTAGTGCACCTTGAGCCAACCCGTGTGATACGCGAGCAAAGAATAAGCCGCCGCGTGCGACTTGTTAAAGCCGTAGCCCGCGAACTTCTCCATCAAGTCAAAGATCTCGTCCGCTTTGTCTTGGTTGATGTTGTTTTTGGCTGCACCTGCACGGAAAATTTCGCGGTGTTCCGCCATCTCTTCGGGCTTTTTCTTACCCATGGCGCGGCGCAACATGTCAGCGCCACCGAGTGAGTAGCCGCCCAAAATCTGCGCGGTCTGCATCACCTGCTCTTGGTACACCATGATGCCGTAGGTCTCCGACAGCATCTGCGCCACCATGGGGTGCGGGTACTCAATCTCTTCGCGGCCGTGCTTACGCGCGACAAAGCTCGGAATCAGGTCCATTGGGCCTGGGCGATACAAAGCGTTGAGCGCAATCAAGTCTTCCAAGCGCGTGGGACGCGCGTCGCGCAACATGCCTTGCATGCCGCGACTTTCAAACTGGAACACAGCTTCGGTTTTGCCGTCTTGGAACAAGCGATAGGTCGGCCCATCGTCCAGCGGAATGTTTTCAAAGGCAAAGTTCTCTTGGCCCTTGTGACGCGCCATGATGAACTCGCGCGCAATCTCCAAAATGGTCAGCGTGGCCAAGCCCAAAAAGTCGAACTTCACCAAGCCCGCGGCTTCGACGTCGTCTTTGTCAAACTGGCTCACCGCCGATTCGCTGCCGGGCTGTTGGTACAGCGGGCAGAAGTCGGTCAGCTTGCCCGGCGCAATCAACACGCCACCGGCGTGCATGCCCACGTTGCGCGTCATGCCTTCGAGCTTTTGCGCCAGCTCCAACAGGGTTTTGACTTCGTCTTCTTTGGCCAAACGCTCAGCCAAGATGGGCTCGACCTCAATCGCACCGGCGATGGTGATGTGCTGGCCTGGCTTGTTGGGAATCAAGCCACTGATGCCCTTGCAGAAAGTGTAGCTCATATCGAGCACACGGCCCACGTCGCCAATCGCAGCGCGCGCGGCCATGGTGCCGAAGGTCGCAATTTGCGACACGGCTTCACGGCCGTATTTGTCTTTCACGTAGTCAATCACGCGGTCGCGGTTGGTTTGGCAAAAGTCAATGTCAAAGTCGGGCATCGACACCCGCTCGGGGTTCAAGAAACGCTCGAACAGCAAGTTGTATTGCAGCGGGTCAAGGTCGGTGATCTTGAGCGCATACGCCACCAACGAGCCCGCACCCGAACCACGGCCAGGTCCTACTGGGCAGCCATTGTTTTTGGCCCACTGAATGAAATCACCCACGATCAAGAAGTAGCCGGGAAAACCCATGTTCAAAATCGTGGTCAGCTCAAACTCCAAACGCTCCACATAGCGTGGGCGTTCGGCATCGCGTTTGGTCGCGTCTGGGTACAAATGCACCAAGCGTTCTTCCAAACCTTCGTGCGACACGTGGCGGAAATAGTCTTCCACCGACATGACCACGCCATTCACAGGCGGAATGGGAAAGTTAGGCAACTGCGGCTTGCCCAACACCAGCGTGAGGTTGCAACGCTTGGCAATCTCCACCGTATTGGCAATGGCACTGGGCACATCGGCAAACAGCTCGCACATTTGTGCGGACGATTTGAAATACTGCTCGCGGGTGAACTTGCGCACACGGCGTTGGTTGCCCAAGATTTCGCCTTCGGCAATGCACACCCGCGCTTCGTGCGCTTCGTAGTCGTCTGGCGCAGTGAACTGCACGGGGTGCGTGGCCACCACGGGCAGCTTCAAGCGTGCGGCGAGTTGAACCGCTGCGCTCACATGCGTCTCGTCGTCGGCGCGGCCTGCACGCTGCAGCTCAATGTAAAAACGATGCGGGAAGATGCCCGCCATCTGCAAAGCTACCTCACCCGCACGCGTGGTGTCACCCTGCACCAAGGCTTGGCCTACCGCACCGGCTTGTGCGCCCGACAAAGCAATGAGGCCTTGCGACAACTCTTGCAGCCATTCGAGCTTGATGACGGCCACGGCCTTATGCACGTTTTGCGTCCAGCCACGGCTGAGCAATTCGCACAAATTCAAATAGCCCTGATGGGTTTGCACCAAGAGCACCATGCGCGACGTCTGCGCCGCATCTTGGGTCAGGCTTTCTAAATAAATCTCAGCGCCCAACACGGGTTTGACGCCTTTGCCCCGCGCTTCTTTGTAAAACTTGATGCCACCAAACAGGTTGTTGATGTCGGTGATGGCCAGCGCGGGCTGTTGGTCGGCTGCGGCTGCTTTCACCACTTCGTCGATGCGGTTGGTCCCGTCAACGACAGAAAATTCAGAGTGAAGGCGCAGGTGAACAAACATGCGTCAGATTGTAGAGATTGCCGCCAACCACTTCATGGCTTGAAGACACCAAAAAGAGTGCATTTAGCGCCAATTAGCGCTGGTCATTCCTGCAACAGCGCTAAAACTTCAGAGCGGAATTCTCGGGTGTACAACACGCCAACCACCAGCAAAGTTGCCATCACAAACATAGCCGGTGAAAAAAACCACCCTAGCGCAGCAAACGAAAAGTAGTAAGCCCGCAAGCCACCATTGAAAGTTTCGGCTGCCAAACCTGTCATGGCTGCAGCGCGGTCGGCATAGTGCTGACGGTTGCTCACCTCTCCACTTTCAAAACTGTCCGCCGGCGGCATAGCACCAATCAACAACGCCACAAAGGTGTACTGGCGCATCGACCATGAAAACCGAAAAAATGAGTACACAAAAATCACCACCAACACCAAGATCTTGAACTCAAAGACCAAGATCGGGGTTTGCTCGGCAAACGGAATTTCACGCACCAGCTCGGCGGCCTTGTCGGTGGTCCCGAGCAAAGCAAACAAACCACCCAAAATCAAAATCGTGGTGGAGCAAAAAAACGCAGGCGTGTTGGACAAGGTCTGCGTGATGATGCCATCCAACATACGCGGGTCACGCGCTGTGGTTTGCAACATCCACAAATGGCGATAACGGTTGGTCATGGCCAAAATAGAGTGATGGTGCTCGCTGCTGTACTTGGCAAATGCAGCGTAGCCCACCCACACCAGCACAAAAAAGCCGAGTGCAAACCAATCGGTCCAAGGCAGCAGTTGAATGATTTTCATGGCCAGATGCTACCCAAAGAAAAAGGGCAGACCGAATCGATCTACCCTTTTATTTCATCACCCGCCTAGGACGGGTGAGCTTGAGCCCAACGCAATTAACCGCGCAGCTTGGCAGCCACTGCGGCCACGCGTTCGCCGTAGGCCTTGGCTGTGTCCAAGTCGCCTTGAGGAATGTCAGCGGCTGGGCTGGTGGGGCCCACTTGCGCCATCACGCCAGAGTTAGAACCCATGCGGTTGATGTTGCCGTCGTTCATAGCAGGCTGCCCCACCCACACCATGCCTTGTTGCATGGCCAAGGTGATGAAGTATTGGATGGTCGACAGTTTGTCGCCGCTAGGACTGGCGGAAATGGTGAAGCCACCGGCCACTTTGTCTTTCCATGCGCTGCCAAACCATTGCTTAGATGTCGCGTCAGCAAACTTCTTGAACTGCCATGAGGCCATGCCCATGTAGGTGGGTGAACCAAAGATGATGGCGTCCGCTGCATTGAGCGCTTCCCACTCGGCGTCGGTGATGTTGCCGTCTGCATCAATGGCAACGAGGGTAGCTTTAGCGCCTTCGGCCACGAATTGGGCCACGCGTTGTGTGTGGCCGTAGCCGGAGTGGTAAACGACGACAGTTTTAGTCATGGTGTGTTTCCTTGATGGGTTGATAAAGAGGTTGAAAAATGAAATGAATTATTGGGCTTCTTTTTTAGCGTCAATGCTCCAAGCGCCAGCGCCTGAAGAGACCAACGCCAACAAGCCGCCAATCACGCCGATGTTCTTGAAGAACAACAGCTGTTGCACAAACGCTTGCTCTGGCGCAGCGGCCCAAAACGCGTGGAAGAAGATGGAAGCGACCAAGGTGAACACGGCCATCACAGCGGCAACGATGCGGGTTTGAAAACCCACGATCAAAGCCACAGAACCCAAAATCTCCAAGGCCAAAGCGCCAGCTGCGGCTACCGCAGGCAATGGCAAACCGACGGACTCAATGTAGCCCACTGTGCCTTCAAAACCCGAGAGCTTGGCCAGGCCTGCAGGTAAAAACAAAGCTGCAATCAAAAGGCGACCGACGAGGTTCAAAGCGTTGTTCATGAAAACTCCTGTGCAAAAAATAAAGACGGGAAATGAAAAATCAAGGTGCCAAATCAAACACCAACACCTCGGCGTCTTGGCCGTGGGTTAATGCAATGGTGGTTTCGTTGTCAAGCAAAGCGGCGTCCCCAGTGGTCAGCGCCACGCCGTTGACGTGCAAGCTGCCGCGAATGAGGTGAACGTAGGCTTTGCGGCCTGGTGCGATGGTGAGCGTGGCCGACTCATCGCCATCAAACAAACCGGCGTACAGCGCAGCATCGGCGTGAATCTTCACCACCGCGTTGTCGGGCGCTGCAATACGACTCAGAGCGCCGCGCTTGGATGCAGGCGGCACTTGTTTTTGCTCGTAGCTCGCAGGAATGCCGCGCACATTGGGCTCAATCCAAATTTGAAAAAAGTGCGTCACTTCTTGTGGCGCGTGGTTGAACTCGCTGTGCTGCACGCCGCTGCCAGCGCTCATGCGCTGCACGTCACCGGGTGGAATGCCTTTGACGTTGCCCATGCTGTCTTTGTGCGCCAAGTTGCCACTCAGCACGTAGCTGATGATTTCCATGTCGCGGTGGCCGTGCGTGCCAAAGCCAGTGCCGGGCGCAATGCGGTCTTCGTTGATGACACGCAAATTGCCCCAACCCATGAACTCGGGGTCGTAGTAGTGGGCAAACGAAAAGCTGTGAAACGACTTGAGCCAGCCGTGATCGGCATAGCCTCGGTCTTGTGATTTGCGAACGGTCAACATAGCGTGTGCTCCTTGTTGGGTATGGCATGAACTTTAGGCCCCCACCCCACCTTTGCCATGCACGGCATTTGATGGCATCATTCAAATTATTTGAACGATAAACCCCTTTTGGCATGACATCCCCCCGTGACGTCCTCACCCCCGACTCGCTCTCGATGCTGCACGCGATCGAAAAAGCAGGCAGCTTTGCAGCGGCTGCACGCACGTTGGGCGTGGTCCCCAGCGCCCTCACCTACCGTGTGCGCCAAATCGAAGATGCACTGGATGTGCTGCTGTTTGACCGCAGCTCTCGCCAAGCCAAGCTCACCGCCGCAGGTCATGAACTCATGCGTGAAGGCGAACGCCTGCTGGCCGACATGGACGCCATTGCCAACCGCGTCAAACGCGTGGCCACAGGATGGGAAAGCCAATTCACCCTCGCGGTCGACGGCATCATCGACCGCACAACCGTGATGGAGCTGTGTGAAGCCTTCCTCGCCCTCAACGCCCCCACACGCCTGAAGCTGCGCGACGAAACGCTCACCGGCACGCTCGAGGCGCTCACCAGCGGTCAAGCCGATTTGGCGCTAGGCATTGCAGGCTCGTTCAGCGAAAACGGCACGGCCACCGGCATTCACAGCCACGCCCTTGGGCAGATGCGGTTTGTGTTTGCCGTGGCGCCCCATCACCCCTTAGCCCAAGCCCCCGAGCCCTTGAGCGATGCACTCATCGGCCAACACCGCGCCGTGGCCGTGGCTGATTCGGTGCAACGCGGCGCAGGCGTGACGATTGGCCTGCTTCCAGGGCAAGACGTGTTCACCGTATCCGACATGAGCAGCAAAATTCAAGCGCAAGTGCGTGGCCTCGGCGTGGGCTTTGTGCCCGAGTTGATGGTGCAGCCCTTGATTGATCAAGGCGTGTTGGTGGTGCGTGAGGTAGACCGCCCGCAACGTGTGGCCCAACTCAGTTACGCTTGGCGCATCCCTGATGGCAGCGAAGGTGAGCGCGGTGGACGCGCTTTGCAGTGGTGGCTCAAACAACTCAAGAGCACCGCCACACGCGCAGCGCTATTGGTGAACCCCCGATTCAATTCATCCACACGGAAGGTGTAGAGTGCAACCATGACCTTGAACATCGCCATCATTGGAGCCGGCATCGCTGGCATCACCGCCGCCCGCACTTTGGCCAACGCTGGCCACCATGTGCAGGTGTTTGAAAAAAGCCGTGGCCCCGGTGGACGCATGTCCACCCGCGAAAGCAACTTCGGCACGTTTGACCACGGCGCACAGTACTTCACCGTGCGCGACCCACGCTTCTCGCTGGCCCTGCAAGCCGTGCCCGGCACCACCGACATTTGCCGCCCTTGGAGCGCCAACGCTGTGCGCGTGCTCGACCCGCTGGGCCATGTGTTTGAAGCAGCACGCGCCAGCAAAGAAGCCCACTTCGTTGCCAAGCCCGGCATGAATGCCTTGGTGCGCCACTGGGCGGAGCCCTTGGGCAAAGCCATTCACAACAACACGCAAATCACCCGCCTAGAGCGTGGCACCAAAGGTTTGTGGACGCTGCACACCGGCGACCACAAGTTCACAGGATTCGACCATGTGCTGTTGGCCATCCCTTCGGTGCAAGCCGTCAACTTGCTCAAAGCCTCGGGCAAAGACGCTGCCGATGCACATTGGCTCAAAGCCATGAACGCGGTTGAAGTAGCGCCATGCTGGACGATGATGGTGGCCTTCCCCAACGCCACACAACCCAATCTGCACATTGGCCCGCAATGGAACGCTGCTCGCAGCATTCACCACCGCATTGCATGGCTGGCCCGCGAGTCCTCCAAGCCAGGACGCGGAAAGGTCGAGCGTTGGACGGTGCAAGCCAGCGCCGCTTGGTCTGCCGAGCACATCAACGACACCGATGCGCGTGTGCAAGCCAAACTCTTGCGCGCCTTTGCCGAACTCACCGGCATTCGCGCAGAGCCTGCACACACACAAGTGCACCGCTGGCTCTACGCCAAAACCATCACACCACTCGGCGTGTCGCACCAATACAACCCAGCCAACGGCTTGGGCACCTGCGGCGACTGGCACTTAGGCCACCGCGTGGAAGATGCGTTTGTCTCAGGCCTAGAACTCGCATTGGCCGTTTGCCAATCAGCCAAGCGTTTGTAATTGACGTACATCGGTCGATTCGCTCCCTCCCCCACGGGCCCGCTACATGCGGGCTCGCTTGTTGCGGCCCTCGCCAGCTGGCTCGATGCACGTGCGCACAATGGCCAATGGCTGGTGCGCATGGAAGACGTTGACACCCCACGCTGCATCCCTGGTGCAGATCAAACCATCCTGCAACAGCTCAAGCTCTGCGGCTTGGTGAGCGATGCGCCCGTCATGTACCAATCGCAACGCAACGAGGCCTACCAAACCGCGCTGGACACCTTGATCGCCAAAGACTGGGCTTACCCCTGCGGCTGCTCGCGCAAGGAAATTGAAGACACCCAGGCCCAACTGGGCCACACCCGCGAACGCCACACCGCAGCCGTGTACCCCGGCACTTGCCGTGATGGTTTGAATGGCAAAGCCCCACGCGCTTGGCGGCTCAATGTGCAGCGCGTCATCGACGATTTACAACTGCCCACACCGATGACTTGGCAAGACCGTTTGCTTGGAGATCAACGCCAAGACGTGCCCCATGAGGTAGGCGACTTCGTGCTACGCCGCGCCGATGGCCTATGGGCCTACCAACTCGCCGTGGTGGTGGACGATGCCGCTCAAGGCATCACCCACATCGTGCGCGGCGAAGACTTGACCGACAACACCGCACGGCAAATCGTGTTACAACGCGCATTGGGTTTACCCACGCCGAGCTACATGCATACGCCATTGGTGCTGGGTGAGAACGGGGAAAAACTCAGCAAACAAAACGGGGCGCAGGCTTTGGATTTAGCCAACCCGCTGCAAGCCTTGAACCAAGCCGCGCAGGCCTTGGGGTTGCCTGCTACCCCAGCGCACACACCCATGGTGCAAGCCTTGACTGTGTGGATTGATGCGTGGGGCGCAGCCCAGTAGCTACACACCGCGATAATCACGGCTTGTTTGAAAAGCTAGCCCGTGATGACTTCTGCCGATTTGCCCTCTTCCTCTGACAACCAACACGCCAAAACGGACGCTCCCTTTATGCGCGTCATCAAAACCTATGTGCTGCGTGCAGGCCGCATGGGTTCGGGCCAAGTGCGGGCGTTTGAGCAGTTCGGTCCTCAATTTTTGGTGCCATACACACCTGAGCGTTTAGATGCGGCCGCGACCTTTGGCCGCGCTGCACCTTTGATTTTGGAAATTGGTTTTGGCATGGGCGACGCCACCGCCAAGATTGCGCACACGCGCCCTGACGACAACTTTTTATGCTGCGAAGTTCACGCCCCAGGCGTGGGTGCGCTGCTCAAGCGTTGCGGTGAAGAAAGCATTGGCAACATCCGCATCCTGCAACACGACGCGGTCGAAGTGATGGACCACATGCTGGGTGAAAACAGCCTAGACGGCGTGCACATCTTCTTCCCCGACCCTTGGCACAAAAGCCGCCACCATAAGCGACGCTTGATTCAGTCCCCGTTCGTCAACCGCTTGGCCAAGCACATCAAGCCCGGCGGCTATTTGCACTTGGCGACCGATTGGGAACCGTATGCAGAGCAAATGCTCGAAGTGCTGTCGGCCGAAGGTTTGTTGAAAAACACAGCCACCGATCCCAGCGGTTTCGCCGAAAAACCCGCCTACCGCCCCCTCACCAAGTTTGAAAACCGTGGCTTGAAACTCGGCCACGGCGTGTGGGACTTGGTGTTCATCAAGGTTTAAGGACGCGCATGCGCATCCCCACGCGCAACGGCGTAGGCGCCAGCCGCGTGTCGCTACCCGCCGGGCCTTGGCCCACGGTGCTGGATTTTTTGCTAGAGCGCATGCCCGACATTTCGCGCGACGAATGGCTACAACGCTTTGCCGACCAACTGGTGCTCAACGACAACGCGCAGCCCGTGGCAGCCACGCAGGCCTACACGCCGCACACCAAGCTCTACTACTACCGCCACATCGCCGATGAGCCTGTACTGCACGAAAAAGCCAGCATCGTGTTTGAGGACGAGCACTTGATCGTGGCGGACAAACCGCATTTCATGCCCGTCACACCTGCAGGCCGTTATGTGCAGCAAAGCCTGTTGGTGCAACTCAAGCACCTCACTGGCAACGACGACCTAGTGCCCCTGCACCGCATCGACCGCGAAACGGCGGGACTTGTGATGTTTGGCAAACGTATAGCTGACCGCGATGCCTACCACGCCCTGTTTCGCGACAAAGCCATGCACAAGGTGTACGAGGCAGTGGCTGCGTACAACCCTGCGATTGAATTGCCACGCACGCACATCAGCCGCTTGCAGCCGGACGAACTATTTTTCAGAACCCAAGAAGTGGATGGCGAGCCCAACAGCGAAACACGCATTCGTCTGCTCAAGGTGGAAGGCACGCGTGCGCTGTATGAGCTAGAGCCCGTCAGCGGCAAACGCCACCAACTGCGCGTGCACATGATGGCGTTGGGTTTTCCGCTAGAGGGCGATCAGTTTTACCCCACCGTGCTGCGTGGCCCAGATGACGAAGAGGACTTCAGCAACCCGTTGCAGCTGCTGGCCAAACGCGTGGCTTTCACTGACCCCGTGACGGGCGAGGCCAGAGAGTTTCACAGCGCGATGCGTTTGAGCATTGCGCTGTGAAAAAGCGTTAAGCCTTGATTTCTCGTGCCGTGATTTGGTACTTGAACGTGTCAGGCGCGTAAGAGTCTGCGCGACCATCCACCGTTTCGGCCACGGGGTACATCAAGAAGCCCAAGCGGTCTTCTTTGCTGCCGGGCAAAGCCACATCGTGCGCGGTGTTCCAGCCCATCCAGTTGCCTTCCCAGCCGCCGAACAAACGGTTGTACACGGGCTGCACCACGGCGTTGTCAGTGCGCTTGATCCACTCGGGCGTTTCTAAGCGCATCACTTTGGCCACATCGGCGGGGTCCATCGCGACCCAACCGTGGGCTTGCAAATACACCTCGGCGCGGCAGTGTTGCGCGCCTTTCAAGCTAGCGGGGTTGCCCGACAACTCTTTGTAGCCAAAGGCCGAAGGCACCAAGCGAATGCCGTACACATCGCGTGCGGGCACGCCCACCGAGCGGCACAGGCCCACAAACAAGGCGTTGATGTCGGCGCACTTGCCGCCCAAGTTCCCCGTCTCCAGCATGGTTTTGATGTCGCCCTCGCCGCAGCCGCGTGTCTTGGGTTCACGCCATGCGTTGGCCACGACCCAGTCGTAAATGGCGCGTGCTTTTTGCGCGTCGGTCTTGGCGCCTTGCGTGGCTTTGAGGGCCGTAGTGCGCACAATGCCGTCGGTGGGCAACAACTTGGTGGGGCGGGTGTAGTAGTACAAGGTACCTGCGTCTTCACGCGTGAAGGCATGCGCAGAAGGCTTGCTGATGTCCACGAAACGGCTTTGGGTTTGCACACGGCTGGTCACTTCGACAAACGGGGTCACGCCAGCGGCGAACTCGGTGTAGAGCATACGAGCACCGTCTGTGCCGTCACTGGTCATGCGTGAGGTGCCGTTGCTGCTGAAATTACTTTCTAACGAACGTTGCCAATCCGAGTTGATGCTGGGCACGGGCAACCACACACGAGAGGCTGCATTTTTGACATCGGCCAAGTCCACGCGGGTAGTGATTTCAAACGTGCGCCACTGGCCCGCTTGTGGCTCGAAACGGCGAGCGGCTGGAGAAGATGTTTGGGCCAAGGCAAAGCCAGGCACACCACTGAGGGCGCACGCAGCTGCGGCCCCCTTGAGAAGGGAACGACGCACGAGAGTCATGAAAGAGAGCTCCGAATAAATGAAGAGACCTGTCGGCACATACCTAGATGCCCCGAAGGCAGGTCACGATGCGCAGAACACGCAAAGCGGATGGATTATGGCTTGTGCGGTGCAGGCTTGGCAGCGGCGTTCGGGGCGGAGGTGTTTTGGCGTAGATCGGCCAGCCATGCATTGGCTTGTGCCCCACTCCAATCTACGTCACCCATGATGCGCCAGCGGGCTGGGCCATTGGGCGCGATGAGGATGGTGGTGGGATACACCGTCACGCCCCAGCGTTTGGCGAGTTCACCTTTGGCATCAGAGATGACAGGAAACGTCAGGCCCGTGCTTTGCATGTAACGCGCCGCGCGTGCAGCGGGTTCACGCACATTGATAGTAAGCACCACGGTTTGGCTATCGCTGATGTCATGCAAAGTTTGCAGCGTGGGCAACTCGTCTTTGCACGGGGCGCACCATGTGGCCCAAAAGTTGAGCACCACCACTTTGCCTAATAGCTCTGTGGTGTTCCATGTTTTGCCTTGCAAATCGACAGCGTCAAGTGCTGGCGTAGCCACTTTGGCGGGCCATGTGGTTTTGTCAAACTGCGCCCATGCGTTGGATGCGAAAAAGCTCGTCCCCAACAACGCCAAGAGCACGCCAAGAAAAAGGCCCAACACGGGTTGGGCCTTTGTTTGCACGATGGTGCGTGAGTTCATTTGAATCAAACGCGCTCAGCCACCCATGCTTGCACGCTGGCCAGCGCTTTGGGCAAGGCTGCGGCATCGCTGCCACCGGCCATGGCCATGTCGGGCTTGCCGCCGCCTTTGCCGCCCACTTGTTGAGCGACAAAGTTGGCCATTTCACCCGCTTTGACTTTGGCGGTGTGGTCAGCTGTCACGCCTGCGGCGATGTTGACTTTCTCGCCATCCACCGCAGCCAACACGATGACCGCAGACTTCATCTTGTCTTTGAGCTTGTCCATGGTGTCGCGCAAGGTTTTCACGTCTGCGCCTTCGAGCTTGGCCACCAAGAGCTTGACGCCCTTCACATCCACCGCTTGCGTCATCAACTCGTCGCTTTGCGCAGAAGCCACTTTGCCTTTGAGGGCAGAGACTTCTTTTTCGAGTGTTTTGATTTGCTCCAACACTTGGGCCAAACGTGCGTTGAGCTCTGTCGGTGGCGCTTTGAGTGCGCCAGCGGCTTGAGCCACGGAGTCTTCGAGCGATTGCAAATAAGCCAGCGCGTTGGCGCCTGTAACAGCTTCAATACGGCGCACACCAGCGGCCACACCACCTTCGGCCACGACTTTGAACAAGCCAATGTCGCCCGTGGCTTTGACGTGCGTACCACCGCACAACTCGCGGCTAGAGCCGATGTCGAGCACGCGCACGGTCTCGCCGTACTTCTCACCGAACAACATCATCGCGCCTGTTTTCTGAGCGGACTCGATGTCCATCACACGGGCTTGCGCCGCAGCGTTAGCCAAAATTTCGGCGTTGACCTTCGCTTCGATCTCGCGAATCTGCGCATCAGTCACAGGGGCGTTGTGCGCAAAGTCAAAGCGTGTGCGCTCGGCATTCACCAAGCTGCCTTTTTGTTGCACATGATCGCCCAGCACTTCACGCAAGGCTTTGTGCATCAAGTGGGTGGCGCTGTGGTTGCGCACGGTAGCGGCACGCACGGCCATATCCACTTGAGCATCCACATGGTCACCCACGGCCAAGGTGCCTTGGGTGAGCGTGCCGTGGTGGCCGTACACATCGGCTTTGATCTTCGAGGTGTCTTCCACCGCGAACTTGGCTGAGCCGCTGACCAACACGCCTCGGTCGCCCACTTGGCCACCGCTTTCGGCATAGAAAGGTGTGGTGTCCAACACCACCACGCCGCTTTGGCCATTTTTCAATTCAGCCACGGAGTTGCCGTCCACATACACAGCCAACACTTTGGCCGTGGCTTTGAGCTCGTCGTAGCCCACAAACGCATTGCCTGCGCCGGTGTATTCCAAAGCCTTGTCCATCTTGAACTTGCCTGCGGCGCGGGCTTGGCTCTTTTGTTTTTCCATGGCGGCGGCAAAGCCTGCTTCGTCCACGGTCAGGTTGCGCTCGCGGCACACGTCGGCCGACAAGTCGAGCGGGAAACCGTAGGTGTCGTGCAGCTTGAAGGCCACTTCGCCTGGCAACACTTTGACGCCGCCTTCCAGGGCACTGTCCAAAATTTGCATGCCCACTTCGAGGGTTTCGAAGAAGCGTTCTTCTTCGGCCTTCAACACCGACGCAATGCGCTCGGCTTGGCTGGCCATATTGGGGTAGGCATCGCCCATGAGCTTGACCAAGTCAGGCACGAGCTTGTGGAAAAACGGTTTTTTCTGACCCAACAAATACCCGTGGCGAATGGCGCGGCGAATGATGCGGCGTTGCACATAGCCACGGCCTTCGTTGCTGGGCACCACGCCATCGCTCACCAAGAACGAAGTGGCACGGATGTGGTCGGCAATCACGCGCAGGCTCTTGTGGCCCAAGTCTTTACAACCTGTTTCACGTGCGGCGGCTTTGATGAGCGCATCGAACAAGTCAATTTCGTAGTTGCTGTGCACGTGCTGCAAGATGGCGGCCAAGCGCTCGAGGCCCATGCCCGTGTCCACGCAAGGTGCGGGCAAGCGAGTGACGCTGCCGTCTTCGGCCATGTTGAACTGCATGAACACGTTGTTCCAAATTTCAATGAAGCGGTCGCCGTCTTCGTCGGGGCTGCCGGGAGGGCCACCAGGAATTTCAGGGCCGTGGTCGTAGAAAATTTCAGAGCAAGGGCCGCAAGGGCCGGTGTCGGCCATCATCCAGAAGTTGTCGCTCTTGTAGCGGCCGCCTTTGTTGTCGCCAATGCGAATCACGCGCTCAGGTGGCAGGCCAATTTCCTTGGTCCAAATGTCGTAGGCCTCGTCGTCCTCTTGGTAGACGGTGGCCAGCAAGCGGTCGGCGGGCAGCTTGTAAACCTCGGTCAACAACTCCCAAGCCCACTTGAGCGATTCACGTTTGAAGTAGTCGCCAAACGACCAGTTGCCCAACATCTCGAAGAAGGTGTGGTGGCGGGCGGTGTAGCCCACGTTTTCCAAGTCGTTGTGTTTGCCACCGGCGCGCAAGCAGGCTTGCACCGAGGCGGCGCGCACGTACGAGCGTTTGTCGGTGCCCAAGAACACGTCTTTGAACTGAACCATGCCCGAGTTGGTGAACATCAAGGTGGGGTCGTTGCCCGGCACCAAGGGGCTGGAAGCCACGACCGTGTGGCCTTTGGACTCGAAAAAGTCCAAGAATGTTTTACGAATGTCTGCGACGGTGAATTGTTTTTGGGTCATCCTCAAATTATAAGTTTCACGCGCCCCCGCCCCTTTTGAATCACCTAGGTGTCAGGGGCCGTAGCCCGTGCGCGTTATGCTTTGCCCCATTGTTTTGGAGACCCACATGGACATAAAGACATCACCGCTCTCGCTCTTAAATGACCCCACCCTGCTCAAGACCGATGCCTTGATCAACGGCCAATGGGTCAAAGGCGCCAGCCGCTTTGATGTGCATGACCCCGCCACCGGCCAAAAACTCGCCGATGTGGCCAACCTAGGCCCTGCTGATGCCACCGCCGCCATTGACGCTGCCAACGCCGCATGGCCCGCATGGCGCAACAAAACCGGCAAAGAACGCAGCATCTTGCTGCGCAAGTGGTTTGACCTGCTCATGGCCAACCAGGAAGACTTAGGCCGCTTGATGACCGCCGAGCAAGGCAAGCCGTTTGCCGAAGCCAAAGGCGAAGTGGCCTATGGCGCGAGCTTTGTGGAGTGGTTTGCCGAAGAAGCCAAGCGCGTCAATGGCGAAACCCTGCCCCAGTTTGACAACAACCGCCGCTTGATGGTCTTGAAGCAACCCATCGGCGTGTGCGCCGCCATCACGCCGTGGAACTTCCCGCTGGCCATGATCACCCGCAAAGTGGCCCCAGCTTTGGCGGCGGGCTGCCCCGTGGTCATCAAGCCCGCCGAGCTCACTCCCCTTACCGCATTGGCTGCGGCAGAGCTGGCGGTGCGTGCGGGCATTCCGGCAGGGGTGATCAACATCCTCACCGCCGACAGCGACAACAGCATTGCCGTGGGCAAAGTGTTTTGCGCCAGCGATGTGGTGCGCCACATCAGCTTTACGGGCTCTACCGAGGTGGGCCGCATCCTCATGGCTCAATCAGCCCCCACAGTGAAAAAGCTGTCGCTGGAGCTGGGCGGCAACGCGCCCTTCATCGTGTTTGACGATGCCGACATTGACAGCGCCGTGGAAGGCGCCATGGCCAGCAAATACCGCAACGCCGGCCAAACCTGTGTGTGCGCCAACCGCATTTACGTGCAAGACGGCGTGTACGACGAGTTTGTTCAAAAATTTGCCAACAAAGTGAAGTCGCTCAAAGTGGGCAACGGCTTTGACGCCGATGTGGTGCAAGGCCCGCTCATTGAGCCAGCGGCGCTTGAAAAAGTGGAGCGCCATGTGCAAGACGCGATTGCCAAAGGTGGCAAGGTGCTGGCCGGTGGTCACAAACTGCAAGGTCAATTTTTTGAACCCACCGTGATTGCCGACGCACGCGCAGACATGATGTGCGCCCGTGAGGAAACCTTTGGCCCCTTTGCGCCTGTGTTCCGCTTTCACAAAGAACAAGAAGCCATTGACGCAGCCAACCACACCGAGTTTGGCTTGGCCAGCTATTTCTACAGCCGCGACATTGGCCGCATCTACCGCGTGAGCGAAGCGCTGGAGTACGGCATGGTGGGTATCAACGTGGGCATCATCGCCACCGAGCATGTGCCGTTTGGTGGTGTCAAGCAGTCTGGCTTAGGACGCGAAGGTTCTAAACATGGCATGGAGGAATACCTCGAAATGAAGTATTTGTGCTTGGGCGACATCCTCAAATAAGTTAAAAAGCCTTTGAAAACGTAGGTCTACGTGGTTTTACGGAAATTTCAACAAAATCGGTGTATACAATTCACAGTAGCTTACCTATGTAAGAAAAGGCATATCTATCATGGAATCTAAACAAATCTATCTGCGCTTTCTCAACCTGATCCACGCATTGGATGGCGGAGCGAATGCGCCTGCGATGGACTTGGATGCCAAAAAGCTACTCGAAGTGATTGCTGTGCGTCACGCTCAAGAAAAACCTTTGACCGTGACAGATGCCATGGCACTTAACAGCATCGCATCTCCCGCCACGATTCACCGAAAACTCGACCAACTGCGCGAACTTGGCATGATCGATACCGTGTTTGAAGGCAAAAACCGTCGCACCAAATATTTGGTGCCAACCCCTTGCGCGCACGCCTACTTTGAACAAGTGGGTCAAGTGATGCAACAGGCACTGGCTCAAGCATAAAAAGCCCAGTCCCGTTTGCAAAAAGCATCCCTAGTGGATGCTTTTTTGTTTTTAGCGAATGCTGTTTTCGCAGCGCTTTTTGATTTTGTCTGTGGTGATACGACGGCAGTACTTTATGTCGTTCTCCACTTTGCCCATGCATAAATTCAGCAAATCGTTGCTGCCTATTTTTTGGCAATGCGACTTGTCATTGGTATCGATGGCGCGACAGTAGTTGGCCTTGTCTTTGTCTTTGATGTCGTTGCAGGCTTGTGCAGATGCCAACATGGGCAACGCCAAAAATGAAGCCATGCATATTTGGATGATTGTTTTCATACTGTCCTCCGCATCAAAAATCCACATTTGAAATGCTAGTCCAGTTTGACAGCCCCTACAATGAGTGCCGATGCGGGTGTCGTTCAATGGTAGGACTCTTGCTTCCCAAGCAAATAACGTGGGTTCGATTCCCATCACCCGCTCCAATGAGAAGCTTCGTATAGGATTGCCTTCAACTGGCAAACATGTGCATCGCGACAAGCAGTAAAAAGCCAGCAAATGACTTCTGCAATTTGTCTCGATTTATTACTTGGGACACCCTAGCGCCCCATGCCGCAAAGAAAAGACTACTGGCACTGATGCCTACAAAGGCTGGCCAATGCACATAGCCCCAAGTATTTGGTAAATTTGGCCCCACAAGGCCCATGCCAACAGCGCCAATCATGGAAATAAAAATCGCCACTGCTGAACTCACCACCACGGCATCCCTCATATCTGTGCCCCTGGTAACCAAATATGGAACAGTCATTGCGCCACCACTGACACCCAAAAGGGTTGAAATGTGACCAATCACGACCCCCACGCCAATCAGTTCAGTGGGCTGGGGTGAGACATCTGAAGTTATTCGGACGGGTTGTCGAAGCATTGAAATTGCCATAATGAGGGCAAAAAATCCAAAGCCTAGTTTGAGCCCTACTGTCGGCAAGCTCGCGACAAGTGACACAGCGAGCACGGCCCCCATACCCACACCAGCTGTGAGCCACACGCCAACACCAGGCCTGATACGTTTTGCACGCCAATGGATCCATGTACTGGTAAGGGAGGTAATGACGATACATGCCAGAGAAGTCGCTACTGCGAAATGCATGACATCAGGCCCCAGTAGCGGATCGTCCCTCCAAAGCACATACAAGGTTGGCACGATCACCAAACCACCTCCGACGCCAAAAAGACCAGCTGTGAATCCCCCTGCGGCACCTACTAGAAAAAAAATCAATATCAAGCTCATCATGCAGGCAATGGCATGAATTGCCCGAAGGCACTTTGGCAAAAACCTAACACGGACTTATCCTGCCATCCAAAATCCGATACGTGACCTATAAGAATCAAGTGGTCGCCAGCTGGAACCAATTCATGCAGCTCGCAATCGAAAAAGGCAACGGCATCTGACAGACGTAGACACTGATTTTTTTGACGATTGACCTCTACCCCGATAAAACGTGAGGCCATATCACCCGTTGCAAATTGCCGTGCTAAGCCTTGTTGATTCGTAGACAAAACACTCACACTGAAACGACCAGAGCGAGTAAAAGCGTCCAAACTAGAGGCCGCTCTACGAATGCTCCATAAAACCAATCGAGGCTCAAGAGAAACTGATGCAAATGAATTGCAAGTCATTCCCCAGTCTGCCCCCTCCCATCGCGTTGTAACAACCGTCACACCGGTTGCAAAACACGACAACGCCCTCTTGTAATCAGCTTGGGATTGATCTGGGCGCGGTAAATCAAGAACTGCAAGATCGTCTGTCAAGTGTCTCATTGAGTACCTTTATTGAGAGATCATGAACGGAGTTAAGGAACTTCATGGCCGTTGGCCAACTCATACAGCTCAAACCATGTCTGACGATCCATAGACACTTTCAATGCATCAGCAAAATGTCGGATCCGATCCACTTGATTGCTGCCCATAATTGGGACAACGCCAACGGGGTGATACATCAACCACGCCATTGCGATGGCCGTGGCATCTACATGATGCGCAAGAGCAAGCGCAGCCAGTTTTGGAGCCAGTCTTGCAGCTGCAGTCTCAGGTTGGCCGGCTTGGTGATGAAGGCGCCCTCCACCCAGTGGAGACCAAGCCATGATGGGCATCCTGTGCTGCTGCGCATGAGCGATTTGGCCATTGGTCAACGCGGATGTACATAAGAGGCTCATTTCAATTTGATTGGTCTGCAATTGATGACGCATGCACGATTGCAGCAAATCCACATCCCAAGGCATGTAATTGGACACGCCAACGCCGCGAACTTTGCCTGAATCAATCAGCTGATCAAGACAATTCCCCAAAGCACTCGCATCACACAAGGGATCAGGGCGATGGATGAGGAGCAAATCAATGTTGTCCACACCTATACGCTTTAACGAACGCTCAACACTTTCACGAACATGTGCAGCACTTGTGTCGTAATGTTTCACACGTGTTTGCGGCCACTTTCTTGACATCAACATGATGTCTGTCTTAGTAACAATTTCAATTTCATCACGCAGAGATGGTCTCGCCTTGAGCGCGTCGCCAAACAATTGTTCGCACGCATAGTCACCATAAATATCTGCATGGTCGAATGTCGTGATGCCTTGCGCCAAGCAGGCATCAATTCGAGCCAAATTAGTCGCCACACTGCAATCTTTAGCCTCAGATAGACGCCATACACCATATGCCATCTGACTGATATGCTGACCGTTAGGTAATGTGATTCGTTTCATGATGAATTTAAATTTCCAATTCCAACTAAGACGTTTATTGGAAGGCACCCTAGCGACGCGCCCCCACACCTAAGGGCGTCGCCGGTGTAGTTGAGGGCACACGACCATAGGCTTGAGCCAAAGAGACAGTTTTAAGATGAGGCAAAACCTTGGTTCCAAATTGTTCACACTCATTCAGATGCGGATAGCCCGAGAAAATAAAGGCACGAATTCCCATCTTCATGTAATCGTGAATTTCAGACAAAACCTGATCGACACTTCCGACTAGTGCAGCACCACACCCACTGCGAGCTCGGCCAACACCAGTCCAAAGATGCGGCTCGATATAACCATCTTCGTCGGCGATTTCACGATTCGAACTTTGGAATGCCACGCCTAAGCTTTTTGCGTCTAGCGCTCGATTTCGAATAGCTTGACCAGCTTGATCATCGAGCTGCGAAACTAACTCTCTGGCGTATTCCCTCGCCTCAGTTTCGGTGTCACGAACAATCATGTGTACCCTCAACCCATAGTCCAATACGCGCCCATACTTTTGGGCCTGAGCGTGTACGTCACGCATGCGCTGAGCAAGGGTCTCCTTAGGCTCTGGCCACATCAAATAGGTGTCGCAATGTGCACCGCACAGCTCTAACGCATCCGGACTGTAGCCACCAAAGTAAAGTAAAGGTCCACCTTGGGTCTGGTAAGGACGAACTGGATCTGTACTCAAGCCCTTGATTTGATAAATCTGCCCTTCGTAATTGATTTCATCCTGAGTCCAGGCTTGCTTCAAAATTTCGACTACTTCCCAGCTACGGCGATAACGATAGGCACTGTCGGCTTGCTCCCCAGGAAAGTCAGAGGAAATCACATTCAAAGTCAGGCGCCCCTCTAGTAAATGATCAAGCGTGGCAACCGTTCGAGCAAGCATGGCAGGCTGCAGCTCTCCGCACCGAATAGCTGCCAACATGTTCATTTGCTTGATTTGAGGTGCCATGGCCGCCACGAAACTCAGGGTGTCCTGTCCCACCTGATAAGACGATGGACACAAAATATTTCGAAAACCTAACTCATCCGCCCTCTTAGCAATGCGACTCGTGTTCGCCCAGTTGCTTCGGTAATTGCCATCAGGAACACCCAAATATTGAAAGTCATCTGAACAAAGTGGCGCAAACCACGCGATCTCAGCGCCATCAATTGACTCACCTTTGACAGGAACAACGCTCATAACACCCCTCCAAAAACTATGAATGAATAGTATATGAATTGATAGACTTTAATTTAAGGGTTTATGCTTAGCAACCGTGTTTTGACATACTTGTCTTATGACAACGCCAATTCCAGCTAAACCATTACCGGTCTATTTGCAAATCGCTGAGTTATTAGCACGTCGGATCAAGGCTGGTCACTGGCGAGAAGATGAACGCTTACCGACTGAGGCAGAACTGTCCACACAATTGAATGTCGCTGTAGGCACATTGCGCAAGTCATTGGCACTGCTCGCTAAGCAGGGCGTAGTTGAGCGAATTCAAGGATCAGGCACTTACGTCAAAAAAGCGGCAGGCACAGGGCAAATCTATGAGCTCTTTCGCTTGGAACTGAATTCAGGACCAGGTTTACCAACCGCATTAATCTTGGATGTCAGCCTTGAACTTCGCCCAGCTGATGTACCCGCTTTTGGGAATGGCAGGAGTACTCACGCGTGGCGAGTTCGTAGGCTTCGCTCGCTAAGTCACGTGCCAGTTGCATTGGAAGAGATTTGGTTTAACGGAGACCATGTGCAAAATTTGTCAGTGCACACCTTGGGTGACTCCATGTATCTGTTTTACCAAGAAAATTTTGGCATTTGGATTGCGCGCGTAGAGGATCGTATATCTGTTGACACAGCTCCAATGTGGGCCTGTCCCCCTTTTGGTATCAGTCCAGGACAGCCGACAGGATTCATTGAGCGTGTGTCACGAACATCAACAAATGAAGTTGCTGAGTTTTCACAAACATGGTTTGATCCATCTATGTGCTGCTACTCCTCTCGGTTGAGCCAATGAAACGTTTCATTTCAGTTGTGCAACTGCAGACTCCCAACTAGCAAGCCTACTTTGAGCCTGATCGGAACTCCATTGCGGTTCAAACACGCGCTCAATGCGCATTTGATTGCGCAGCGAGAGAGGGTCCTGAAAAACCTGAATATGCAAGCCCGCCAATAAAGCGGCGCCTAACGCTGTGGTTTCCAAGGTTTGAGGGCGCAAGACTGGTATCCCCATCAAATCGGCTTGCATCTGCATGAGTAAATTGTTCGCACAGGCACCTCCGTCAACTCTCAAAGCCTTGACTTGACAATCCTTCATTCCATGTGCATCACGCTGCATTGCTTGCAAAAGAACAGCACTTTGTAAGGCAATGCTTTCCAAAGCAGCACGCGCGATATGCGCCACAGTAGTACCCCGTGTCAGACCTTGGATGCTGCCTCTTGCATGCGGTAACCAGTAAGGTGCACCTAACCCTGTAAATGCAGGGACTAAAACTACACCTTGGGTATCCGGCACGCTGCAGGCCAGTGCTTCAACCTCGCTGCTGTGTTGAATAGCCCTCAGTCCATCACGCAACCATTGAACTACAGCCCCCCCCATAAACACACTTCCCTCAAGAGCGTAAGTTAGCCCTGAGTCGGCCCCAAAACTTGTAGCACAAGTCGTGATAAGTCCATTGCGACTCGTTAAGGCCTGCTCTCCAGTGTTCATCAGCATGAAACATCCAGTGCCGTAGGTGTTTTTCACATCACCGGGTGAAACACCGGCCTGTCCCAGAAGCGCAGATTGCTGATCTCCCGCCACCCCTCCAATAACGGGAACATGGCCAGCTCCTAACAAGCCCGGCTGCACGCGACCGAAATCGCCAACCGATGGCAGAACATGAGGCAAAACTTGGCGAGGAATATCGAACAAAGCTAACAGCTCATCGTCCCATTCACCTGAATGAATATTGAGCAACAAAGTTCTGCTGGCATTCGTGATATCAGTTACGTGACTTCTACCCCCTGTCAATTGCCAGATCAGCCATGTATCCACCGTTCCAAACGCCAACTCGCCACGCTGTGCTTTTTCTCTAGCTCCTGGAACGTTGTTTAGCAACCAGCGCAACTTGGTCGCGGAAAAATAGGGATCTATACGTAAGCCCGTGAGTTCTTGGATGCGTAACTCATGCCCCTTCGCCTTCAGCTCAAGGCAAAAGCCCTCGGTTCGACGGTCCTGCCAAACAATGGCGTTATAAATTGGTTTCCCTGTATGACGATCCCAAAGCAGAGTGGTCTCACGCTGATTGGTAATTCCGATTGCAGCAATTTCATTGATAGAAAGTTGACCTTTTTCAAGCACTTGAAGAATGGTTTGAAGCTGACTATTCCAAAGGTCTTCTGGTCGGTGCTCGACCCAACCAGGCTCAGGGTAAATCTGCTCAAACTCTTGCTGAGCCATGCTGTGCACTACGCCATCCTGGGTAAAAACAATGGCACGAGAGCTGGTTGTTCCTTGATCAAGTGCAAGTAAAAAAATAGGCTCGGGCATGACAAGGAGTTCCTTCTAAATCAGGTTCAATCTGGTGCGATCACGCAATTTACATTTTGTTCGTGAAGTAGGCCTTCAAATTCAGGCCCAGGTCTAGCGTCGGTATAAAGCGTATGCACAACATGAATCGGGGCCATTTCGATCATTGCCGTGCGCCCAAACTTACTCGCGTCTGCGACTAAGCAAACCTGTCGAGAATTAGCGACGATAGCCCGGGCTACCATGACTTCACGCATATCGAAATCACGTAAAGAGCCATCGGCATCAATGCCACTGATGCCAATCAAACCGAAGTCAACCTTAAATTGGCGAATAAACGAAAGTGCCGCTTCACCCACCACGCCCAAATCTTCAGATCGCACAGCACCACCCGCGACCACTACTTCGCAATTTGGGTTAACAGCCAAGATTTTTGCAACATGCAAGTTATTGGTCACCACACGTAAATCACGGTGATGAATTAACTCAGCGGCAACTGCCTCGACTGTGGTGCCGATGTTCATGAATAGGCTCGCGCCAGGAGGGATTGCTGCAGCCACCGATCTAGCGATACGTTGTTTAGCTTGCGCGTTGGTGCGCTGACGTTCAACATAGGCGGTGTTTCGCGTGATACTGTCCAGCACGCGAACTCCCCCGTGAAAACGTTCCAGCGCACCAGCCTCGCTGAGTCGTTGGATATCACGCCGAACTGTTTGTAACGTAGTTCCCAATTGAACAGCAATCGCTTCGGTTTTCAGCGCGCCGTGTTCGCGCACCGCTTGCAAGAGTGCCAGCTGCCTAGGATTAAGAGCCCGAGTCATGAGAGCGTTATATCCTTTCAATTCACTCGAATTTCTAGGGATTACGAGCATGCTCACCCCCTTCGTTTTCAAGCTATAAACTCACATACGAATCAAAAACAACACAAAAAATTCATCTTTTTTGACTTTTCATGATTAGGCCTGATCTTAACCAATGGACAGCCTCCCAAAGCTCGCATCACTTCGATGTGGTCGTAGTAGGCGGAGGAGCCACTGGCCTTGGTGTTGCAGTTCAGGCTGCTTTAGAAGGGCGAAGGATTGCATTGATTGAAGGTCGGGATTTCGCCAGTGGTACATCTTCCCGCTCCACGAAATTGCTTCATGGCGGGGTACGCTATTTGGCGCAGGGCCAGTTTCGACTTATTCAAGAGGCATTGCGTGAACGCTCGATCATGCTTAAGCTTGCCCCACACTTGGCACAACCGATACCGTTCGTAGTGGCAGAGCGGAAATGGTCATCTTGGTTAGTTTCAAGTCTTGGACTCAACATTTATCAAATGCTGTCCAGGAATCTCAGTCTCGGACCCACCGCAGGTGTTTCATCAAAAGCTCTTCACCAAATTGCACCAACTTTGCCACCAGCGGCAGCTGGCGTACGTTATTGGGACGGTCAATTTGATGATGCCCGCTATGCAATAGCGCTTGCACAAACCGCCAATGCCGCAGGGGCAATGATTCGCAACCACACGTTGGTCACGAGCTTGCAAAATAACGCAGAGGGTTGGACCCTGGGGCTGAGAGACAGCTTCGACGGAACAACCAGCCAAATAAGAACCCGTTGTGTTGTAAATGCAACGGGGGTGTGGGTTGACGATTTGCGGCACCAATTACTAACCTCCCCTAAAACAAGTGGAGGAGCATCCTCAAGCAAGCATTTATCAGATCGATGGGTACAACCCAGCCAAGGCGTTCATTTGGTGGTCAGTCGCGAGGTATTGCCATTGAACGAGGCTGTCTTGGTGCCTCGAACAAGAGATGGACGCGTACTTTTTGCAATTCCTTGGCTGGGATCAATAGTAATTGGCACCACTGACACGCCTCGAAATGATGCACCGCTGGAACCTCGCCCCTACAGTCATGAATTGAAATTTCTGTTCGAAGAGTCGCATCGACACTTGGGCGTCAAGTTACACATCAGTGACATAAAAAGCGTTTGGGCCGGGTTGCGTCCTTTGGTCAATCGCACATCTGATGAACGCACCACAAGCCAGATCTCTCGTGAGCACTTGATTGTTCGAGAACAACCGGGCTTCATCACAGTCACTGGCGGCAAGTGGACCACCTACCGATCAATGGCCGAGTTGGTGATGAAATCCTTGGTCGAGTCAAATGATCTGCCTGCGTCTTCTGTACATGCGCAGACTCAGAATCACGCACTGAAAGGTGCACCCGCCTTCGCGACTCATCGTCTGAGGGACGCTCCCAGTTTGAATTTGTATGGAACAGCTAGCGCGATTATTCAAGACATGACTGGACCCAATGACACCATAGGACTTGGACTCACCGAACACATGGTCAGATACAGTGCCCGAAATGAATGGGCCGTCACGGTAGAAGACATGCTCGCTCGACGTTGGCGCGCCTTGTTCCTAGATGCTCGAATGGCAAAGGTGATGGCCCCAAAAGTGGCCAGATACCTACAAGCCGAGACTGGCATCAATCCGCAGTTGCATGATTTCGAAATACTCTGTGACCAATACACTCTTTCCGAGATTTCTCAAGGTCATGATTGACTGACTCAGGAAACAACTTTTGACTTGGAGACAAAGGCGTGAATTCAACAGGAAATCAAGCAGTTCGATACGGCATCATCGGTTGCGGCATGATGGGGCAAGAACATCTGCGCAACATTGCATTGCTGGCTCAAACATCCGTCACCCGCATCTTTGAGCCAGACCCTCATATGACTGAGCTTAGTTTGAGCCTCGCTAGCGGTGCGCAACCCGCATCAAGTCTTGAGGACGTCGTCACATCTGAGGATGTAGATTGCCTACTGATCGCGAGCCCAAACTTTCGCCATGCAGAACAATTAAATGCGATTGCTAAGTTGCGTCCATTACCTTTACTTTTGGAAAAACCTGCATGCACCAGTTTGTCAGAAGTTCAGAATTTAATCCAATTGGGTAAACGTTACCCGCAACCCATTTGGGTCGCGATGGAATACCGATATATGCCTCCGGTTGCTTCTTTGTCTGCAGAGGTTCACAACCAACTGCACACAGGGCCAGTGAAGATGATCTCGATACGTGAACATCGTTTTCCTTTTTTGACCAAAGTCGGGGATTGGAATCGGTTCAACCGTTACACAGGAGGCACCTTGGTTGAGAAGTGTTGCCATTTCTTCGATCTCATGCGTCACCTCACTCGCAGCGAACCCATTCGAATCTATGCTTCTGCTTCAGTTGCACACAACCATCTAGATGAACACTATCCCGAGGGGACGCCTGACATACTTGATCATGCCTACGTTGTGGTGGATTTTCAAAGTGGTCAACGTGCCATGCTAGAACTTTGCATGTTTGCCGAAGGCTCGCGCTACCAAGAGGAAATCTCAGTGGTAGGTCCCACCGGCAAGGTGGAATGTTTTGTCCCAGGACCTGGTCGCTTCTGGCCTGAACACTTAGGTGCAGCGCCTGTCCCCAAAGTGATCATCAGCCCTCGCAATCCCAAAGGTCCAAGAGAGCTTGAAGTACCTGTTGACCCTGTCGCACTTGCTGCAGGTGATCACAATGGCTCGACGTTTTATCAGCATCAGAAATTCAATGCGGTCGTTCGTGGCCAGGGAATGGTGGAGGTAAGTTTGAGAGATGGACTCGCAGCCGTACTCATGGGCTTAGCTGCTCAAGAATCTGCGCAAACTGGCATGTCTATTGACTTAACCCAAGGCAAATACGCCTGGTCTCAACTGGATGGCTTGTGATGCTCGTAAGCCGAAAGTCATCTCACAGCATGAACGCCCGCTGTAGTCGGTCGAAACAACTAAAGCTCGCGCATGAAGCGGGCCGCTTCTCGCCAATCAGCTCGAGTCATGGCGTGTCCACCCAGACGTTCAACCCATCTGAGTCGATGTGGATGTTCACTCCAGGCTGTCTGCAAGGACTCCACCAAATGCTTCGCGCCGGTCGGATTTGCCCAAAAATCATCTTTGGCTTGCAATACACAGAGCCCCCGTGGTGCCAATTGAGTAAGCCAATTGATAGGGGCATCCTCCGCGATAAGACGTTGCTGAAGTTCGACATCAGTCGCATCAGGCCCACACCAATGGGGAAAACGAGTGACCAAATCAAACAGAGTCTCACAACCTCGATCATGCACTCGAAGCGATGCAGCACCGCCTGTACCGCTGTTGTTGGCAACTACAGCATCAAATCGGGCATCCAACAGGGCGGCCAAAAGCGCAGCTTTTCCGCCTCGAGAATGACCCACTGCGCCAAGTTTGCCCCTAACTTCATTGGCACTTCGACTCAAAACATCGGCACAAATCATCAGTCCCCAAGCCCAAACAGACAAGGCAGACCAACTACCCTCTGGCCAGCGGCTGTGTACCGGCCCTCGGCGTTGGCAGTCAGGGTTATCGAAGGCCAATTCGGTTCGATTAAACCAAGCCAAAGCAACCCCCTCCTGAATCACCGCATCTATAGCCTCTGCACTAAGAACGTGAGGCCAGCAGCCATCAGGGCTCAAAAGTATGGGAAAAGAACTTTGACCGGTGGGGTACACACAATACATCGTGAAATTCAACCAAGCAGGCTCTCCGACCTGAACCTGCCATTCACGCAGCACCCTACGCGATTGTTGCAACTCGTGCAACAAAACTGCGTTTACAGAATCTTCTCGCCCCGGCAAAGGACCAAAAAATGCATCAATGCCAAGGCGATCCTGTCCAGCTGTCGAAATAATCTTTTTGCTTTCCTTGCTCATTCAAACAAACCATAAGAGCGTTTCAACGCCAGTCGCTTTATTATCAAACCATTCACAGGAGACACTCATGAAAAATATTCGAATCAATCAATTGGCCTTGGCACTTGGCCTTGCAACGCTGTGCAGTTTCGCCCAAGCTGGCGATGTTCGCGTCATGTGCTATCAAGATGGCATCGAATGCGATGTCACTGCGGAATTAGCAAAGCGTTTTGAGTCCCAAAATCCTGGGACAAAAATCATCATTGACACCGTCCCCTATAAAACGATTGTTGAGCAATTGCCCGTTCAGCTTGCGGCAGGCCAAGGACCCGATATTGCCCGAGTTACTGATCTCGGCGGCTTATCAAAGTTTTACTTAGATATTTCTAAAGACATCAAAAACCGCAAGAGCCTCGATCAAAACTTCAGCGCCACAGCGCCTTGGTTAGCGCCCACCGCAGGAGACAAGGGCGTTTATGGGTTCATGTCGCAGCTGACCATGACTGGGCCGTTTGTCAATAAAACTTTGTTTGATCAAGCCAAAGTCGCATTACCAGGGCCTAAAGCCACATGGGATGAGTGGGTAGAAGCATCGCGCAAAGTAGCCAAGACCACCGAAACCAAAGCCGCAATGGCTTGGGATAGGTCAGGCCACCGTTTTGCAGGGCCAGCCATCAGTTATGGCGCCAAAATTTTTGATGCTAGCGGCAATCCCGTGATTGATGCTGGCTACAAAAATGCTGTGAACAAATTTGTAGGTTGGCACAAAGACGGCACGATGATGCGTGAAGTATGGGCTGGCTCTGGCGGCTCTACTTATGCCTCATCCATCGATGAATTTATCAACGGTAATGTCGTCATGGTCCTAGCAGGAAGCTGGCAAATTGGCAATCTTCAAAAGAAAGTCGGTAACAAATTCGACTGGGTTGCAGTCCCTAACCCTTGCGGCTCAACTGCTTGCTCTGGCATACCAGGTGGCGCTGCATGGGTGGCACTGAAAACCAGCAAATCTCCAAAAGAAACCGCCGCTTTCCTTGAATTCATGGCGTCAGAGTCAGCTTATGCTGAATTTACAGCGCGGACCAATAACATTCCAGCGCATGCAGGTCTCGCAAAGAAAGGGGTCAATTACGCTTCAGCTGATCCTGCATCAAAGGCGGCACTGGGAGTGTTCAGCGCTGGCGTCGCAAACCTGTCTCCTGTTGCTTATCAATTCCAAGGATACAAATTCAACCGAGCCATCATGTTGCCAACTGTGACTCGTGTCACCCAAGCTATTGTGGGCGAGATGAATTCCGACGAAGCCATCAACAAGATCGTGGCGGACATGCAAGACGCCGTCAAGCAAGCGCAGAAATAAAGATCTAAAACATTTCATTTAGTCAGCCAAGCGGGCAGAAGCTATTCGCTTCTGCCCCTTTTGGTAAGCCATATTTTTATGAAATTACTGGGTTTACTCCTAAACTTGCTAGAACCCATCTTTGCCATGGGCCAGCGTTTACTTGGCATCCATCGCTTAGGATGGTTTTTCGTCGCCCCAAATTTATTGGTATTCGGTATTTTTTGTTTCTTACCAATCCTAATTAACCTGATTTACGCCACGACTGGCGGCGTCAATTTAATCCCGACTCAACGTCCGTTTACTGGTCTTGAAAACTTTCAAATTCTTTTTGAATGCCGAGACTACTTGGATGTTTCATCTTGTCGCAAAGACGTGTTTTGGCGAGCCATCTTCAACACTTTAAAGTTTAGTTTTTTTCAAGTTGGACTGATGGTTTTGTTCGCCCTCATCACTGCCTTAGTTCTGAACAAAAAGATCCTAGGCCGAGGCTTCTGGCGGGGTGTTTTCTTTTATCCAGTCTTGTTATCACCCGTCGTGGTCGCGCTCATTTGGAAATGGTTGTTACAAAGCCAAGGAGCCTTCAATGCTGGGTTGGTTGCACTTGACCTTGCACCCGTTGAATGGCTGACCCAAGCCAAGCCAGCTTTCTTTTGGGCCATCTTCATTTCCATTTGGGCACATATGGGTTTTTACACGCTCATTCTGCTTGCAGGGTTACAAGCAATTCCCAAAGACCTCTACGAAGCTGCACAAATGGACCGTGCTAGCCCATGGCGTACTCTCAGAAAGATCACACTCCCCTTGCTGATGCCTAATTTAATTGTGGTCTTAGTACTTGCCGCCATTCGCGCAATTCAAATCTTCGATGAGGTATTCGTACTCACAGGGGGTGGGCCTGGCTCAGCCACCACATTTATCGTGCAGTTCATTTACCAAACTGGCTTTGCAGAACAGATTCACTTGTACGGGCTTGCAGCGGCGGCATCCTTGGCTTTGGCAGCTTTTCTAATTGTGCTCACACTCGCGCAACTTCGCCTAACTCGTGCCCAAGAATTGGGCCCCAAGGGTAAATGACATGAAAATCTTAGAATTTTTACTTCGCACCCGAGGTCGCCGTAAGCTGCATTGGACCGACACTCTGAGCTATGCCTATTTACTCTTGGGGTTGGTCACAATGTTTGCCCCTGTTTTATGGCTTGTTTTATCGTCATTTAAATCTGAGGCTGCTATAGCCCAGTTCCCCCCAACCCTGCTGCCTTATGCTCAGAAGACTGTGGAAGTGAGTGGGTACAACCATCCGTTGCCCTTGTTCAACGTGAACCTAGACGATGGCACAAGCAAAACTCTGGCCCAAGCGAGCCGCATGGGTATATCAGCCATGATGGTAGATCCCGACTCGCCTGAACAACGTATTCAGGTAAACATCAAACAACGACAGCCTGTCAACGAAATCAAGTGGGCCTGGAACAATTACACCGACTTGTTTAGGAAGTTCGCTTTTGGAACTTACCTGTGGAATAGCGTTTTCATCACCTTGGTTGCAACGCTGTTAACACTCCTGTTTAATTCAATGGCTGCTTTTGCTCTCTCAAAATATCGCTTCACTGGTCAAAAGGTTGTGTTTCTATTAATCATTGCCACCCTGATGATCCCACCCACCATCATCTTGGTACCAGTATTTTTAGTGATCAATCAAATCGGATTACTTAACTCACTGTGGGGCGTGATTTTGCCCGCTGTAGCAACACCCACTGGCGTATTTCTGCTTCGCCAATACATGCTCACAATTCCGGACGAACTCATCGAGGCAGCGCGTATGGATCACGCCAGTGAATGGCGCATTTATTGGCGGATTATTCTTCCCCTTTCTGCGCCTGCACTTGCCGTGCTGGCAATTTTTTCAGTGATGTGGCGATGGAATGACTTCTTGCTGCCACTGATCGTGCTCTCGCAAAACGAACATTTCACTCTACAACTCGCGTTGAATTCATTTCAAGGTGAACTCAATACGCAGTGGCACTATTTACTTGCGATGACGGTGATCACTTTGTTACCTGTCACTTTGGTCTTTGCTTTCTTGCAACGACACATCACAACTGGTATCGCCAGTGCAGGTGTTAAATAACTTTTTCATACTAGGTATTTCACGTGTCTACTCTTGAACTTCACGCCATACGCAAAACCTTTGATCAGACACCCGTCATTCATGGTGTCGACCTGCATGTTGAACATGGAGAATTCATAGTTTTTGTCGGGCCTTCGGGTTGCGGGAAATCCACACTCCTGCGACTCATTGCAGGTCTAGATGAACCAACTGATGGGCTATTGCGTATCGATGGCGAACAGGTCAATCATCTTGGTGCCGCTGATCGTGGTTGTGCGATGGTCTTTCAGTCCTATGCGCTTTACCCTCATATGACGGTTTATGCCAACATGGCATTTGGCCTTGAAAATGCGAAAGTCCCCAACAAAGAAATTGAGCAAAAAGTCCAAGAAGCGGCAGTCATGTTGCGCCTTGAACACTTGCTTGATCGACGCCCCACACAACTTTCTGGCGGCCAGCGTCAGCGGGTTGCGATTGGTCGGGCTATCGTCAGAAATCCAAAGATTTTTTTGTTTGACGAGCCTTTGTCAAATTTAGATGCTGAACTACGGGTATCCATGCGTTCAGAGCTTCGCGAACTTCACCGTCGGTTAGGTGTGACGATGATCTATGTGACACATGATCAAGTCGAAGCAATGACTATGGCGGATCGAATCGTTGTTTTACGTGCCGGACGCGTGGAACAAGTCGGAACGCCAGAGTCCCTCTACCAAAAACCGTGCAATGTATTTGTAGCTGGATTTATTGGTAGCCCTCGGATGAATTTATTCAGTTATCGGGTGACATCAGGTTGTCCATCATTAAGCGCTTTGCTGCCAGCAGGCATACACCAAGTTGGCGTTCGCCCAGAGCATTGGATTCCCGCAGACGCATCTGATGGGCTAGCGATGACAGTCTTGTCTTCAGAATACCTTGGCGCTCAACGACTAGTTGTCGCTGAACTTGAAGACAAAACACGTGTGGAGCTACTAGTAGATGCGGGTCTGCAGATGCCTATCAGGGAGCTTGTACACCTCAAAGCTCACCCCGATCACATACATGCTTTTGACGATCAAGGGCAACGCATTAATTCGGAGACGAAATGACCCCCGTTCAATCAGAGGCATGGCAAGTCCATCCTGGCAATTCGCAAAGTGATGCTCATGCGAAATTAGCGGGTGGCGATCGATTGGATATGGTGTTTCTGTCAGACACAATGGCGCGGGTTTACTGGCATCCTTCGAGCGGTTTTCGTGAACCACGCACATGGGCCATCGCGCCCACACACGACCATCGGGTTCAAGATGTTCCGTGGGAGGGCCGCTCACGATCGAGCCTCGAAGGTTTTGAAAGACCAAGCATCATCCACACTTCAGAACACACGATCAGCACTAGACGACTCAAAGCGAGTTTTGAAGGAGGAAACGGATTGCCAGTTCGTGTCATTTGGCGAGATGCACAATCAGACCAAGTGATCTTGCAAGACCGTGTGACCTCAGCCTACTTGCATGAAAAAAGAACGGGGCTTGTTCGCCACAGTGTCGTGCGAGACCCCAACGAATACTTCTTCGGCCTAGGTGACAAAACTGGCCCGCTCAATTTGCATGGCAGGCGATTGCGTTGCATGGGTCAGGATGCCATCGGATACGACGCTCACTCAGGTGATCCACTCTATAAACACTGGCCGTTTGTCATCACTCGAACTATTGATGGTTTGTGGACAGGCATTTACTACGATACGTTGTCTGCCTGCACATTTGACCTAGGTTGTGAACATGACAATTACCACGGACTGTTTCGCAGCGTTGACATCGACGACGGAGACTTGGATTACTACTTCATGCTGGGAACAACCCCAGCAGAGGTGGTGGCTCAGTTTGTTCAATTGATCGGAGGCAGCCACTTACCCCCCCGATGGACCTTGGGTTTCGCACAAACAGCAATGGGCTTGGCTGACGCGCCGGATGCTCAAGATCAACTGGATGCATTCATCGACGAATGTCAACGCCACAAAGTTCCTATCTCTGCTTTTCACTATGGTTCTGGCTATTCGAGTAGGGGAAAACAGCGTTATGTTTTTACTTGGAATCGCTCTAAGTTTCCTGACCCCAAACGGCTGAATGAAAAGTTTCGTGGCGCCAACCTTAAACTGGTGGCCAATTTGAAACCCTGCCTCTTAGATGACCATCCAGCCTACTCGAAATTGGCAAAAGAGCATGCTTTTATCGAGCATGAAAACACGCACCAACCTGTGGTTGAACCCTACTGGGATGGGCAAGGGTCACACCTCGATTTCACTCGACCAAACGCAGTTAAGTGGTGGCAAGAACAACTAAGAAGCCAAATTTTGGATTACGGCATTCAAGTAGGTTGGAACGATAACAACGAATACGCCATTGCAGCTGAAGATGCGTTCAGTGCAGGCTGGGGGAAAGCTATCCCGATGCACCGAAGTCGCCCTTTGCATGCATTGCTGATGACGAGAGCGAGCTTCGAGGCGCAACGTGAAGACCTCATTGCCAATCCAGACCGTGACCATCTTTTTACTGTGACACGTGCAGGCCCTCCGGGTATCCAGCGCTATGCTCAAACTTGGTCGGGGGATAACACCACTAGCTGGAAAACGCTCAAATGGAATATCCGAACAGGCTTGCAAATGAGCCTATCTGGCATGTTCAACGTGGGGCACGATGTAGGCGGTTTTTTTGGCCCCGTGCCTGATCCCGAGCTGTTTCTTCGCTGGGTTCAAGCCTGTGCGCTGAATCCTCGCATGGTAATGAACTCTTGGAAAGAAGGAAACGTCAGCAATCTGCCTTGGATGCATCCAGAGGTGACTGATGCAATTCGCAGCACCATTGAGTTGCGATATCGACTCATGCCTTATCTCTGGGCTTGCTTTGAAGCAGCTTGCTCCACTCATCAACCTATCATTCGGCCAACATTTTTTGATTTTCCAGACGATCAAAATTGCTTGAATGACTGCGATGAATTCATGTTAGGCGAGGCCCTTTTAGTAGCCCCGGTAGTGGGGCCTGGCGCAAACACCCGAAAACTCTATCTACCCAAACTTCCAGATGGACAGCGGTGGTTCAATTTCCACACGCGAGAAGCATACCCAAGTGGTTCAATAGCTGAACTAGATGCCCCAATGTCCCTTCTTCCGCTTCTTGTACGAGAGGGCAAGTCCATTGAGGTGTCAGCTCCAAAACCAGGGGCCGTGGCACACCACGATGACCCCGTAGTAGAGGTTTTACGCTTCAACTGATGGCGGATGAGTTTGCATCTGCAAATTCATTTCCATCCATCAAAAGACCAGCTTTACACCAGTTTTCGATTGGATGAATTCTGGGGTTACCCCTTCTGCCAACTCAACGACCTTCAAGCCTTCAGGGGTTACATCCATCACCCCTAAATCAGTGATGATGCGATCCACCACGCCCACGCCTGTCAAAGGCAAGGTGCACTGATGCAAGATTTTCAAATCTTCGGTGCCATCTTTTTTCTTGGCCACGTGTTCCATCAACACGATCACGCGCTTGACGCCCGCGACCAAATCCATCGCGCCGCCCATGCCTTTGATCATCTTGCCGGGGATCATCCAGTTGGCCAAATCGCCCTTCTCGCTCACTTGCATCGCGCCAAGGATTGAGAGGTTGATCTTGCCGCCACGGATCATGGCAAACGATTGATCGCTGCCAAAAATAGCCGAGCCTTTGATGGTGGTCACGGTTTGTTTGCCTGCGTTGATAAGGTCAGCGTCGACTTCATCTTCATAGGGGAACGGGCCAATGCCGAGCATGCCGTTTTCGCTTTGCAGCCACACTTCCACGTGATCGGGCACATGGTTAGCCACCAGCGTAGGGATGCCGATGCCCAGGTTCACATAAAAACCGTCTTGCAGTTCGCTTGCCGCGCGTGCGGCCATTTCGTCTTGAGTCCAAGCCATGATGGTGTGTCCTTATTTGCGGTCGCGGGTGGTGCGCTTTTCAATGCGCTTCTCGGGCGTGGGGTTGTGCACGATGCGGTGCACATAAATGCCAGGCAAGTGAATGTCGTCGGGGGCCAACTCGCCCGTGGCCACAATGCGCTCAACTTCGACCACGCAAATCTTGCCAGCAGTGGCGGCTGCGGGGTTGAAGTTGCGCGCGGTCATGTTGAAGCGCAGGTTGCCTGAGCGGTCAGCCACATCGGCCTTGATGAGCGACACCTCGGGCACCAAGGAGTGCTCCATCACGTAGGTTTCGCCATTGAATTCGCGCAACTCTTTGCCTTCGGCCACCACAGTGCCCACACCGGTTTTGGTGAAGAAGGCGGGAATGCCTGCACCGCCCGCGCGCAGCTTTTCAGCCAGCGTGCCTTGGGGCGTGAATTCGAGCTCCAACTCGCCAGAGAGGTATTGGCGTTCGAACTCTTTGTTCTCGCCCACGTAGCTGGAAATCATTTTTTTGATTTGGCGGGTTTCGAGCAACTTGCCCAAACCAAAGCCGTCCACGCCAGCGTTGTTAGAAACCACGGTCAAGTCCTTCACGCCCGTGTCGCGCAAGGCGTCAATCAAGGCTTCAGGAATGCCACACAAGCCAAAACCACCCACAGCCATCAGCTGGCCGTCGGCCACGATGTCTTTGAGTGCTTCAGCAGCAGAAGGGAAAACTTTGTTCAAGGGATGCTCCAGTCAAAGTACAACAGAATGCGCTTACGATACTACGTATTGAGATACGTAGTTTTTCGTAAGCACAGACCCCCTAGACCCCATCCATGATTGATTACCGCCAAGCCTTTGACCTCGCCCCCGTGGGCTTGGTGCTGTCTCGCAACCGCCAAATGGTGGATTGCAACCAGCACGTGTGCGACATGTTTGGGGCCACGCGTGAGCAGCTGATTGGTCAGTCGTTTCAAGTGCTTTACCCCAGTGCAGATGAATACGAACGCACGGGTGCACGCATCAAACTCAGCCTCAACGCCAAAGGTCTGTACGCAGACGATCGTTTGATGAAGCGCATTGATGGCCGCTTCAAAGGCGAGCCGTTTTGGTGCCATGTGACGGGCCGGGCGTTGAATTTAGAGTCGCCACATGAGGCTGGCATTTGGAGTTTTGAAGACCTCAGCGCCACGCGCCCCGTGCGCGCCGAACTGACAGCACGTGAGCGCGAGGTGGCGGCCTTCTTGATGGAGGGCATGACCTCCAAAGAAATCGGCAAAGTGCTTGGCATCAGTCACCGCACGGTAGAAATTTACCGCGCCAAACTGATGCGCAAATACAAAGCCTCCACCACCGCAGACCTGGTGCACAAGCTGGTGGTGGGCTGAACGCCTGCTTAGGATTGAGGCGCGTCCACCACTTCTGCAGCGGCGCGAAAGCCTTCGACGGCTGTCGGCACACCACAGTAAATCGCCGCATGCAACAACACCTCTTGCAACTCTTCTTTGGTTGCCCCGTTGTTCAACGCACCGCGCACATGCCCTTTGAGTTCATGTGATCTTCCCAATGCGGTCAGCATGGCCACCGTGATGAGGCTGCGGGTTTTCAAATCCAACACACCGCGCTGCCATGTGTCACCCCAAGCAGCACGCGTGATGTGGTGCTGCATGGGCTCAGTGAAGTCGGTCATGCCACCAAATGCCTTGTCGACAAATGGCTTACCCATGACTTGGGTACGCATGGCCAAACCTTTTTGAAACGCCTCATCCGAGGGCAACGATTTTTTGTCTGTCATCTGTGTTCCTTCTCCGCAAAATCTTGCCAAGCATAATCGCTGCCAAATTTGAATAACGGAGACTCCATGACCCGCTACCCATTCCCTGACATCGAAGGCTTACCCGAAGACCTGCGCGCCAAAATTTTGGAAGTCCAAGAAAAGTCTGGCTTTGTACCCAATGTGTTTTTGGCTTTGGCCCGCCGTCCTGCCGAGTGGCGTGCGTTCTTTGCCTATCACGATGCGCTGATGATGCCCGAGACCGTGGGCCGCGAGAGCAACCTCTCCAAAGGTGACCGCGAAATGATCGTCACCACCACCAGCGCAGCCAACAACTGCTTGTACTGCGTGGTGGCGCACGGTGCAATTTTGCGCATCTACGAAAAGAAACCTTTGGTGGCCGACCAAGTGGCCGTGAACTACCGCAAAGCCGACATCACACCACGCCAACGCGCCATGCTCGACTTCGCCATGAAGGTGTGCCTGCACAGCGACGAAGTGAACGATGACGACTTCACCGCCTTGCACGCCCACGGCTTCAATGACGAAGACATTTGGGACATTGCCAGCATCACTGCTTTCTTTGGCATGAGCAACCGCATTGCCAGCTTCAGCAGCATGATGCCCAACCCCGAGTTTTATCTGCTAGGCCGCGTGCCACGCCAAAAATAAATGGACTGTCGCGCCGCTTGCGGGGCTTGCTGCATTGCCCCGTCCATCACCAGCCCACTGCCTGGCATGCCACATGGCAAACCGGCAGGTGTGCCCTGTGCACAGTTGATGGATGACATGCGCTGCGCGGTGTTCGGCAGGCCTGAGCGGCCTGCGTTTTGCGGCGGTTTAAAACCTTCAGCCGAGATGTGCGGCACTTCGCGTGAGGAGGCCATCGTGTGGCTCTCACGCTTAGACGCACTCACTGCGCCTTGAGAATCAAGGCGTGACCAAAGCCCGCACCCAGTCGGGCAGTTCAATCGATTTTTGCTTAGGAAAGTCGACCCAAATCGTGGTCGCACCGCCAGCGGCGTAAATCGTGCCGGGGTTGCTGGCCGACTCCATCGTGGTCCAGGTTTCAAACGTGGTGCGTGCTGGGTCGCTGACATAGAGCTTGAGCAGCACATCACCTGGGTATTCAAGCTGTTTGTAGAAATTACAAAACGCATTGACGATCACCGGCCCCTGCCCTTCGGGCGAAGGCTGGGCATTGTTCTTGGCCAGCCACTCCACACGGATGATTTCAAGGTAACGAAAGTACAGCGTGTTGTTCACATGCCCCATCGCATCCATGTCGCCCCAGCGAATGGGAACGGTCATTTCGTAAACGAGTTTTTTGTTTTCAGGTATTTCGTATTTCATACTGCAAAGCCGTCATCGGCTGAAATGATGGAACCATTGATAAAGCCACTTTCTGCACTGGCCAGCAACACCAACAAGGCGTCCAGATCTTGCGGGTTGCCGATACGCTTACGCGGCAACATGCTGACCAGCTTTTGTCCTTGCTCCGTTTGCCAATGGTGGTGATTGATTTCAGTGTCGATGTAGCCAGGGCAAATCGCATTCACATTGATGCCAAAACGGCCCCACTCCATGGCCAGCACTTTGGTCATTTGAATCACAGCAGCTTTGCTCATGCAATACGGGCCAATTTGCGGCAACACGCGCAAGCCAGCGACAGAGGCGATGTTGATGATGCGTCCACCCGTGTAAGTGCCAGGCGCAGCCCCCTTGGCACGGGCCAACATGCGCTTGCCCACCTCTTGGGCCACGAAGAACGAGCCTTTCACGTTGGTGTTGAAGGTGAAGTCAAAGTCTTCTTCCGTCACGTCTTGCACGCGTTGGGTGGTGCTCACGCCCGAGTTATTCACCAATATGTCAATGCTGCCCACCTCGGTCTCGGCATGAGCCACGGCCGACTGGATGCTGCTCAACGTGGTCACGTCTAGGCTCACCACATGGGCGTCGCCGCCTTCGGCTTGAATCTCGGCACGCAACTCTTTGAGCTTGTCCATGCGGCGGCTAGCCAACACCACAGCGGCACCCGCACGTGACAGGGTTTTGGCAAATTGAGCCCCCAAACCACTTGATGCGCCGGTGACCAAAGCCACGCGGCCCGACAAATCTAGGCTGTACGCCATGTTGACCTCCAGATTGTTGAGTTATTTCATTATGACAAGTGCGTCTATGGCAGGCCCTAAAATCTGTCTCACCTCTGACAACAAACAGAATGAGACAACGCACATGACACAAGAAGAAATCCTCGCCCAGTTTGGTCCCCGCGAAGCCATGGAATACGACGTGGTCGTGGTCGGTGGCGGCCCTGGCGGTCTGGCCACGGCCATTCGCATCAAGCAACTCGCTGCCGAAAAAGGCAACGATATGTCAGTGGTCGTCCTCGAAAAAGGCTCAGAGCCCGGCGCACACATTTTGTCGGGCGCGGTGATGGACCCGAAGGCCATGACCGAACTCATCCCCGACTGGAAAGAACTCGGCTGCCCACTGAATCAAGAAGTCACGGGCGACGATGTGTTGTTCCTCAGCGAAACCGATGCCCAACGCACGCCAGACTGGCTGCTACCCCGCAACTTGCACAACGACGGTTGCTATGTGGTGTCGCTCAGCAATGTGGTCAAGTGGATGGCAGCGCACGCTGAATCCATCGGCGTGGAAATTTTCCCTGGCTTCACGGCGGCTGAAGTGCTTTACAACGACGACGGCAGTGTGAAAGGCGTCGCCACTGGCAACCTCGGCATTGGCAAAGACGGCGAGCCCACTGACAACTTCCAGCTCGGCATGGAGCTGCACGCCAAGTACACCATCTTCGCCGAAGGCGCCCGTGGCCATTTGGGCAAGCAAGTGATTGCCAAATACAACTTGACCGAGGGCAAAGACCCACAAAGCTACGCCATCGGCATCAAAGAACTGTGGGAAGTGGACCCATCCAAAGCCAAGCCTGGCTTGGTGGTGCACACCTCTGGCTGGCCCATGCAAGACGACGCGTTTGGCGGCGGCTTTTTGTACCACCTCGAAGACAACAAAGTCACCCTCGGTTTTGTGCTCGGCCTCGACTACAAAAACCCATGGCTCAGCCCCTTTGAAGAAATGCAACGCTGGAAAACACACCCAGCCATTGCAGCTCACCTCGAAGGTGCGAAACGCATTGGTTACGGCGCACGCGCCATCAACAACGGCACGCCACAAGCCTTGCCCAAAACCGTGTTCCCCGGTGGCGCACTGATTGGTTGCGATGCAGGCTACTTGAACGCAGCCCGCATCAAAGGCAGCCACGCCGCCATCAAGAGCGGCATGCTCGCTGCAGATGCAGCGTATGAAGCTGTGTCGGCAGGTCGCGCCAACGATGAACTCAGCGCCTACCCCGCCGCATTTGAAAAGAGCTGGCTCAGCAAAGAGCTCAACCAATACCGCAACTTCAAACTGTGGTTCAAAAAAGGCAAGCTCGTCGGCATGGTGATGACCGGCATCGAACACTGGCTCTTGCCCAAGCTCGGCGTCGACAACCCACCATGGACACTGCATGCCACCAAGCCCGACCATGTGAACTTGGAGCCTGCAGCGCAGCACGCGCAAATCAACTACCCCAAGCCCGATGGCAAGCTCACGTTTGACCGCTTGAGCAGCGTGTTCATCAGCAACACCAACCACGAAGAAAACCAACCCGCGCACTTGACGCTCAAAGACGCGTCGGTGCCCGTCAACATCAACCTCGCCAAGTTCGCAGGCCCCGAGAGCCGCTATTGCCCCGCCGGTGTGTACGAGTACGTGAAGAACGACGACAACTCTGACCGCCTGCAAATCAACGCACAAAACTGCGTGCATTGCAAAACCTGCGACATCAAAGACCCCACCCAAAACATCGTGTGGGTCACACCCGAAGGCGGTGGCGGCCCCAACTACAGCGGCATGTAAAGACTATGAACAAATATCACGCAGAACACACGTGGGTGCGCATCGAAGGCGACACCGCCTTGGTGGGCATCACCCAACACGCACAAGACACGCTGGGCGACATCGTGTTTGTCGACTTCGCCCCCGTGGGTACCACCGCAGCGCAAGGCACCGTGGCCGGTGTGGTCGAGTCGGTCAAAGCCGCCGCCGATGTGCACATGCCTGCAACTGTGGAAATCCTTGAACACAACGAAGCCTTGCGAGCCGATCCCTCACTGGCCAACAGCGACCCCGAGGGTGCAGGCTGGTTTTACAAAGTCAAGCTCAACAATGCAGCGGAGCTGGATGGACTGATGGATGATGCGGCATATCAAGGCATCACGGGTTAATCCCCACGATCCAAACAACAAGGCTGCTCACAGAGCAGCCTTTTTTATTGCGGAATCACTTAGCTCACATCAGTGCAAAAACAAAGAAAAAAGTTGGTTCTTGAAGTGAATCCCGAGTCTTGCAAAGGCACGGTTGCGATAAGTTTTAACGGTCGCCAAGGACAGCCCTAAATCGCTGGCAATGCCATCCTGCGTCATGCCTGTGAGCAAACGCGCGCACACATCGAGTTCTCGCTCTGTCAATGAAGGGTTGTAGGCCATGAGCTTGGCAATCCAATGGTTCACATCACGGCCAGCGCCTGCCGCCTGCGGCGTGGACAAGGCAATTTGCTTTTGCACAAGCGTGAGCAGCACCGGCGCTAAAGAGGCGAGGTTTGACAAATGCGCATCTGTGAAGGGACGCTGATGGACATGGCGGTAGAAGTTAATCGCAAAAACCGAGGCAGCCTCTTGTTGAATGACCGACAAACGCTCTTTCATACCGTGCGGCTCATAAACCAGTGCCTTATGCTGAGCTGGAATTTCTTTGTCAGTGATATGGCACAACAAGGCATGACCACTCTCCATCACAGGCGCAGCCAGGGTTTGATCGTTCTTTTGCGGACCAGACAAATAAGCATTCCAGCAGGCCTGGGTATGGTCAGCCACGCCCAAGCTAGCCGACATGAAACGGGTGGGTACGCACTGGCGACCAGTTCGGTAAATGGAGTACGACGCAGCGGGCACCACGTCTTGCAGGTGCGGTAGAAATTGAGCCTCAAAATCGTTTTGGCCCATCAATCCAATCAAGCCATCCAGTGCATGGACATGCGCGGATGGCGAGTGCAAATTCCATTGACGCATTTTGAATAATGAGTTGCCTTTGTGCTTGTCATCCTAAGGGATGACAACGGGTTAGACCTATTGGGATTACCCTGTGACGCATGTCTGATTTACCCACCCCCAACCTCAAGTTTTTCGCAGATTTGTCTGTCGAAGTTGCCAAGCCCATTGAAGTGGGCCAAACCATTCACGGCACGCGTCGACTCATCTCTATTCTTGGCGGCACGGTCCAAGGCGATGGCTGGACCGCACGCGTGCTGCCGGGCGGCGCAGATTTCCAGCTGATCGTGAATGCGCAAATGGCCGAGCTAGATGCACGCTACGCCCTAGAGACAGACGCTGGCGATGTGATTTACGTCCAAAACCACGCCATCCGCACCGCCTCACCCGAGGTGATGGCCAAACTCATCAAAGGTGAAGTGGTGAACCCCGAATCGGTTTACTTCCGCTGCACGCCCCGCTTTGAAACCGCATCTCCTGCTCTGTCATGGATCAGCGAACGTTTGTTCATTGGTACCGGGGCACGGCACCCAGACCGTGTGGTCATGCGCTTCTTTGAAGTCTGTTGATCGCACCTACTTTTTCCAAATTAAAACAAACCCCTAAGGAGACACACATGAAACCACAATTCACACGTCGCAGCTTGATCATCGGCATGGGCTTGGCGGCCTTAGGCGCGAGCATGGGCGCATCGGCAGAACCCAACTACCCCACCCGCCCCGTCCGCATCATTGTGGGCTTCCCCGCAGGCACAGGCCCAGACATCGTGGCACGTTTGGTCGCTCAAAAGCTATCCGAAGGCTGGAACAACATGGGCGTGATTGTGGACAACAAGCCCGGCGCAGGTGGCCTCATCGCAGCGAGCGAAGCCGCCCGTGCCGCCCCCGATGGCTACACCTTGATGCTGGGCGAAACAGGCCAGCTCAGCATTGCACCCAGCAGCTACAACAAGCTGCCCTATGACCCCGCCAAAGACTTCGCACCTATCAGCCAAGTGGTCAGCGCCGACTTTGTGCTCTTGGTCAACCCGCAAAAAGTTCCTGCCAAAAACGTGAAGGAATTCGTGAGCTGGACGCAGCAACAAAAAGGCCTCTTCATGGCCACCTTTGGTGCGGGCACGCCCGGCCACTTCGGCGCGTTCATGTTTGGTGATGCCGTGAAACTCAAGCCCGAAGCCGTGCACTACAAGAGCACAGCCGATGCGCTGGGCGGTTTGTTCAGCGGTGATGTGCAAGGCGTGTTCGCCAGCGTGGGTTTGGCTGCACCTAACGTGAAGGCGGGCAAGCTTGTGGCATTGGGTAGCACTGGTGCAACCCGCACAGGCGCATTGCCCGATGTGCCCACCATCAAGGAGCAGGGTTACAACAACCTCGAGTTCTCATCATGGTTTGGCATCGTCGCTCCATCGAAAGTGCCTGCAGACATTCAAGCCAAGCTGAGTGCCGACGTTCAAAAAGCGGTGAAGTCTGCTGACACCAAAGCCAAGCTGGAAGAATCCGGCTTTCGCGTGACGGGCACCAACAAAGATGAGTTTGCGCGCATCATTGCTGCTGACACTGTGACGTGGGGAAAAGCCGTTGCGGCAACAGGCTTCAAGGCTGACTGATCAGCGCTCGCGTCAGCCGATCGAGGTTTTGCCCATTGGCTGGCTCAACCATCGCTTTGACGGTTTGTGCGATTTGCGTGTCATCAAACACTTGTTGCCAACGCAAATGCGTGCCGTCTGTAACTTGGGTCAGTTGCACAGTGAGCGTGAAAAAGGGCTGGCAATCGTGACGAATCACCACACGCGATGCAGGCTCCAGTTCAGTGAACACATTTTGATTCGGGTAGCGCGCGCCATCTGGCCCCATCATCACAAAAGTCCAACGCCCACCTTCTTTGAATTCAAAGGTTTGAAATTCGTTGGTGAACCCCTCTGGGCCCCACCAAGTGGCCAGCAAATCTGACGACGCAAATGCGTTGTACACCGCTTGAGGCGAGAACGGCAGTGTTCTCTCGGTGCGAAAGCTTGCATCATTACTCATCATCAAGTGACGTTACAAGGCCTTCGCCAAGCGTGCAATGCCTTCGTTGATTTTGTCCACATCCGCCGTGGCAAAGCTCAAACGAATGGCGGTGGTGTCTGGATTGCTTGCAAAGAACGGCGCACCGGGCACAAAGGCCACGCCTTGCTCAATCGCACGTTTGGCGAGTTCGCTGCCATCTTTCACTTTGCCACCTGCACCGGTGAGGTTGGCCCAGAAAAAGAGGCCGCCTTGTGGTTGGGTAAACGTCAATGCATCGCCCAGCTCGCGCTTCAGGGCATCGCCCATCGCTTTGGCACGTTCGGCATACACACTGCGCACATGCGCCAAGGTGGCGGGCATGCGGCCTGCTTTGAGGTAGTGCGCGGCGGTGGCTTGTGCAAAGGTGGAAGTGTGCGCATCGCTGAACTGCTTGCACATGGTGGCGCGGGCCAACAACTCGGGCGGGGCAATCATCCAGCCCACACGCAGACCGGGTGACAAGACTTTGCTGAGCGAACCGCAGTGAATCAACCACTCGCGGCTGCCTGGCACTTGGTCACTCAAAGCGAGCAATGAAGGTGGCGGGGCATCGCCAAAGTACAAGTCGCCATAAGGGTCGTCTTCGACCACCACGGTTTTGTATTTCACGGCGAGTTCGAGTACGCGCAAACGGCGCTCTAGGTTGAGCGTGGCACCACTCGGGTTGCCGAACGTAGGAATGAGGTACACCAGTTTTGGCTTGTGTTGCACCATCATTTCTTCGAGCTTGTCCACCTGCACGCCATGCGCGTCAATGGGCACGCCCACCACTTGGGGGCCGTACAAACGGAAGCACTGAATGGTAGCCAAAAATGTGGGGCCTTCCACCAAGGCCACATCGCTGGGGTTGAGCAAAGTCTTGGCAATCAAGTCCAACGCTTGTTGGCTGCCTGTGGTGACGATGAGGCCGTTGGCATCTAAGCCTTTCACGCCTTTGCTGGCCATGAAGGCAGCGAGTTGTTCGCGCAGTGGTTGGTAGCCCTCGGTCGCACCGTATTGCAGCGCAGCGCCTGGCTCTTGGGTCAATGCCGCTTCGCTGGCTGCGCGGATGCCGTCCACATCAAACATGGCGCTGTCGGGAAAGCCACCCGCAAAGCTGATGATGCCGGGCTTGCCCAGCAGTTTGAACAGTTCGCGGATGGCAGAGGTTTCAACATTGTTGAGGCGGTCAGCAAATTGCATGATGGGGATAATGAGCGAATGAAAATACAGCACATTGAGCCTTTTTTTGCGACGCTGAAAGCAGCCAATCCGCAGCCCAATACCGAGTTGGAATATACCAGCGTGTTCGAGCTGCTGGCCGCTGTGCTGCTGAGCGCACAGGCCACCGATGTGGGCGTGAACAAGGCCACACGCCGCTTGTTTCCAGCGGCCAACACGCCGCAACAAATTTTGAATTTGGGCTTAGAGGGCTTGGAGCGCTACATCCAAACCATTGGCCTGTACCGCAGCAAGGCCAAGCACCTGATGCAAACCTGCCGCATCTTGGTGGACCAACACGCGGGCGCGGTGCCTCGCACGCGTGAAGCCCTAGAAGCCCTGCCAGGCGTGGGCCGCAAAACAGCCAACGTGGTGCTCAACGTCGCCTTTGGCGAACCGACCATGGCAGTGGACACGCACATCTTTCGCGTGGGGAACAGAACAGGGCTGGCGAAAGGTAAAACGCCTTACGAGGTGGAAATGCAGTTGATGAAACGCGTGCCTGCCGATTATTTGGTGGACGCACATCACTGGCTCATCTTGCATGGTCGCTATGTGTGCCAAGCACGCAAGCCACTGTGCTGGCAATGTGGTGTGTCTGAGTTTTGTAGCTTCAAGCCCAAAACGCCTCGACCTTGAGGGGCGTCATGCGCTTGAGCACCTCAAGCAATCAAGCTGTGCAACACCTCAGCGTTCATGTGTTGGTCGAGGTAATCGGCCAAGCCTTCAAACACGGTGTCTAGCGTGGGCGTTTGTGCACCAAACAACGCATGCAGCACTGCGGGGTCTTCAAACAGGCCATGCAAATAGGTGCCCATCACATTGCCTGCATCGTTTTGCCAAGCCAACGTTGGCATCACCTCGTGCGCCACTTGCCCCGCCGCCAGCATGGCGCTGTGCGCGTGGGTTTGACCGTGGTGAATTTCGTAGCCACTCACTTGCACGCCCGACAACGCCGACCATGCGCCGCGCAACGCGCCAAACTGCGCCTGCGTGCGTTGGACGGTTTTATCTGTCGCAAACTGCGTGACCACTGGCAAGAGCCCCAAGCCAGCGGCATTGCCGTCGATGCCGTGGGTGTCAATCAAGGCCTCGCCCAACATTTGCAAACCACCGCACACGCCGAGCACCGCCCCACCCTGCGCGGCGTGCTGGGCAATGGCGGCATCTAGACCGTTTGTACGCAACCAAGCCAAGTCACTGCTGGTGTGCTTTGAGCCGGGCAAGATGACCCAATCGGTGGCCTGCAAACCCGCGAGGTCAGCAGGACTACGCGCCCACAGCAGGCGCACACCAGGCACATTCTTTAATGGTTGAAATTCGTCAAGGTTGCTGATGCGTGGGTAAGCAACGACGGCGACTGTTTTGCTCACCACACCGGTGGCGCGACTGCGGTCATCAAACACCCCATCTTCTTCGGGCAGACCGTGTTGCCACCACATGGGCAGCACACCCACTGTAGGAACACCTGTGCGTGCTTGCAGCATCTCAGGTGCGGGCGGAAGCAGTGATGCATCGCCACGAAACTTATTGAGCACAAAACCAGTGATACGTGCCTGGTCTTCTGGGGGCAATAAGGCCCATGTGCCGTAGAGATGGGCAAACGCACCGCCTTTGTCGATGTCGGTCACCAGCAGGCAACGCGCATCACCATGACGCGCCACGCGGAGGTTGACGATGTCGCTGGTCATGAGGTTTATTTCTGCGGGAGAGCCAGCGCCCTCAATTACCACCACGTCATTTTCAGCACGTAACGCGTCAAGCGATGCAGCGATATGTGGCCACACTTTTTCGCTGCGACCGCGCCAAGGTGTATTCGTCAGCTCGTTGTTCACCTCGCCTAACAACACCACTTGGCTGTGCGTGTCGGCTTCGGGTTTGAGCAGCAAAGGGTTCATGCGTACATCTGGCTCGGCTTTGGCTGCGAGTGCTTGGAAGTATTGGGCAGAGCCCACTTCGCCAAGACCGTTGTGTGAGGCCACCACGCGCGCGTTGTTGCTCATGTTTTGTGCTTTGAAAGGGGCCACCTTCAACCCTTGACGCGCGTACCAGCGGCACAGCGCTGTGGTGAGCCAGCTTTTACCTGCGCCACTGGATGTCCCCAACACCATCACACACTTGGCCGTCATGGCAAATCCTTTGGGTTTTAAAGCTTGGGCACCGCCACCCACTGACCATTCAGCGAATGGATAGCAATGCGGTTGTCAAACACGGCTTCAACAGCGCGGTGCGTTTCCGCGTCGGTACACGCACCTTGATGGACCACACGACCAGCTTGCATCACCACCATGTCATCGGCATGCAGGGCCATGCCGACTTCGTGTAACACACTGATGACGGTGGTGTGTTGCGAGGTGAGACAGCGCACTTGTTCTAGCCAATCCACTTGGTGAGGTGGATCAAGGTTAGCAAGTGGTTCATCCATCAACATCACTTGCGCTTGCACGGCCATGGCACGTGCCAGCAGCACGCGCTGACGCTCCCCGCCCGAGAGCTGAGCAATAGAGCGTTCACGCCAGTCCCAAGCTTGGGTGGCTTTCAGCGCAGTCTCTACCACCGCATGGTCGTTCTCATTGGGCGCAGCCAACCAATCTTGATGCGGCATTCGCCCGAGCATGACCACATCCCATACGCGCAAATCGTCAGACGTTGATTCGTTTTGGCCTAGCCACGACAACTGCTGCGCGCGCTCTTTGCGGTTCATGGCCACGAGCTCTTGGTCGAATAAAAAGATGCGGCCACTGACTGGCAACAACCCTGCCATGGCTTTGAGCAAAGTGGACTTGCCCGCGCCGTTGGGTCCGACGATGCTGGTCCAACGCCCCGCCGCAAACGACATGTCAATGCCGTGCAACACCTCTTGCCCTGCAAGAGACACATGCACATCGCGCAAACGCAAAGCCATCAGCGGCGCATTCATCGTGCTGCCCTCGCCGTTTGGCTGCGATACATCAACCACAGCAAATAGCCACCACCCAAGACAGCGGTCAAGACCCCCACAGGCATCTCTTGCGGTGACAACAACAGTCGTGCCAACAAATCAGCAAACAGCAGCAGAACACCGCCCATCAAGGTGGACAACAACACAACCCAGTTGTGTTTGGCGTTCACCAAAGAGCGCACCAGGTGCGGCGCAGCCAAGCCCACAAAGGCCACCAAGCCCGTTTGCGCCACAGCCGTCCCCGTTGCCAATGCCAACACACACACCAGCGCCACACGCACAGGTGCGAGTGGCACCCCCAAGCTCAAGGCAGTCGACTCGCCCAAGCTCAAAGCGTCCAACACACGGCTCAGGACAAAGGCACTCGTCACACAAAGCAGCAACACACCCAACATCAACACACAAGCATTCCAAGCGATGAAACTGGTGGAACCCAACAAAAAGCCTTGCATGCCCTGCAACACATCAGGACGCAAGAGCGTGATGAGCGATGCCAACGCACCCAACACCACACCCACAATCACGCCAGCCAATAACAAACGCAAAGTGTGTTGCACGCCACGCGCCAACACAAGCGTGAGCAACACGGCCAGTACCGCGCCCACAAACGCTGCGCCTGTCAAACCCAAACGCACCAAAAACTCTGTCGCAAACGGGTTGCCGCCAAACAGTGCCAACGCCACAGCCACACCCAGCGACGCACCGGATGCACTACCCAACAAATACGGATCAGCCAAGGGATTGCGAAACAAGCCTTGCGCTAGTGCACCGGCCAACCCGAGTAACGCACCTGCAGCACAAGCGCCCACACTGCGTGGCAAACGGATATCCCACACGATTTGCCATGCGGTGTCGTCTTGCAGGGCGGCAAACCAGCTTTCAAACCCTGTGCTGCCTACCGCGCTGCCAAGGGCGATGCCCAGTGCGCTTAACGCCAACAAACAAAGCGCCACCAGCACAGGCGACCAACGCACGCTGTGAACTGTCATGGCTGACCTCTCAACTTGTCATTGACTTTGCTTGCATCGCTTTTGTCAATCAGACATTTCGCCATCAAACGCGCGGCCTCGTCCATACGCGGACCAGCACGCACCAACACATCCGACTCTTCCGATTTGAAATGGCACACGCGCTGCGTGCGCATGACGCGCATGTTTTGCCATCCGGGGCGCGTGGTCATGTCCGCAAAGTTGCTATCACCCACCATGATGATGTCGGGCTGCGCACGCACCACAAACTCTGGATTGATTTTGGGAAACGGCCCTAGCGATGCAGGCAAGATGTTGCCCGCACCCAAGCGTTGCAACGTCTCGCCAATGAACGACGATTCACTGGCACCATACGGCGCAGCGCTGACTTCAAAGTACACGCGTTGGCCTTTGGCTTTTGCAGGCACTGATTGCGCAGCCGCATTCACGGCTGCATCGATATGACGCCAAACGCGATCACTCTCAGCCACTGACACATCCAAAGCTTGTGCCACGATGCGCATGACGCGTTGCACATCGGCATGTGAGCGTGGCTCTAGCGCCAATACGGTTAAGCCCAAAGCTGCAAAGCGTTCAGCGCCCCGCGCTGAGGTTGCCATCAAGACCAAATCTGGCTTGGCGGCGACCACGCTTTCAATGTTCGGATCAATGCCACCACCCATACGCGGTAACTTGGCAATGCTCTCGGGCCAGTTGGAATAACGATCCACGCCCACTAGCTTTTGGCACTGTCCTAATGCACACACTGTCTCAGTGAGTGAAGGTAACAGACTGACGATGCGTTGCACAGGCTTGGCAATGGTCACTTCCACTTGGCGGTCATCGCGCAACACCATGGCTTGGGCGATGCTGCCGAACGCCATTAGCGCAACCAGCGCAAACCCGCGAATCGACTTGATACCGTTAAGCATGCGTTGCCTCCCACTGCTGAATGATGCGATGCAACTGTGCTACGCCATCAGTCAAGGCCGCAGGGCCTGGCTGCAAAATATCCGCCGACTTGATTTCAAAAATTTGCTTGTTTCGAACCGCAGGCACATCGGCCCAGCCTTCACGTGCCGCTGCTTTTTCAGGGCGAAACTTTTTACCGCACAGCGAGCCAATGATGATGTCGGGCGCGCGCTCCACAATGGTTTGACCGTTGGCAATGATGCGATCTTTGCCCATGGGCATTTGGGCTAGTTCAGGAAAACAATCATCTCCCCCTGCAATGCCAATCAACTCAGACACCCAACGAATGCCACTGATGTGCGGCTCATCCCATTCTTCAAAATACACCTTGGGACGGCGCTTGAATGTAGCTGCCGTTTGTTGAATGGCGTCCAACTGTGCACGCATCTGCTTCAAGCGCTGCAAACCTTGCTCGGCCTGCCCCACCATTGCCGCCACTTGGTAGAGCATCGAAAAAATCTCATCCACACTGCGTTGGTTGAACACCGTGACCTGCACGCCGGCACGGATGAGCAAGGCCGCGATGTCAGCCTGCAAATCAGAAAACCCAAACACGCAATCGGGCTTGAGCGCCAAGATCTTGTCAATCTTGGCGCTCAAGAATGCGCTCACTTTGGGTTTCTCATCACGCGCACGACGCGGGCGCACGGTGTACCCCGAGATACCCACAATGCGCGCCTCTTCCCCCAGCATGTACAGCCACTCTGTCGTTTCCTCGGTGAGGCAGACGATGCGTTGGGGGAAAAGATCAAGCATTGACGTTACTTGGGTTGGTATTGCAAGGTGGCGTAGATACCGCGGCCTGGGGTGTTAAACCCATATGCCAATTGATACTGGCGATCAAACACGTTCTCCAGTTTCACGCGCGCAGTCCATTCGTTGTCGATTCTCTTGCTTGCATAGAGTGTCCACAATGTATAGCCTGCTAGCGTATTCGCTGTTGCACCATCTGCGCGCGAACCAGAGGCATAAACCTTCGCGCCTACGTCATACATCTGAATAGATCGTGAGAAATCAAGTGACCCATATTCACGTGCACGACGAGCCATTGGCTTATCGTCGCTCACGTTCCATGGATCTTGACGCACATATGAAGCCTTCAAACTGTGACCACCCCAAACAACACGCGCGGAAGCCTCAACCCCTTCATTTTGAGTCTTCCCGATATTTGACAAGGCGTAATCAGGTGCACCACCGTATGCAATGGCATCTTTGGTTTGCGTTTGGAAATAAACAACACGAGCAAACGTTCGATCCGAGGAATAGCTCACACCGGCTTCTTTACTTGTATGAGTTTCGGGCTTGATGGTCGCTGAACTAGCGATTTCAGCTGTACCCGGCGCTCTAAACCCTGTTGAAATCGTCGAAGTCAACCGCCAGCTTTGGTTTAGTTGGTAGCCTGCACCCAGCAGTCCCGATGTCGCACTGGGTTTACTGTTGCTGTCTGAGCCATATTGGTTATGCGACACATCTAATGTGTCTTTTCTAAGATTGGCCTGCAAACTCAACTTATCAATGGTTGCTGTTGCTCCACCGAAGTAACCATGCGATTCACGTTTCAATGAATATGGGCTATTGCCTTCAGCTGAAAGTTTCTCGCTCTCAAAATCCGCACCAAATACGGTTTTAACCGCAGGTGTTAATTGGTAAGTGTTGAACCAACGCGCGGCATTTTGCGTGCCTTCAATTAAACCGTTTTGCCACGATTCGCCATACCCACTGAAGTAACGGGTGCCATTCTTGAAATCTTCATATTTCAAAGTTGATTGCGAAACATCTATGGTGCTCAACCAATCATCAGTTACGGCTTTTTTGGCATAAATACCAAATGAGTTTGTTTTCTTTTTAAACTTTTGAACATCGGTTGCAACATCACCAATGACACCATTAGATGGGTCCGCAGCTTCACCGCTATCTGTATTCACTTGTGCAGTACTCGTCGTAAAACGTGTCCCCAGTGTCAAGCTCGATTCAATTTTTTTCTCAAACTTTCCTGAAAAATACTCATTGGTATAGCCATCATTATCTGGATTGACACGCGGATTAATCTTCGAATCCATTGAGGATGTTCCTCTGTAGTGGTTACGCCCAGCATTGAGATCAAACCTTGAATCGTCATTGGAACCCGAATAGCCAACAGAAAGATTAGCCGTACCAAGAGAGCCATATGTCGCACTACCGTATGCTGATGGATTACCCTGTCCTTGGCGAGTCAACACATTAATGACTCCACCCACCGCTGCGTTACCGTACAACGCACTGGCATTACCCCTCAAAACTTCAACGCGCTCAACTTGTTGCAATGGAATATCCGTAATTTGCAAGTTCCCATAAGGATCAACTTGAGAGCGAACGCCGTCAATCAGAATCACTAAATTAGTACTATTTTGACCGCGCAAGAAAAATGAAGTCGTTGAACCAGGACCACCTGTACGACCAAACTCAACACCTGCCTCGCCTTGAATCAAATCAGCCAAGCTAGCTGCTTGTGATTTTTCAATCTCTTGTCGCGTAATCACCGAGACCGAAGACAAAACTTCCGACAAAGGCTGCTCCATACGCGTCGCAGAAATCACCACCGGATTAACTTCAATCCCCTGAGCCTGCACAGACGCAGTAACGGCCAAAGCCAACACAGAAAGCGCAGGCGTAAAGACGTGCGCACGAATACGAATAGATTTCTTCATGATTTAAATACCAACTGGATGTGCTCTCACCGCCTTCCCCGACAGTGCTTGAGCGATTTAGCGGCGCGTTTTAAGGCGCACCGCCACCTTGTTGGCCGGTATCCGGGCTGGCGGAGACTACCTCTGTCGCCTTCCCAAGCGCTTGTTCAAGGCGCTCAGTGGCTTGTGTGACAGAAGCGGAGCAGTAATGCTCGTCCGCTTGACCGTTGCGGGGGCAGCGCAGGTTAGGTGTTGTCGCGCTTGGCGACACAACCCTCCTGCTTCCCGTTGAACTGAGGCGTGTGAACCACACCTCGAGCACCAACATTGATAATTTTAACGATTTACCTTTCAGCCACCTTAAAATCGTGCGGCCATGCCACAAACATCCCTGATCGATCAAATTGCCCAGCGTGTCGAGCATTTATTGCTGCGTCACGAAGAGTTGCAACGCACCAATGCCTTGTTAGCGACTCAAGTCCAAGAACTCACACACGAGCGTGATTTGCTCAAATCACGCTTGGGCGCAGCTCGCCACCGCATTGATGCATTGATAGATCGCCTACCTCAAGGCGCCGAAGCCAAGGACAACGCATGAAACAGATCGAAGTTCAAATCATGGGCCAAGGCTATGTGTTGGGCTGCCCCGAAGGCGGTGAAACACGCTTGGGCGAAGCTGTGGCCAAGGTGGATGAGGCCATGTGCAAAATCCGCGATGCTGGCAAGATCAAGGCCCGCGACCGTATTGCGGTGTTAGCAGCCCTCAACTTGGCATTTGACTTGACCGATCGCCCTGCCGCAGCAGCAGTCAGTGGCGACAGCAGCACCTCCAGCACCGACCTGCACAATCTGTTGCAGCGCATGGATGCGGTGCTCGCACGCGACAACCAACTCATCTAAGCGCGCCTACAATCAGCGCGTCTGCAAGCCCTTGGGGCTTTATATTTCCTTGAACCAATGCTCATTGAGCTCGGGCTTGGAACATCGGTCGATGAGCGTGATCGTCTCGCGTCAGATGAACCCAACGTTGACCTGACCTCGCCCACCTGAACCCCCGGTTCAGGATGACGGCCTTGAGGATCCTTGCAGACACCTTCTATCTTCTAAGGCTTGCACTCGCATGGACCTCCAACCGCAACTCATCATCGAACTCGCCCTGCTGGGCACTTGCACTGGTTTTTTAGCAGGCTTGCTTGGCATTGGCGGCGGCATGGTGATGGTCCCCTTCATCACATTCATGCTCACGCAGCGCGGTGTCGATGCTGACTTGGCGGTCAAAATGGCCATTGCCACATCGATGGCCACCATCATCTTCACTTCCGTCTCTAGTGTGCGCGCTCACCACAAGCGTGGCGCGGTGCGTTGGGATTTGGTCAAAGGTCTGGCACCCGGCATTGTGTTGGGCAGCATGATTGGCAGCTTGGGCGTGTTCGCCTTGCTCAAAGGCGCATACCTGGCCATCTTCTTTGGCTTGTTTGTGGGTTTCTCAGCCACGCAAATGTTCTTAGACAAAAAACCAGCTCCCTCACGCCAAGTGCCTGCTACCGCAGGCCTCATAGGCGCGGGTGGTGTGATTGGTTTTATCTCTGGGCTGGTGGGTGCAGGTGGCGGCTTTATCAGCGTGCCGTTCATGACCTGGTGCAATGTGGCCATTCACAACGCGGTGGCCACCAGCGCAGCTTTGGGTTTTCCGATTGCCGTGGCCAACGTGGCGGGCTACATCATCAGCGGTTTGTCCGTACAAGGCTTACCCGACGATGCATTTGGGTTCATCTGGATTCCCGCCCTGGTGGTGATTGCGGCGTGCAGCGTGCTCACTGCCCCCCTAGGCGCCAAGGCCGCGCACATGTTGCCCGTGAAAAAACTCAAGCGCGTGTTTGCCAGCGTGTTGTATGTGCTCGCGGCTTATATGTTTTACAAAGGCATCAGCAGTTGATCATTGAGGCACCAAGCACCAAGGTGCTTGGTACTCCACGAGGCCCATCCACAAGATCCAACCTGAGCTGACAGCCAAAGCCAACCCTGCCAAGCGCACGCCCCATGCACCATTACCTGTGTGCATGACTTGCCCCGCTCGCAAGCGCAACCAAATCCAAGGCCCCACGGTCAACACCACCGCGCTGCCTAACGCAAACAGCGCCATCACTGCAGCACCTTCGATGGGGCTATTGCTCAACGCAGCCACGAGCAGCGCACCATAGAGCAAACCACAGGGCATCAACGCCCACAGGGCACCAAGCACCACGGCTCCCCCATGACGTAATTTGAGATGGGCCGTCATGCTTTGCACACGACGCCAAATGCCGCGTCCCACATCTTCTAACCAAATGGGCTGCTCACCACGCCAGAGCAACAACCCGCCCACCATGAAGGCGACGATGTGCAACAACGTCCACAAAGGGCGAAATACCGCTGACTGAGTACTCAGCCAGCCCACACCTTGCATGGTGCTGGCAGCCACTGCACCCAAAGCGCTGTAGCCGATGACGCGCCCGAGTTGAAATAAGAGCATGGCTGACACACCCTGCCCGCCCGTTTGTTTTTGGGCCGCACGACCAATGCCTGCACACGCCGCACCGCACATGGCCAAACAGTGCGGCCCACCCGCGAGCCCCATGAGGAGTGCGGTGAGAGCCAGAGTTGTGTTCATCAGATGATTTTAGAGAACCTAGCTCGGTTCTTGTCAGCCTGCAGGTATTTGTCAAACACCATGGCGACGCCACGCACAAAAAACCAGCCCAGCTCAGTCACGTGAATACCGGTGTCATCGATGGTCAACAAGCCCTGTTCTTGCATCGTCGCCAAGGCCTCCATCTCGGGGGCGAAGTACTGCTTGAAGTCGACCAAATGCGACAACTCCACCGATTCAAACAGCACACTACCCTGACACATCAACGCCATGATGACGGTGCGACGCACCAAGTCATCACGCGAGAGCGCCATGCCACGGGCCACGGGCAAACGGCCTTGGTTGAGCAAGTCGTAATACTCGTCCAAGGTCTTCACATTTTGGCTGAAGGTGGGGCCCACGCGACCGATTGATGAGACGCCCAAAGCAATCAAGTCGCAATCGGGCTGCGTGCTGTAGCCTTGGAAATTTCGGTGCAAACGGCCTTGGCGTTTGGCCACAGCCAGCGCATCGTTGGGCAAAGCAAAGTGGTCCATGCCCACATACACATAACCCGCCTCCACCAACACGCGCATCGCGCTGGACAACATAACCAGTTTAGACGCGGCAGGCGGCAAATCTTGCGTGTGGATACGGCGTTGCGGCTTGAAGCGCTCCGGCAAGTGCGCATACGCATACAAGGCAATGCGGTCAGGGCGCAACTGGGTGATTTTTTCAAGCGTGCGTTCAAACGTTTCTGGCGTTTGCATAGGCAAACCATAAATCAAATCGGCATTGACAGATTCAAAACCCAACTCTCGAGCCGCAGCCACCAAGTCAAACACCTGTTCAGCAGGTTGAATACGGTGCACCGCTTTTTGCACGGCAGGCTCAAAGTCTTGCACGCCAAAGCTCAAGCGGTTAAAGCCCTGCTCTGCCAAATGCGCCAAGCGTTCACGCGTGACGGTGCGCGGATCAATCTCGACCGAGTATTCACCGCCAGGCGCAAACTGAAAATTGCGACGCAGCATGGCCATCAGCTGAGCCAACTCGGCATCATTCAAAAACGTGGGACTGCCACCACCCAAGTGCAATTGCGACACCACTTGGCCTTGACCCAAGTGCGCAATGTTCAGATCCACCTCACGCTCAAGGTAGCGCAAATATTCAGCGCCGCGCTCGTAGTGCTTGGTGATGATTTTGTTGCACGCGCAGTAGTAGCAAAGTGACTCACAAAACGGAATGTGCACGTACAGGGACAAGGGGTACGCTTTGGTGCCCACGCCATCGCGTCGTTGCTCTAACGCTTGCAAATAGTCTGCCTCGCCAAATGCTTCCACAAATCGATCAGCCGTCGGGTATGAGGTGTAACGAGGCCCTGCCACGTCATAGCGCTGCAAGAGTTCTGGGTTCAAGACAAGAGAATGCATAAGTTCACACCTAAATTTGCGCTCCATAATAGAGGCGTCACCGCTGATAAAAGTTGACTTGTGTCAACACAAAGTCCATCCGTTCCCATGAGTTCTACCAGTATCAAAGTCGCTTGTTCTAACTGCAATTTGCGCGAGCTCTGCATGCCGCTTGGTTTGAATGAAACCGAGATGGAGCGTGTCGACGAAATGGTAGCAACCCGCCGCAAAGTGGCACGTGGCGACAACCTGTTTAGAAATGGCGATAAGTTCAACGCGCTGTATGCCATCCGAACCGGTTTTTTTAAAACCCGCATTTCGGCAGAAGATGGTCGCGATCAGGTAACGGGTTTCCAAATGGCCGGCGAGATCATCGGTTTAGACGGCATCGTGAGTGATCACCACACGTGTGACGCTGTGGCGCTGGAAGATGCCGAAGTGTGTGTCATGCCTTTTGATCGCATTGAAGATCTCTCGCGTGAAATCACCTCTTTGCAACGCCATGTGCACAAAATCATGAGCCGTGAAATCGTGCGAGAAAACGGGGTCATGTTGCTCTTAGGCAGCATGCGTGCCGAGGAGCGTTTGGCGGCATTCTTGCTCAACTTGGTACAACGCCTGCATGCGCGTGGCTTCTCTCAATCGGAGTTGGTGTTGCGCATGACGCGTGAAGAAATTGGCAGCTATTTGGGCCTCAAATTAGAAACCGTGAGCCGCACATTTTCAAAGTTTGCAGAAGACGGCATTGTCGAAGTCAAGCAACGCCATGTCCGCATCCTGAACCCAGATGGGCTCAAGCTCATCGTCAACGCACCCAGCTGTCACTGAGCGCAGCGCAAGCCGCAAGGCTTAGGGCTTTTTATCAGCATCCACTCTGGGCGTGACCACATGGTTACGCGATTGCATCGCAGGTGCCAGCTGCATGTCTTTCTCAGCAGCCAAGGTTTTATTGATATCTAGGCCGCGTTTGTAATAGTCTTCAGCCAGCACAGGATCTGGCGACCGAATGGCGATGAACAACGTTACAAAGCCCGCCACAATCACAGCCGCTGGGCCTGCAATGATGAGCCACACGTGACCATATTGCCACCATCGTTTGGTATCAGAAGTTTGGTTGCTTGTCATGATTTACCTTGGAACGATGAACACAGATTTTTCAACAACCACATCATCCGTGTCGGTTGCCTGAATTTCAAATTGGATTTTGTGTGAACCACTTGGGGCTGAGCCGTAAGGAATGTCTGCACGCAACACCACCCAGCGCGCCTGCGCTGGCTCGACCAGCACTTCTTTGTCTGTGGTGATTTGCAAACCAGTCAAGCCCTTGGCCGACAAACGATAAGTCCTCGCCACTTCGGCGGCGTTCATAATTTGTAAGCGGTACACATTCTCCAGCGTGCCGCTTTCGGTGATGCGTGACAGGGTCGAGCGATCTCGCACCACGTCCACCTTGAACGGCGTACGCAAACCCAACGACACCAATAAGCTGAGCGTGATTGCCACCAAAATCATGGTGTAAATCTGAATGCGTGGGCGCATGACGCGTTGCCAAATTTGCTTAGGCGTCCACTTGTTGTCCAAGGCGTTTTGGGTGGAGTAACGCACCAAACCTTTGGCGTAACCCAGCTTATCCATCACGGTATCGCACACATCGGCACAGGCACCACAGCCAATGCACTCGTACTGCAAACCATCACGGATATCAATACCTGTGGGGCACACCTGCACGCACAAGGTGCAGTCCACACAGGCCCCTAAATTCAAGGCAGCAACATCAGCACTCTTCGAGCGTGGGCCGCGTGGCTCGCCACGTTCAGCGTCATAGGTGACGATGAGCGTGTCGTTGTCAAACATTGCGCTTTGAAAGCGCGCATAGGGGCACATGTATTTGCAAATTTGCTCACGCATGAAGCCCGCATTGCCATAGGTGGCAAACGCATAAAAGAAAACCCAAAAGAGTTCCCACGAAGACATTTGCGTGAGGAAGAACTCCATCACCAACTCACGAATCGGCGTGAAGTAACCCACGAAGGTAAAGCCTGTCCAGATCGAGAGAAAGATCCAAATCAGGTGCTTGTACCATTTCTTGACCAGTTTCTCGAGTGAGAAATCTGCATCATCCAAGCGCATGCGGGCTGAACGATCGCCCTCGATCTTGCGCTCGATCCACAAAAAGATTTCGCTGTACACCGTTTGTGGGCAGGCGTAGCCACACCACAAGCGCCCTGCTACGGCGGTAAACAAAAACAGCGCCAAGGCTGAGATCACCAATAAGCCGGTGAGGTAAATGAAGTCCTGCGGGTACAAGACCAAACCAAAAATATAAAAACGGCGCGAAGTAAGGTCAAACAACACCGCTTGGCGTGTGCCCCACTCAAACCACGGCAAACCGTAAAAAATCAGCTGCGTCAGGACTACAAAAATCCAACGCCAATAAGCAAAGATACCCTCGACAGAGCGAGGGTAGATTTTTTTAGATGCAGCATAAAGCGAAACCATCGCCTCGTCCGCAGAGCCCGAAGGCTCTGGAACGATGGGGATGGTTTTGCGCTGCTTAGAGTCGTCAGCAGAATTCAAAGCAAATTACTTCGTGGCAGCAGGTTTGTTAGAGAAGCCCCAAACATAAGCAGTCAACACGTGGATTTGTGACTCTGTCAAACGGCCTTCTTGTGCAGGCATTTGGTTCACTTTACCGTTGTTGATCATGGCGGTGATGGCCTCTTCGCCCCAACCGTGCAACCAGATCTTGTCAGTCAGGTTGGCAGAACCCACCGCTTGCATACCAGCGCCATCAGGGCCGTGACATGCAGCACATGCACCGAACTTGCCTTTACCCAAAGCGGCACGCACAGAGTCGTGTGGGCTACCAGACAAGCTCATCACGTAGTGAGACACGTTGCGCACATCGTCAGGTGTACCCACGGCAGCAGCCATAGGAGGCATTTGACCAATGCGACCTTTGGTGATGGTCTCTTTGATCTTGTCGGTTGTGCCGCCGTGCAACCAGTCCTTGTCGGTCAAGTTGGGGAAGCCTTTTGAACCGCGTGCATCAGAGCCGTGGCACTGTGCGCAGTTGTTCATGAACAAACGCTCGCCCACAGCCATGGCCTTGGGGTCTTGAGACAGTTGCTCTGGTGTTTGTGCATTGAAAGCCGCATACAGTGGCTCCAACTCTTGGTTGGCTTTGGCCACTTCAGCTTCGTATTGACCGGCTGAGCTCCAGCCCAATTTGCCAGCAAAGCTACCCAAACCTGGGTATGCCAAACCGTACACCACAGCAAACACCATGGTGATGATGAACAACCACAACCACCAACGTGGCAACGGATTGTTCATTTCGCGCAAATCACCGTCCCACACGTGGCCAGTGGTACCGTCTTCTTCGTGTGCAGACACCTTGACTTTGGCCGAGAACCACAGCAAAAACGCGCAGTACACGATACCCAAAATTGCAATGGCAGATACGAAGATCGACCAAAAATTACTTGTGAAATCACTCATGATTCGATTCCTTTACAAAGACCTCTAGGCCTTAGTCTTGATCGAGGGGCAGCTTCGAGGCTGCCTCAAAATCTTCTTTGTTACGTCGAGAAAAAGCCCAGACCATGATGCCGACAAACACAGCAAATGACAGCACCGTGGTGATGACTCGCAGATCGTTGACATCCATGGTCATGTCTCCTTATTTGAGCGCGAGACCCAAGCCTTGGAGGTAAGCAATCACAGCTTCAAGTTCAGTTTTACCTGTCACATCTTCCGCTGCTTTAGCGATTTCTTCATCCGTATAAGGCACGCCCACTTTACGCAAAGCGCTCATGTTGGCAGGCACTTGTGCAGCGTTCACCACGTTCTTAGCCAACCATGGGTATTCAGGCATGTTGGACTCAGGCACCACATCGCGTGGATTGTTCAAGTGAACACGGTGCCATTCGTCGCTGTACTTGCCGCCCACGCGAGCCAAGTCTGGACCGGTGCGCTTGCTGCCCCATTGGAAGGGGTGGTCATACACAGACTCGCCAGCCACTGAGTAGTGACCGTAACGCAGTGTTTCTGCGCGGAAGGGACGAATCATTTGTGAATGGCAGTTGTAGCAACCTTCGCGGATGTACACATCGCGACCAGCCAACTGCAATGCGGTGTAAGGCTTGACGCCCGTCACAGGTTCAGTGGTGGATTTTTGGAAGAACAAAGGCACGATCTCGACCAAGCCGCCGAAAGCTACAGCGATCAAGATCAACACGATCATCAAAAAGTTGCTGGTCTCCACACGTGCGTGTGACAAGCCGCCTTGGGAATGGTTATCAGACATTTATTTCTCCTCAGGCGTGTGCAGGTGCTGGAATGGCAACGGTGGCTGCTTGACCGTTGGTCGCAGTTTTCACAACGTTCCACAACATGATGATCATGCCGCTCAGGTACAGCAAGCCGCCGCACACACGAATCACGTAGAACGGATAAGTGGCTTTGACAGACTCCACGAAGGTGTAAGTCAATGTGCCGTCCGCATTGATAGCGCGCCACATCAAACCTTGCATCACACCGGCAATCCACATGGCAGCGATGTACAACACGATACCGATGGTGGCCAACCAGAAGTGCACTTCGATGGCTTTGACGCTGAACATTTCCTTGCGGCCAAACAACTTAGGCACCAAGTAATAGATAGACCCCATGGACACCAAGCCCACCCAGCCCAAAGCACCAGAGTGCACGTGGCCCACGGTCCAATCGGTGTAGTGAGACAAAGCGTTCACTGTCTTGATGGCCATCATGGGACCTTCGAACGTGGACATACCGTAGAACGACAAGGACACGATCAAGAAGCGCAAGATAGGGTCGTCACGCAGTTTGTGCCATGCGCCAGACAAGGTCATGATGCCGTTGATCATGCCGCCCCAGCTAGGAGCCAACAACACCAAAGAGAACACCATACCCAAAGACTGAGTCCAGTCAGGCAACGCGGTGTAGTGCAAGTGGTGAGGACCCGCCCACATGTAAGTGAAGATCAAAGCCCAGAAGTGGACGATGGACAAACGGTAAGAGTAAACAGGGCGACCAGCTTGCTTGGGGATGAAGTAGTACATCATGCCCAAGAAGCCAGCGGTCAAGAAGAAGCCCACGGCATTGTGGCCGTACCACCACTGCACCATGGCGTCTTGTGCGCCAGCGTATGCAGAGTAAGACTTCATCATGCCAGCAGGAATCGCTGCGCTATTGACGATGTGCAACAAAGCCACCGCAATAATGAAGGCACCGTAGAACCAGTTGGCCACATAAATGTGTTTGATCTTGCGTGTACCGACGGTGCCGAAGAACACCACAGCGTACGCAACCCACACCACAGCGATCAAGATGTCGATGGGCCACTCGAGTTCAGCGTATTCCTTACCTTGGGTAAAACCCAAAGGCAAGCTCACAGCCGCAGCCAAGATGACCAACTGCCAACCCCAGAAGGTGAAGGAAGCGAGCTTAGGCAAGAACAAAGCGGTGTGGCAAGTGCGCTGCACCACGTAGTAACTGGTCGCAAACAGCGCAGAACCGCCGAACGCAAAAATCACCGCATTGGTGTGCAACGGACGCAGACGACCGTAAGTCAACCAAGGGATACCAAAGTTAAGTTCAGGCCAAGCAAGCTGCGATGCGACGATAACGCCCACCAACATGCCCACAACGCCCCAAACCACCGCCATGATGGAAAACTGCCGTACAACGGTATCGTTGTAAACAGCGTGCTCTGATGTGTTCATCGGTCACCTTTCATTTTTCAAACCAGTATCCTCAAATAACTCAAAAAAGTTATTGATTCAAATCAATCGTCTCGAAGAATACGCTCGCCTTCTTGCTCTACGCTGTCAAATTGGCCTCTATGGATGGCCCACCAGAGGCCTCCCAAGATGAAAAGAACCAAAAGCACCGACAGCGGGATCAACAAATACAAGATATCCATCAAAATCCTTTGGTGAGTCGCAAAGAGTTCAACACAACCCACAACGAGCTCAGCGCCATACCCAAGCCAGCCAACCATGCGGGCAACAACCCGACCACAGCCAATGGCACGCACAAGGCGTTGTAGACGGCAGCCCACACCAAGTTTTGCTTGACCACCCTGAGGGTGTGTCTGGCCAACTTGACACTTTGCGCCACCACCAACAAGCTGCCCCCCATCAGCACCAAGTCCGATTTGGACTGCGCCAAGGGCACCGCATTGCCAAACGCCATGGACACATGGGCACCTGCCAAAACGGGACCATCATTGAGGCCATCACCCACCATCGCCACCCGCGCGCCTTGCGACTGCGCAGCTTGCATGCGTGAGAGCTTGTCTTGCGGTGTACACGCCCCAAAAGCCTGGGCAATACCCACTTCTTGGGCCACATGCTGAGCTGATTCGGGCCTGTCACCCGACAGCAGCCATACATCGACATTCAAACTTTTCAGCGCTTGCACGGTCTGCACCGCGTCATCGCGAACATCTTCGGACAGCCGCCAGCTCGCCAACCACTCGTTTTCAGTACACAAGTGTACTTGGCAAAGACTGGCTTTATCGGGTATTCCCTTGGTTTTTGGCGCACAAAACTTGGCAGAACCCAAGCGCAGCAAACCATCCAGCTGCCCCTCTAAGCCAAGACCAATCATTTCGTTTACATCTTGTGCATCGAGTGCATCCCCCTGCCCTGACGCGTCGTGCGCTTTGACCAAGGCACGTGACAAAGGATGCAAGGAATGCTTGGCCAATGCCGCGGCCAAGCGCAAGGCGTATTCGGGGGATATGCCCTCAGCCGTCATCACCTGCGTGATGCGCTGACCGTCTTGCGTGAGCGTGCCCGTCTTGTCAAAAATCAAAGTGTCAATCTCAGCCAACGACTCCAAGGCTTGCAGATTGCGCACCAAAACACCGTGACGTGCCAAATTACCAGCAGCAGCCAACATGGCTGCGGGCGTGGCCAAAGACAAGGCGCAGGGACACGTCACCACCAACACAGCCACCGCAATCATCAAGGCATGCCCCGGATTGGTGGGCCACCAATACACGGCCGAAAGCACTGCCAACACCAACACGCCTATCAAAAACGGTTTGGCAATGCGATCGGCCAACTGCGCCAAGCGTGGTTTTTGCAAGGAAGCGTTTTCCATCAACGACACGATTTGCGAGAACTGCGTGCCCTCGCCCACCTGCACCACACGCACAGTGACGATGCCGCTCAGGTTGTGGCTACCTGCCACCACCGTGTCACCCTCACCACGCGATTGCGGGTGCGACTCTCCCGTGAGCAAAGCCTCATCGGTCAGCGTCTGCCCTTGCAAAATGACACCGTCGGCCGGAAAGCTCTCCGCGGGCGATACACGAATCACATCTCCCACCATCACACGTCGAACAGCCACACGCTCAAAATCGCCGTTGGGCAACTGGCGTTCCACGCTGTCGGGCAAACGGTTCATCAAGGCTTCTAAGGCACCTGCTGTGCGGTCGCGCACGCGTAGCTCTAGCCAACGCCCTGTGAGCAAGAAGAACACAAACATGGTGAGCGAGTCGTAATACACCTCCGCACCAAAAATACCGTTCGGTTCGAACGTGGCCACCGAACTGAGCAAGAACGTGATCACCATGCCCAAGGCCACTGGCAAATCCATGCTCACTTGACGTGCGCGAATGTCACGCAGGGCGTTGCTAAAAAATGGTCCGCACGAAAACAAGACCACGGGCAAGGTCAGCACCCACGAGGCCCAGCGCAGCAAAAACACCATGTCAGCTGTGATGTCTCCCTCTTGCGCCACGTAGGCTGGGTAGGCATACATCATCACCTGCATCATGCAAAAGCCAGCAACCAACCAGCGCCACAAGGCACGTCGACCTTCTTCATGGCGGGCTTGGCGCAAACTGCTGTCGGCTGCAGGCAACGCGCCGTAGCCCACTTTGTGGATGGCAGCCATCCACGCCGAAGGTTTGACTTGGCGCTCCGACCACACCACTTTGGCGCGATGCGTTGCGGCATTGACTTCGGCCGACTGCACGCCAGGCACTGACATGAGCGCCGCTTCCACTGTGAATGCGCAGGCGGCACAGTGCATGCCTTGAATGACCACATGGGAATCCCAGCAGTCATTGGCTTGAGGGTTTTGTTTATTTTTGTGCTGCTGACTGAATCGCAACCACTCTTGGCGGTCGTCAAGCAGTTCAACCATCGATGAATCTGGATGCATAGGTATGTAGCCTAACGGCTGGGTCTAACTTAGACTTGACGTGTATCAACACGGGTTTTGATACATGGGTTAAGCTAAACCATCAAAATCAACAAGAGGAGCAGTTTATGTACAAACGCATTTTGGTCGCGACAGATGGTTCTACCTTGTCCAAAAAAGCCATCAACAGCGCCATTGAATTGGCGGCCTTGAGTGGCGCTGAGCTGATTGCAGTCAAGGTTACCCCACGTTACCCACAAAGTTACTTCGAAGGCTCCTTGCCATTGACGGCATCAGAAGTTTCCAAAATTGAAAAAGGCTGGACAGACGGCGCACAAAAAGTGTTGGACGCTGTCGTGAAATCCGCCAAAGCCAAAGGTGTGAACACCAAAGCCGTGGTTGTCAAATCCGACATCGTGTCTGACGCACTGATCGCTGCTGCCAAAAAACACAAGGCCGATTTGATCGTCATGGCCTCACACGGCCGCCGTGGCATCAAGCGCTTGCTGTTGGGCAGCGAGACACAACAGGTGTTGACACACGCCAACGTACCGGTGTTGGTGCTGCGTTAATCACCTCACGCTGCACACTCAAAAGCCGCTCACTGAGCGGCTTTCCTATTTAAGCGCTCACGCGTTGCTTCGCCGCTTGGTACTCACGCTTCAAACGCGCCACCAACTCTGCGGCAGGGACCACGGCTTTGACCACACCAATGCCTTGGCCGCAGCCCCAAATGTCTTTCCAAGCTTTTTGTGCGCCGCCCCCAAAGTTCATCTTGCTCGGATCGCTCTCGGGTAGGTTGGCAGGATCAAGACCTGCCTTGCGAATCGACGGGGCCAAGTAGTTGCCGTGCACACCGGTGAACAAATTGCTCAACACAATGTCATCCGATGTGGCGTCTACCACCGCCTGTTTGTATTCCTCTGCTGCTCTGGCCTCTTCGGTCGCAATGAAAGCGGAGCCAATGTAGGCAAAGTCTGCGCCCATGGCTTGCGCAGCCAAGATGGCCCCGCCCGTGGCAATGGAGCCACTCAAAGCCAAGGGACCATCAAACCACTCGCGAATTTCTTGAATCAAAGCAAATGGGCTCTTCACGCCTGCATGCCCCCCAGCGCCAGCTGCCACGGCAATCAAACCATCAGCGCCTTTTTCTATCGCCTTTTTGGCAAAGGTGTTGTTGATGACATCGTGCATCACGATGCCACCGTAGCTGTGCGCAGCGGCATTCACATCCTCACGCGCCCCGAGCGACGTGATGATGATGGGCACCTTGTACTTCACACACATGGCCATGTCGTGCTCTAAGCGGTCATTGCTTTTGTGGACGATTTGATTGATGGCAAATGGTGCTGCGGGTTGGTCGGGGTGATCGCGGTTGTGCGCGGCCAAGGCCTCCGTGATTTCAATCAACCACTCCTCCAGTTGCTCAGCAGGGCGTGCATTCAGCGCGGGCATCGATCCCACCACCCCCGCCTTGCACTGCGCAATCACCAGCTTAGGTGTGCTGAGAATGAACATGGGCGAAGCAATGACTGGAAATTTGAGTGCATCGAAAACGGCAGGGAGTTTAGACATGCGTCGCGCTTTCAAAAAGTAATGTGCCTAGGGCACAGGGTGTTTGATCCAAGCTGAGATTTGGGCTACCGCCTCGGACTCCATCTCAATGTAGCCATGGTAGTGAAAAGCCTCACACGGTGGGCCTGTGGGGTTTTGCCCGCCATCGACTTCCATGTATTTCTTAACGGGAGCCGCCGTGAGCTTGCCCATCAATCGTGCGGCCAAATACGGCGGCGTGATTTTGCAACTGTCTTTGGCATGTTGATGTACCAGTACTGGGACGCTCAATTTATCTAAAGGCAAGTCCGACACTGAACCACCGAATTGGTGACCACTCAAAGTGGCGGTCAACACCACACCTTGAATGGAAAAACCCAGATCAATCCCTGCGGCTGCGGCACTGATGGTGCCTTGGCTCGTGCCCACCAACCAAATAGGCGCAGGGCTGCGCGTGCGAATGTCTTGCAGCACCGCTCGCACATCCGCAAAGTGCTCAGGCGACTGACGAAACACTGGGTTGAGTTTGGGCATATCGCTGGGATTGCCCATCAAAGCCACGTTGAAACCCGCCTTGGCAAATTCGTCGCGGCTGCGAATCAAGAAGTTGCCCGACTTAGGCTCGCCATCGCGGTAGCCAATGCCGCCCGTGCCGCCTGAAAAAAGCACCACAGTGGCTGCAGCACCGTCACGCGGCATCCACCAGTAACCGGTGGTGACCTCGGGGCGTGTGCTCACCGACATCAATCGATCCGCCGCCCAAGCAGGTGCAAGCAAACATGCCAGCACGCAGCCCACACAAGCGGCACGAAGAAGACTTCGAATGCGAGCGAGGCCGCGCATGGCTTGGTTTTAGAACGCGTCGAGCGCCAACTCAGTCACGCTGTCCGCACCGTCCACGATGCTGTCGCGCATGCCTGGCACTTTGGTCAAGATGTGGTCGGCATAGAAACGCGCCGTGGTGATTTTGGATTGCATGAACACCGCGTCGTTGCCTTTGGCCAGTTCAGCCTCAGCCACCAACAACGCACGTGCCATTTGCCAGCCTGCCACCAAGTTGCCGGTGAGCATGAGGTAGGGCACGCTGCCAGCAAACACGGCATTGGGGCTGGCTTTGGCGCCTGCCACCACGAAGTCGACGACATCCAAGAAAGCTTCGCGGGCTGCTTTCAAACGTGCGGCCATCGCCTTGGCGTTGGCACTGCCGCTCTTTAACAAGTCAGCCTCGGTGTTGGCGATTTGCGCTGCAATGCCTTTGGCGGTTTGACCACCGTCACGACCTGTTTTCCGGCCAATCAAGTCGTTGGCTTGAATGGCAGTCGTGCCTTCGTAAATCGTCAAAATTTTGGAATCGCGGTAGTACTGTGCCGCACCTGTTTCTTCAATGAAGCCCATGCCGCCGTGCACTTGCACGCCAAGGCTGGTGACTTCCAAACTCATCTCGGTGCTGAAGCCTTTGACCAAAGGCACCAAGAACTCATAGAACGCCAAGTTCTCTTTGCGGGTGTCAGCATCTGGATGGTGGTGCGATGCGTCGTACGCAGCAGCAGCCACAGTAGCCATCGCACGGCAGCCTTCGGTGTAGGCGCGCATGGTCATCAACATGCGGCGCACATCTGGGTGGTGAATGATGGGGGCGCTGGTCTTCATGCTGCCGTCCACAGGGCGGCTTTGCACGCGGTCGCGCGAGAACGTCACTGCCTTTTGGTACGCACGCTCGGCAATGGAGATGCCTTGCACGCCCACAGCGTAACGCGCGGCGTTCATCATGATGAACATGTATTCGAGGCCACGGTTTTCTTCACCGACGAGGTAACCAATCGCACCACCATGGTCGCCATACTGCAACACGGCTGTGGGGCTGGCTTTGATGCCCATCTTGTGCTCGATGCTCACGCAGTGCACATCGTTGCGTGCGCCCAATGAGCCATCTTTGTTCACCATGAACTTAGGCACCACAAACAAGCTGATGCCCTTCACGCCTTCGGGAGCGCCTTGCACACGGGCCAACACCAAGTGAATGATGTTCTCAGCCATGTCGTGCTCACCGTAGGTGATGAAAATCTTGGTGCCAAACACTTTGTAAGTGCCATCAGGCAAAGGCTCGGCACGGCTGCGCACAGCGGCCAAGTCAGAGCCCGCTTGTGGCTCGGTCAAGTTCATCGTGCCGGTCCACTCGCCGGAGATGAGCTTCTCGAGGTACGTGGCTTTCAGTTCGTCAGAGCCTGCTGTGAGCAGGGCCTCAATCGCGCCATCGGTCAACATGGGACACAAGGCAAAACTCATGTTGGCCGAGTTGAGCATTTCGCCGCACGCCGCGCCAATGGTCTTGGGCAAGCCTTGGCCGCCGAAGTCACCAGGATGCTGCAAGCTTTGCCAACCGCCTTCGCAATACTGTTGGTAGGCTTCTTTGAAGCCGGGCGTGGTGGTGACATGGCCATCTTTGAAAGACGATGGGTTTTTGTCGCCTTCCCAGTTCAAAGGCGCCAACACGTCTTGGGTCAGCTTGGCACTTTCTTCCAACACAGCTTGGGCAGTTTCCACACCCATGTCTTCAAACGCAGGAATTTGGGCCACTTGGTTGAGACCAGCCAAGTGCTCCATGTTGAACAGCATGTCTTTGACGGGGGCGATGTAACTCATGTTCTATGTCTCCAAAAATTGGTCAAGAAAAAAGCACCCCGCAGAGTGCTTTTTAAAACGTGTGATTAAAGGGCTGACACCAGCTCAGGCACAGCGGTGAAGAGGTCGGCCTCCAAACCGAAGTCCGCCACGCTGAAGATGGGGGCTTCTGGGTCTTTGTTGATCGCCACGATCACCTTGGAATCTTTCATGCCCGCCAAGTGCTGAATCGCACCGCTGATGCCGCAGGCCACATACAACTGGGGCGCGACGATCTTGCCGGTTTGACCCACTTGCAAGTCGTTGGCGGCATAGCCTGCATCCACCGCAGCGCGGCTCGCACCAATGGCCGCACCGAGTTTGTCGGCGAGTGGCGTCATGACTTCATTGAACTTCTCTGAGCTACCCAAAGCACGGCCACCCGACACAATGATCTTGGCGGCGGTCAGCTCAGGACGGTCGCTCTTGGTCACTTCGCGGCCCACAAAGCTGCTCTTGCCTGAATCGGCTGCGGCTGCTGCGGTTTCGACAGCAGCAGAACCACCTGTGGCAGCGGCTGCATCAAAACCTGTGGTGCGCACAGTGATGACTTTCACCGCATCGGCGCTTTGCACGGTGGCAATGGCGTTACCGGCGTAGATGGGGCGCTCAAACGTGTCAGGGCTGTCCACCTTGGTGATGTCGCTGATCTGGCCCACATCCAACTTAGCAGCCACGCGAGGGGCAACGTTTTTGCCGTTGGCAGTCGCAGGGAACAAGATGTGGGTGTAGTTGCTAACAATGGACAAGACTTGCGCTGCCACGTTCTCAGCCAAACCTGCTTCAAGGCTTGCACCGTCGGCGTGAATCACTTTGCTCACGCCTGCAATTTGCGCTGCAGCGGCTGCAGCGGCACCTGCGTTGTGGCCAGCCACCAACACATGCACATCAGCGCCAATGGCTGCTGCGGCTGTGACGGTGTTCAAGGTTGCGCCTTTGATGCTGGCGTTGTCGTGTTCTGCAATAACGAGGGATGTCATGTTGTTTCTTCCTGCGTTTTTAAATTAGATAACTTTGGCAACGTTCTTGAGCTTGTCCACCAAGGTCGCCACATCTGGCACCTTGATGCCCGCGCTGCGCTTGGCAGGCTCGACCACTTTGAGGGTCTTGATGCGAGGCGCCACATCCACGCCCAAGTCTTCGGGCTTGAAGGTGTCGAGCTGTTTTTTCTTGGCCTTCATGATGTTGGGCAAGGTCACATAGCGAGGCTCGTTCAAGCGCAAGTCGGTGGTCACCACGGCTGGCAAGTTCACAGAGACAGTTTCCAAACCGCCATCCACCTCGCGGGTCACGCTGGCTTTGTCGGCGCTCAGTTCAACTTTAGAAGCAAAGGTCGCTTGCGGCATGTCAGTCAAAGCCGCCAACATTTGGCCAGTTTGGTTGCAGTCGTCGTCAATCGCTTGTTTGCCCAAGATCACCAAGCCGGGTTGCTCTTTGTCCACCAAAGCTTTGAGCAGTTTGGCCACAGCCAAGGGTTGCAGCTCTTCAGCGGTTTCCACCAAGATGCCACGATCCGCACCAATGGCCATCGCGGTGCGCAAAGTTTCTTGGCACTGCGCCACGCCGCAAGACACAGCAATCACTTCAGTGACCACGCCCTTTTCTTTGAGGCGCACAGCTTCTTCCACCGCAATCTCATCAAACGGGTTCATGCTCATTTTGACGTTGGCAATGTCAACGCCTGAGTTGTCCGACTTCACGCGGACCTTGACGTTGTAGTCCACCACGCGTTTGACAGCGACCAAAACTTTCATGGCAAAAGCTCCAATTTTTAGAATTAAACAGATTGACGTTTACGTAAACGTAACATTGTAGTTAGCAAACCGACTTTTTGATAGAACGACCGTGCTTTTTTAGGGAAGTCCCTAGGAAAAACTCATGCCGGATGGCGCAAAACCACCTCTTGAGGGGAATGCACCAGCATCACCCCGTCAGCACGTAAAGCGCTCAAAGCCGCAATATTGACACGCGAACGCGTCAGCGATTGGCCATTGACGGGGTCTTCCATCCAAAAATTCAGGTTGAATCGTAAGCCTTGGGGCGCCACCTCGCCTAGCAAAGCCTGAGGCGCGGGCTGAGACAACACCCATTCGACACCCAAGGCCGCTCGAACCAGCAAATCTTGCACACGTTCGACATCACTTTCCAAACCCACCCAAAACGTGCAGGTTTGCAGCAAGTGGCGGCTTTCCAAGGACAAGTTCTCCACACGTTGCGTCAAAAGCAACTCGTTAGGCACCACTGATTCGCTGCCATTGCTCGCACGCACCAAGGTATAGCGCGTCTTGATGTCGGTCACACGGCCTTCAAAGCCATCTACGCGCACAAAGTCGCCAATACGCAGCGAGCGTTCCAGCAAGATGACAAAACCACTCACATAGTTGGCCGCGAGTTTTTGCAAGCCAAAACCAATCCCCACGCCCAAGGCTCCACCCAAGACAGAAAGTGCCGTGAGGTCAAACCCCAGAGAAGACAAGGCAAACAAAGTGCCAATGACCAACAACAACACGCGCAACGCGTTGGCGGCCACTTTGCGCATCGACAAATCGTCAAACGCACGGTTGAGCACACGTTGTTCCAGCGTCGCTGACAGCCACAGCGCCAGCACCAACACCAAGCTCGAGGTGAACACCACCTCCAACACATGCGTCACGCTCACATGGGTCTTGCCAAGGGTGAACTGCAAGCCATCGAGCTCATCGACCATCGGCCCCCACCAGCCCGTGACCCACAGCACCGCCAAGCCCCACGCCAGCCAAGACACCACTTGTTCTAGGATGCGCGCCCAACGCGAATGAGGAAACACCGCCGCCAACACACGGGCAATCAAGCGAATCAACACCAACGACACCAGCACCGGCAAAGCCACCTTGAGCACCGACACACGCTGGGTCTTCATGAGCACCAGTTTCAAGCCATAGGTCAGCACGAGCGCCAAGCTGGGAAACAACAAGCCGTCCACCAAGCGACGGCCAAACAAAATCGAACCACGCGCCGTGGATTGCCGACCCAAGGCCCAGCTCACCCCCCAAGCCAAGGCCAAACACAACACCAAACCGGCGAGCTCTAACACGATTGCTGGACTCTGCAGGTCCAGCAACAACTCTTGCAATTCATTCATGGATTAAATATCGGCTAATACGCGCACATGCGCTTCCACGCTGCGACTCAGCGAGCTCAAATCGTACCCGCCTTCGAGGCAAGACACGATGCGCCCTTGTGCATGACGTGCGGCAATGTCGCGCAGCCGGTGGGTGATCCAAGCGTAGTCTTGCTCGACCAAGCCCATCTGCCCCATGTCGTCTTCGCGGTGCGCATCAAAACCCGCGCTGATGAAAATCATCTCAGGTTTGAATTCTTCAAGGCGGGGCACCCAATAGGTCTCAATCAACTCGCGAACCTCCATGCCCTTGGTATATGCAGGCACAGGAATGTTCACCATATTGGCGGCAGGGTTCTCGGTGCCGCTGTGGGGATAAAACGGGTGCTGAAAAAAACTGACCATCAACACGCGATCATCGCCACTCAAAATGTCTTCGGTGCCGTTGCCGTGGTGCACATCAAAGTCCACCACCGCAACACGCTTCAACCCGTGACGCTCCAGCGCGTACTTGGCCGCAATGGCGATGTTGTTGAAAAAGCAAAAGCCGCCTGCCTTGGCACGTTCTGCATGGTGCCCAGGTGGGCGAATCGCACAAAACGCATTGCTCAATTCACCGGCAATCACAGCATCGGTGGCAGCCACCGCCGCGCCTGCTGACGCCAATGCGGCTTTCCAGGTGAAACTGTTGATGCTGGTGTCTGCATCCAAGTGCCCGTAAGCGGGGCCACCTGCAGCCATGTCTTCTACCAATTGGTCGGAGAGCCCACGCAATGAGGCGATGTACATGCGGTCATGCGCCAGCTCAATGTCCGCCAACGGCGCTTCGGGCGCTTCCATGGGGGTCAGACCTAAATCGACGCCACTGATGAGCAATCGGTCTTGAATGGCGCTGAGCCGCTCGGGACATTCGGGATGTCCTTCACCCATCTCGTGCTTCAAGCACAGCGGGTGTGTGTAATAGCCTGTTTTACTCATCGCGTGTCTGCCTCAATCTTCTTGAAGTCAGCTTACCATGTAGGCCTTGCTTTTTCCCTTGCAAATCCTGCGTGAAAACACATACAGCCCCGTTTCATATGGCTTTGCAGCCAACTCTTGCGTTACGTCAAATCACCACCGGCTTGTTGCTAATGGCTGCATTGACGGCGACCGCCTCCACCAAACCGCATGCGAAAGCTCACAAATCAGCCGCCCACAAAGTGGCTGCGCACAAAGCATCGACCAAAGGCCCGGCCTTTGGGAAAACGACAACAGCCTTAGCCCTGGCCGATGAGCTGGCCCAACAATACGACTTGCCCAAAACATGGGTACGCGAACAAATCAGCCAAGCCCAGCACCTCAAAGGCGTGCCCAAAATGGTCATGCCGCCGTCTGTGCCTACCGCCAAAAACTGGCGCGCTTACCGCGAGCGTTTCATCGAAAGCCGCCGCATCGAGGCCGGCACACAGTTTTGGCAAACCTACCAAAGCGCCTTAGCCCGCGCCGAGCAAACCTATGGTGTTCCTGCCGAAATGGTGGTGGGCATCATCGGCGTCGAAACCTTTTACGGTCAAAACATGGGCAACTATCGCGTGCTTGATGCGCTGACCACCCTCACCCTCAACTTCCCCAGCGCACACCCACGCGCCGCTGAACGACAAGCGTTTTTCAAATCAGAGCTGGGGCACTTCTTGGTGCAAGCGCACAAGCAAGGCGATGCAAATGCCACCGGCAGTTTTGCAGGCGCCATGGGCTGGCCGCAGTTCATGCCATCGAGCATTGCCAAATTTGCGGTGGACTTTGATGGCGATGGCCGCATCGATTTGCGCAACAGCCCTGTAGACGCGATTGGTTCGGTGGCCAATTACTTCAAAGCCTTTGGTTGGCAAACGGGCATGCCCACGCACTACCCCGTCAGCTTTGATGAAGCGCGTTTGGATAAACCCACCTTGCTCGCGCCCGACATCTTGCCCTCATTCAGCGTGAGCAACTTCACTGCCAAAGGCGCGGTACTGGACGAACAAGCGCAAAAGCACAACGGACAACTGGCGTTGGTGGAGTTGTTCAATGGCGATGAGCCCCCCAGCTATGTGGCGGGCACCGATAACTTTTATGTGGTGACACGATACAACTGGAGCAGTTACTACGCCCTAGCGGTGATTGAGTTGGGGCAAGCGGTGAAAGCAAATCGTGCGTTGACGTCTATCCAGTCCAGCGCACGCTAAAAAAATCGCTCAGCCTTTGGGCAAACTAGGCTTGTCATGGATTTCACGCACCACGGCGTCTTCTATGACATCCGCGTTGCGACCGCTGGCTGGGGTATGCCCATGTGCTTCATGCCATTGGCCATCACTGGTGCGTGACCAGCTGGCCCAACTAGCCCCCTGCCCCGATGGCATGCTTTTGCGCATGATTTGAATTTGCTGCCACATCAACAGCACTTGTGGTTTTTGACCCGTTGCGAGCCAACGCAAACAAGCGAACACCACATACAAAGTCAGCCAACACAACACACCGATGGCAAACAAAGTGGCGAATGCCATGCCCATCAGCGCGAAGATCAAACGTGTGAAAAATGCCATGACTTGATATTACCTTTGCACACTTTGCGAACTTTGCACCAAGGCCCACTGCACACACTCCCGCACCACCTCGCTCGGATGCATGAGACGTGCTTGCAAGGCGTGTCGTAACGACGCATCGTCCGCCTGACGCAACGCGTTGCCCGAAGCCACCGCCAAATTACGCAGCCAGCGCACATGACCAATACGACGAATGGGGCTGCCCTCGGTGTAGCGCAAAAACTCTTCTTCGGTCCACGCCAACAAGCACGCCATGCCCTGCCCCACCAAGCCTGCACGCACATCGAAGTCGGGCAAGCTTGAACTCTGAGCAAACTTGTTCCATGGGCATATCAGCTGGCAGTCGTCGCAGCCATAGATGTGGTTGCCCATCAAAGGGCGCAGCGCTTCGTCGATGGCGCCATCGTGCTCAATCGTTAAATACGAAATGCAGCGGCGTGCATCCACCAAACCTTCGGCCACGATGGCTTGCGTGGGGCACACGTCGATGCATGCGGTGCATTGGCCGCAGTGAGCGCTGGTGGGTTCTGATGCGGGCAAAGCCACGTTCAAAAAAATCTCGCCCAAGAAAAACATCGAGCCTGCTTCGCGGTTGAGCACCAAGCTGTGCTTGCCGCGCCAGCCTTGTCCGCTGCGCGTGGCAAGCTCGGCCTCAAGCACGGGGGCTGAATCGGTGAAGGCGCGGTATTCAAAGCCATCGGGTTTCAGGGTATCGACCAACAAGGCATCGATTTGCTGAGCCAAGGTGTCGAGCCGGTTGCGCAGCACTTTGTGGTAGTCGCGCCCTCGGGCATAGACCGAGACCACAGCCTCATGCGGGTTGCGCAAGCGCTGCCACTCCACCTCTTGCCAGCCCTCGGTGGTGTCACGCGGCAAGTAGTTCATGCGGGCGGTCAGCACGCTCAAGGTGCCAGGCACCAGCTCAGCAGGTCGCGCGCGTTTCATGCCGTGGCGAGCCATGTAGTCCATGCTGCCGTGGAAGTTTTGGGCCAGCCAATGTTGCAAATGTGGCTCGGCCGAGGACAAATCCAAAGGGGCCACCGCAATTTGCGAAAATCCCAGTGTTTGTCCTAAAGCCTGAATTTGCGTGAGCAACAATTTGTAATCGATTGACAACGGACACCTTTGAATAATTTGCCCATTGTAAAAACTCTGGTTTGGCCCGATGAAGCCGCCACCGCTGCGTTTGCCACGCAGCTGGCTGCCGCATTGACACGCGCCGACCTGAATGCTTGCATCGCCTTGCACGGCGATTTGGGCGCGGGCAAAACCACCTTCGTGCGCCACCTGTTGCGTGCCTTGGGCGTTGAGGGCCGCATCAAAAGCCCCACCTATGCCGTGGTCGAGCCTTACATGGTGACAGCAGGCGACGTGTGGCACTTCGACTTCTACCGCTTCAGCGACCCACGCGAGTGGGAAGACGCTGGTTTTCGCGACATCTTTGCAAGCACAGGCTTGAAGCTGTGCGAATGGCCGCAAAACGCCGCAGGCGTGATGCCCACGCCCGACCTTGAACTCGACATCCAAGTAGACGACACCGAGCAACGCCAAGTGCGCATCAGCGCCCTCACCCCGCGCGGGCAGGAGCTGCTGGCATGACGCAGCACACAGGCATTCAGCGTCGTCGCCTTTTGCAAGGCGGCTCGCTCGCGTTGTTGCTGGGCAATGCCGACATCGCTTGGGGTGCCAGCATCGTGGCTGTGCGCGTGTGGCCCGCTGCAGCCTACACACGCGTGACGATTGAAAGCGACACCGCACTCAAAACAGTGCCCATCTTTGTGGCCAACCCACCGCGCTTGGCGGTGGACATTGAAGGCATTGAGCTCAACCCCGCCCTCAAAGAACTCGTGGGCAAAGTGCGCTCGGACGACCCCTACATCACGGGCGTGCGCGTGGGCCAGTACGCTAACAAAACCGTGCGCTTGGTGCTGGACTTGCGCCGCATGGTCAAGCCGCAAGTGTTCAACTTGCAGCCCGTGAAGACCGGTAACACGCAATACCAACACCGCTTGGTGCTCGACCTTTACCCTTCTGAAGTGGCCGACCCTCTCGAAGCCTTGATTGTCGACAAGCTCAAAGGCGGCACGACCTACAACGCGCCATCGATGACGGCCACGCCAACGCCGCCCCCCGCATCGAAGCTCGGCACACATGCCGACCCTGTGGACGACTTGATGGCTAAACCCAACGCCCCCTCTGAACCAGCTTCAGCGGCTGCCTCTGCGGCTTCAGCCCCTATCACCACAGCAGCTTCGGTGGCATCTCAACCCGACGCAGAGCGTTTCATCATCGTCGCGCTGGACCCAGGTCATGGCGGAGAAGACCCCGGCGCCTCTGGGCCCAGTGGCACGCGCGAAAAAGATGTGGTGTTGAAAATTGCACACCGTTTGCGCGACCGCATCAACAAAACCGTCATCAAAACCAAGCATGGCAGTTTGCCTATGCGGGCTTACCTCACACGCGATGCCGATTACTTTGTGCCACTGCAACAGCGCGTCGAAAAAGCCCGCAAGGTGCAAGCCGATTTGTTCATCAGCATCCATGCCGATGCGTTTCAAACGCCTAATGCCAAAGGTGCCAGCGTGTTTGCCTTGAGCGATGGCGCAGCATCGAGCGCGGCTGCTAAGTGGATGGCAAAGCAGGAAAACCGTGCCGACTTGATTGGCGGCTTGAACATCAAGAGCCAAGACGCCGCCGTTCAACGCGCCTTGCTCGACATGAGCACCACCGCGCAAATCAAAGACAGCCTCAAGCTCGGCAGTGCGATGCTCGGGCAAATCAAACACATCGGCAAACTGCACAAGGGCCGCGTGGAGCAAGCGGGTTTTGCCGTGCTCAAAGCGCCCGACATCCCCAGCGTGCTGGTAGAAACAGCCTTCATCAGCAATCCCGAAGAAGAGCGCCGCTTGGTCAGCCCGCAATACCAAAACGATTTGGCCGATGCGCTGATGAAGGGCATTGAGCGCTACTTCTCACGCAACCCGCCGCTGGCCAAAACACGCAACACTTAAACATGAACGACGCCAACACGCAGCCACGCAACCCTTTGCATGGCAAAACCTTAGAGGCTATCGTCACCGAACTGGCTGATTACTTTGGTTGGGAAGAGTTGGGCGCACGCATCAACATCCGCTGCTTCACGCATGACCCGAGCGTGGGCTCAAGTCTGAAGTTTTTGCGTAAAACACCATGGGCGCGCGACAAGGTGGAGAGCTTGTACTTGTTCATGCTGCGGGACATGCGCCGTGCAGAACAAGGGTTTTAAACCGCCTCGCTTGGCTTAATTACAAACTTCGTGGGACGCGTTATTGCGCAGCAGGCGGCTCGACATTGGCTTGTGAGGCACGCGAGGCTTTCCAAGAACCATAAATGGCCAAAGAACCCGGAATAAAAATCATCGCCCAAATGATTTTGTCCAAATGGGTTTTGACCCACGGAATGTTGCCAAAGAAGTAGCCTGCGGTCACGATGCCGCCTACCCACAACGCACCACCCGTCACGTCAAAGAAAGTGAACTTGCGACGCGTCATCTGCGCCACACCTGCCACAAAGGGCGCAAAGGTCCGCACAAAGGGCATGAAACGGGCGGCGATCAAGGTCACACCGCCGTAGCGCTCGTAAAACGCATGGGCTTGGTCAAAAGCACGGCGGTTGAAAAACTTGGAGTCTTCCCACGCAAACACTTTGGGCCCAAAGAAGCGGCCAATCGTGTAGTTGGTTTGATTACCCGCCACCGCAGCGCTCAGCAACAAGGCAACAGACAAGCCGTAATCCATCAAACCCACACCGCACATGGCGCCCACCACAAACAGCAACGAATCGCCAGGCAAGAACGGCATCACCACCAAACCGGTCTCCACAAAAATGATGAGAAATAGCAAGGCGTACACCCATGTGCCATTGGCTTGCACAAAGGCTTCCAAATAGCGGTCTACGTGGAGGATGAAGTCGATCAAGAAGGTCATAAGTTCCATAAGCAGGATTATCCCCTGCCTCTAAAATGGAACCGTGCACCCTGCGACCCAACCCCCACGCGCCATTCGCGAACTCCCCGATGAACTGATCAGCCAAATCGCCGCTGGCGAGGTGGTCGAACGCCCCGCCTCCGTGGTGCGCGAACTGGTGGACAACGCACTTGATGCGGGCGCAACTCAAATCACCCTGCGCTTGTTAGCAGGTGGTGTACGCCTCATCAGCGTGGAAGACAACGGCGTAGGCATTCCCGCCAGCGAATTACCCGTCGCTTTGAAGCGCCATGCCACCAGCAAGATCACCAACTTGAACGAGTTGGAGTCCGTGGGCACGATGGGCTTTCGCGGCGAGGCATTGGCGGCGATTCAATCGGTGTCTGAGTTGTCGGTGTTGTCGCGCACCGCCACACAAGACAGCGCCATGCTTCTGGACGGCCGCAGCGGTGAGCTGCAACCTGCGGCACGTGCACAAGGCACGACCGTGGAAGTGAAAGAGCTGTTTTACAGCACGCCCGCACGCCGTAAATTTTTAAAGACTGACAACACCGAGCTGGCCCACTGCGTCGAAGCCGTGCGTCGCCACGCCCTCACCCGCCCCGAGGTGGGCTTTGCCATTTGGCACGAAGGCAAGTTGGTCGAGCAGTGGCGTGCGCAAACCATTGACGCCACATCGGGTGAAGACTTGAATGCCCAATACCAAGCCGCACTAGACCGCCGCTTAGCCGATGTGTTGGGCGACGACTTTTTAGAAAATTCAGTCGCCGTGCACTACCAATCGGGCAACGTGACCGTGGTGGGACGCGCTGGCATTCCAGACGCCGCACGCTCACGTGCCGACCACCAGTTCGCCTATGTGAATGGCCGCTATGTGCGTGACAAAGTCATCACGCACGCCGCACGCAGCGCCTATGAAGATGTGCTGCACGGCCACCGCCAACCCATCTATGCGCTGTATGTCGAGATTGATCCCACGCGCGTGGACGTGAACGTGCACCCCACCAAAATTGAAGTACGTTTTCGCGATGGACGCGAAGTGCACCAAGCGGTGCGTCACGCGGTAGAAAACGCTTTGGCTGTGCCACGCGCCAATATGCTGATGGCCAACGCACTGCAAAGCCACGAACTGCCAATGGCAGGGACATTTGGATTGGGTGGCACTGCTAGCGGCACAACGGCTTTGGGTACACCAACATCACCCAGTTGGCCCAACGCCCATTGGCAGCAAGCGCCGATGCCTTTGGCTGGCACGCGTGTGGCGGATGTAGGTGCCCTCTGGCAATCCACACCACGCACAGCTTTGCCCGCTGAAGAACAAGGCGCACAAAGCTTCCCACCCAGCGCTTTCAGCGCAGCCTACACACCCACCTCATCACTACAAGAGGCCGACCCCGAAACATGGCCGCTCGGCAAAGCCATTGCGCAGCTGCATGGTGTGTACATCTTGGCCGAGAACGCGCAAGGCTTGGTGCTGGTCGATATGCACGCCGCACACGAGCGCATCGTCTACGAGCAGCTCAAAACACAAATTGATGCGCAGCGCATCAGCAGCCAACCGCTCTTGATTCCCGCCACCTTCCCTGCCACCGCGCAAGAGGTGGCCACCACCGAAGCTTGTGCTGATGCACTTCAAGAGCTTGGTTTAGAAATCTCTTCGCTCTCCAGCAAAACGCTCGCCGTGCGTGCGGTGCCCAGCACCTTGGCGCAAGGCGATGCGGTGGCGTTGGCACGCAGCGTCTTGGCGGAGTTGAGTCAGCACGATGCCAGCACCGTGGTGCAACGCGCGCGCAACGAGCTTCTAGCCACCATGGCCTGCCACGGCGCAGTGCGTGCAAACCGCAAGCTCACACTCGATGAGATGAACGCCCTACTGCGTCAAATGGAAATCACCGAACGCTCTGATCAATGCAACCACGGTCGCCCCACCTGGCGACAACTGTCGATGCGTGAACTCGACGCGCTGTTTTTGCGCGGCCGCTGATGTCACACACACTCATCATCGTGTTGTTGTCGATGCTCATGGGCATTCAACCTGTGACCACCGATTTGTATCTGCCTGCCTTGCCTGCCATCCGAGCAGAGTTTGGTGCGGAGCTGTCTCAAGTGCAGCTCACTCTCAGCGCTTTGCTGTTGGCCTTTGGCACATCTCAGCTGGCATGGGGCCCCCTGTCAGACCGCTTTGGCCGCCGACCTATTTTGTTGTGGGGTCTCAGCACTTTCACCCTCGCCGGCTTGGGTTGCGTGCTGGCAAGCAGTATGAACGAGTTGATTGTTTGGCGTGCCTTGCAAGGTGCCGCCATGGGCGCTGTGGTGATGTGTGCACGCGCCATCGTGCGAGACCTTTACACCCCTGAAACCGGCGCGAGGGTCATGTCCAAAGCCTTCACAGGTTTGGGTTTATTGGCCTGCATCAGCGCCCCCTTGGGTGGCTTGCTCACCGACTTGTTCAGTTGGCATGCAGCGTTGGCGACGGTGATGGGTTCTGGCGCTTTCGCGCTTGGGTTGGTGTTTCTCACTTTCAAAGAAACCGTGCACCGCAAAAATCCAAATGCCTTGCAGGTGAAGGTGCTCGCAAAAACTTGGTGGCACATTGTGCGTGACCCCACGTTTGTGGCATTCACAGCCGTGTCTACCGCGTCTTATGGGGGCCTCTTTACCTTCTTGGCATCCTCCTCTTTCGTGTTCATTGGTCTGATTGGTTTGACGCGTTGGCAATACGGCTTGCTGTTGTTTTCGATGGCCTTCACGTACATCTTGGGCACTTTATTGTGTCGACGTTGGTTGGTGCGTGTTGGCGTACACCGGACCGTCGCCATAGGCGGCACTTTGAGCTTGCTAGGCGGCTGCGGGCTTTTGCTGGCAGCCTGGTCGGGCTGGGAAACTTGGATTGGTTTGATGGGGCCGTTTTATTTGTTCATCTTGGCGCATGGCATTCATCAGCCTTGCGGACAAAGTGGCGCTGTTGGCCCCTTCCCCAAAGCGGCAGGCGCAGCCTCGGCCTTGGGTGGGTTTTTGATGATGGTGGCAGCCTTTGTCACGGGAGTGTGGCTGGGTGGTGCGAAAGATGGCTCATCTATGCCGATGGCGCAAAGCATTGCATTTTGGTCCGTGTTGACGGCCTTGTCTGCTTGGTTGTTGGTGTTGCGCCGTGGAGGTGCGCGTGTCTAACGAGGTACATCAACCGCAGCGCTGGTCCGTTGACGCCATCGCCTTGGTCGGCCCCACAGCCAGCGGCAAGACAGCTGCGGCATTGGCCATCGCGCAACACTGGCCCGTAGAAATCATCAGTGTGGACTCGGCCTTGGTGTATCGCGGCATGGACATTGGCACGGCCAAACCGACCGCTGACGAACTGGCACAAGTCCCGCACCACTTGATTGACATTCGCGACCCACTGCACGCCTACAGCGCAGCCGAATTTGCGCGCGATGCCACGACGCTGATAGCCGACATTCACGCACGCGGCAAACTGCCACTGCTGGTGGGTGGCACCATGCTCTACCTCAAAGCTTTGCGCGATGGCATTGACGACTTGCCCACCGCACAACCCGAACTGCGTGCAGAGATTGAACAGCAAGCCCTCACTGTGGGTTGGCCAGCCATGCACGCTGAGCTAGCGAAGGTCGACGCAATCACCGCTGCACGCTTGGCACCTAACGATGCACAGCGCATCTCACGCGCCCTTGAGGTGTGGCGCGTGAGTGGCAAAGCGTTGTCGCAATGGTTTGCGGAAGGTGAAGCCACGCGTGCTGCACAACCCGCGTTGAACATGCCCTTGCTGTCACTAGAGCCCCTTGACCGCGCATGGTTGCACCAACGCATCGCGCTGCGCTTTGAGCTCATGCTGGCGGGAGGCTTCTTAGATGAAGTGCAATCCCTGCGTGCACGAGGTGACTTGCACATCGAGTTACCCAGCATTCGTTGCGTGGGCTATCGCCAAGCGTGGGAGTTACTTGATGCGGCTGAGGCAACAGGCGCATCGCCTCAAAGCATCTTGCCGCAGCTACACGAACTCGGTGTGGCCGCCACGCGCCAGCTGGCTAAGCGCCAACTCACGTGGTTGCGTGGCATGGATGAACGCATCGTCATTGCGTGTGATGCACCCGATGCCTTGGCACAAACACTGGCCACGGTTAAGCGGTTTACTGCAGCGGCTCTTTGAGCGCGTCAGGCAGTGGCAAAGGCATGACGGCAATGCCTTCGTCCATCAATTCTTCAGTTTCTTCGGGCGTCGCATGGCCGCGAATATTGCGCGCCTCCGTTTCGCCGTAGTGCATCTTGCGGGCTTCCTCGGGAAAGCTGTCGCCCACATCTTCGGTGTTGGCGACAACATGGCGCACCATTTTGAGCAAAGCAGCTTGGAGCTGCGCCGGCTCTAAGTTCGCCACCTCTTGCAAGCTCGGCAATGCGGGCGCAGCTGTACTGAGCGCTGCAGCATCGCTTGTCGTGTCAGTTGTTGACAGTGGTGTTGAGGCCGTGCCGTTTGAAGACGCGGCGTGGGCTTGAGATGCATCGCGCTCACCACGCGCCGTGTGCAAGTTCAAACGTGGGGCGCTGAGCTTTTTGCTCACGCTCGCATCACCGCACATCGGGCATGTGAGCAGCCCACGCGTGAGCTGGCTTTGGAAGTCCTCTTCGGAACCAAACCAGCCTTCAAACACATGGCTGTGACTACACTGAAGGTCTAACACTTTCATGCTTCGAATTATCCCGTAGCTTGCCTCAGACGCGTTGCCATTGCAGTGGCCACGCACCACTCAGGTAGTTTTGCAACCACAGCAAACCCGTCAGGGTTTTGGCATCGGTCAGTTGACCATCGCGCGACCACGCCAACAACTCGTCCGCGCTGGCATCGAACACATCCAAGAATTCGCCCTCGTCTAAATGACGTTCGCCTTGCGTCAAGCCACGCGCAAACCAAATGTCGATGAACTCGGTGGAATAGCTGATGACAGGGTGCAACACACCCGCATGCGCCCATTCAGTGGCGCGGTAGCCTGTTTCTTCTAGCAATTCACGCTGGGCACATGCCAATCGATCCTCACCGGGATCAAGCTTGCCCGCAGGAAACTCAATCATCACCTGTTGCACTGGGTAGCGGTATTGGCGCTCCATCACCAAACGGCCATCGTCATGCATGGCAATGATCATCACCGCGCCCGGATGAATCACAAATTCGCGCGTCGCCGTGTCGCCGCTGGGCAAGCGCACGGTGTCTCGAAAGGCGTGCAAGAAGTGGCCTTTGAGCAGCTCAACATGGTCTAGCGTGTGCTCGACCAAATGGTCATCAGAAGTGGGGTTCATAGTCATCATGAAAAAAGCCAGCTCGAAAGCTGGCTTTGTAAAGTTCGCAAGGGCTTAAGTACCCAGCGTGGTCACGATGGCTTTGGCGCACAAGGCCATCAAGCCACCGGGCAAGATACCCAAGATCAGAATCAAGGCACCGTTGAGGCTCAAAACCACGCGCACATCGTTACCTGCAGACACGGTGGTGGCCGTGATGGGAGCGTCAAAGTACATGACCTTGACGATGCGCAAGTAGTAGAACGCGCCAATCAACGACATCATCACAGCGAAGATGGCCAAAGCAATTGCGCCTGTTTGACCAGAAGCGATCAAGGCTTGCAACACCGACAGTTTGGCGTAGAAGCCGACCAGCGGAGGCACGCCTGCCAGCGAGAACATACACGCGGCCATCACACCTGCGTACAGCGGGCTGCGTTGGTTCAAACCAGCAAGGTCAGCAATTTCTTCACTCTCAAAGCCTTCACGCGCCAACAACAAGATGATGCCGAAGGTGGCCAAGGTAGTCATCACGTAGGTGATGACGTAGAACATGGATGAGCTGTAGGCATTGGCAGCGGCAGCGGTGTTGCCGTTGACCACACCCGAGAGCAAACCGATCAACACAAAACCCATTTGGGCGATGGTCGAGAAAGCCAACATGCGCTTGAGGTTGTTTTGCGCCACGGCAGCCAAGTTACCAATCAACAACGAAGCGACAGCCAAGACCATCAACATTTGCTGCCAGTCCACGGCCAAGGGCAACAAGCCCTCCACCAACAAACGGATGGTCATGGCAAATGCGGCCAACTTAGGTGCGCCACCAATCATCAAGGTGATGGCTGTAGGTGCACCTTGGTACACATCAGGGATCCACATGTGGAATGGCACCACACCGAATTTGAATGCCAAGCCGCAGACCACGAAGACCAAGCCCAACACCAACACTTGGTGCTTGATTTGGCCAGAGGCCACAGCCTTGAACACGGTGCTGATGTCCAGTGAACCTGTAGCGCCGTACAACATGGACAAGCCATAGAGCAAGAAGCCGCTGGCCATCGCGCCCAACACAAAGTATTTCATCGCAGCTTCGCTGGCCACAGCGCTGTCGCGGCGCAAGGCCACCATGGCGTAGCTAGACAAAGTCAGCAATTCCAAGCCGAGGTACAAAACGAGGAAGTTGTTGCCCGAGATCATGACGAACATGCCCAGCAAAGCAAACAAACCCAAGGTGAATAACTCACCACCGCGCAACATGTCGCGCTCAGCCGCATAAGGACGGCCATAGACCAAAGTGACCATCACAGCCAAAGCCGAGAAGCACTTGAGCCAGCTGCCCATGGCGTCAGAGACGACCATGTTGCCAAAGCTATAGACCGTTTGACCTTGTGTTGCAGAGACAGCTTCCATGTACGCGACCACACCAATGGTGAGGAGCGACAAGGCATACGTGGTGGTGCGACGTGGGCACTTGACGAACAAGTCCACCATCGCAATGACGATGGCCATGACAGCCAACACCATTTCGGGATAAACCGCAGCGATGCTCAGTTTTTCAAACATTTTTCAATCCCTCTTTATTGGGGCAATTTGGAGATGGCCACGTGCTTGAGCAAGTCAGCCACAGACACATCCATCACATCGGTGAATGGCTTGGGGAAGATACCCATGGCCAACACAGCGATTGCCAACAAGGCCATCATCAAGAACTCGCGGCTGTTGATGTCGTCCAACTCTTTCACGTGGTCATTGCCGACGGGGCCGAGGTACACGCGCTTGATCATCCACAAGGTGTAAGCCGCGCCGAAGATCAAGGCTGAGGCGGCTGCAAAGCCCACCCAGAAGTTGTACTTGATCGCACCCAAGATGACCATCCACTCGCCCACGAAACCTGCCGTACCTGGCAAGCCGCAATTGGCCATACCAAACAACAAAGCAAAAGCAGCGAACTTGGGCATAGTGTTGACCACGCCACCGTAAGCAGCGATTTCACGTGAGTGCACGCGGTCGTACAACACGCCAATCGACAAGAACATGGCGGCAGATACAAAGCCGTGGGCAATCATTTGCACCACCGCACCAGACACACCGATGTCGTTGAAGATGAAGAAGCCCAAGGTCACGAAGCCCATGTGAGCGACTGATGAATAAGCCACCAGCTTTTTCATGTCTTCTTGCACCATGGCCACCAAGCCCACGTAGACCACAGCCACGAGCGACAGAGCAATCATGAGCCATGCGTATTCATGTGCAGCATCAGGTGCGATGGGCATGGAGAAGCGCAAGAAGCCATAAGCACCGAGCTTCAACATGATCGCGGCCAGCACTGCAGAGCCACCGGTAGGCGCTTCCACGTGCACGTCTGGCAACCATGTGTGCACTGGCCACATGGGCACCTTCACCGCAAAGGCAGCGAAGAAGGCAAAGAACAACAAGGTTTGTGCAGACATTGGCAATGGCAGTTTGTGCCAAGTGGCCAAGTCAAAGCTGCCACCGGATTGGGTGTACAGATAGATCAAGGCGATCAACATCAACAAAGAACCCAACAGCGTGTACAAGAAGAACTTGAACGCAGCGTAGATTTTGTTAGGACCACCCCACACACCGATGATGAGGTACATCGGAATCAGCGTGGCTTCAAAGAACACATAGAACAGCATGCCGTCAGCTGCGGCAAACACGCCGATCATCAAGCCGCTCAAGATCAAGAACGCGCCCATGTATTGGTTCACACGCTCGGTGATCACTTCCCAACCAGCGATCACAACGATCACGGTGATGAAAGCCGTCAACAACACGAACCACAAGGACAAACCGTCCACACCGAGGTGGTAGAACACATTGAAGCGCTCGATCCACATCGACTTTTCAACAAATTGCAGCGCTGACGTAGAGACATCGAAGTTGTTGAACAAAGGCAATGTGACAGCCAAGCTGACCACAGAACCGATCAACGCGATCCAACGCACAACCTTTGCATGTTCGTCACGCCCAAAGGCGAGCAAGATGACACCAAACACAATGGGTGTCCAAATGGCAAGGCTCAATAAACCCATTTTTTATTCTCCTTATTTGAGCCAGACGAACCAAGTCATCAGCAAGAACACACCCAGGATCATGGCCAAGGCGTAGTGGTAGAGGTAGCCAGTTTGCAACTGACGTGTCAGTGAGGACACGCAACCCACCAATTTCCAAGAAGCGTTTACCACACCACCTTCGATGATGGTTTGGTCGCCGCCCTTCCACAAACCGGTACCCAAAGCGCGAGCACCACGGGCCAACACGTTTTCGTTGAACCAATCCATGTAGTACTTGTTCTCAAACAAAACATAGATGGGGTTGAACGCACGTTTGATCGCCGCAGGCACAGCTGGGTTGATCATGTACATGTAGTAAGACGTCACCACACCAGCCAGAGCCAACCAGAATGGGGCTGTGTTGAAGGCGTGCATGGCCATGGCCACAGCGCCGTGGTACTCGTGTGACAACTCGTGCATCACAGGATGCTTGTCAGCGTTGATGAAGATGGCATCGCTGAAGAACTCACCAAACAACAGTGGGTCGATGGTGTAGAAACCAATCAGCACAGAAGGAATGGCGAGCAAGACCAAAGGCACCGTCACCACCCATGGGGACTCATGTGGACCGTGGTCGTGACCATGATCGCCATGATGGTCGTCATGTGCGTGGTGGTCATCGTGATGCGCATCAGGGTTTTGGTCGTAACGCTCTTCGCCGTGGAACACGAGGAAATACATGCGGAACGAGTAGAACGCTGTCACAAACACACCGGCCAACACTGCGAAGTGGGCAAAGCCAGCACCAGGCAAGGTGCTTTCAGCCACAGCTTCAATGATGCTGTCTTTGGAATAGAAGCCAGAGAAGAACGGTGTACCGATCAAAGCCAGCGAACCCAACAAGGATGTGATCCAAGTGATGGGCATGTACTTGCGCACGCCGCCCATCCAGCGGATGTCTTGGTTGTGGTGCATACCCATGATGACGGAACCGGCACCAAGGAACAGCAGCGCTTTGAAGAACGCGTGGGTCATCAAGTGGAACACGGCCACAGAGTAAGCCGATGCGCCCAAGGCCACCGTCATGTAACCGAGTTGAGACAGTGTGGAATAAGCCACCACGCGCTTGATGTCGTTTTGGATCAGGCCCAAGAAACCCATGAACAAGGCTGTGATGGCACCGATCACCAAGATGAAGTTCAGCGCAGTGTCTGACAACTCAAACAATGGCGACATGCGGGTGACCATGAAGATACCAGCGGTCACCATGGTCGCTGCGTGAATCAACGCAGAGATCGGAGTTGGACCTTCCATCGAGTCAGGCAACCACACGTGCAGTGGGAACTGAGCCGACTTGCCCATCGCGCCGATGAACAAGCAGATACAAATCACCGTCACCAGCATCCAGTCGGTGCCAGGGAATGTGAGTGCGCCCAGTTCAGCAGCTTTGGCAAACGCTTCGGTGTAGTTCAACGTGCCGCCGTAGGCCGCGATCAAACCGATACCCAAGATGAAACCGAAGTCACCCACGCGGTTGACCAAGAAGGCTTTCATGTTCGCGAAGATCGCGGTGGGTTTGTTGAACCAGAAACCGATCAACAGGTAAGACACCAAGCCCACAGCTTCCCAACCGAAGAACAGTTGGAGCATGTTGTTGCTCATGACGAGCATCAACATAGAGAAGGTGAACAAAGAGATGTATGAGAAGAAGCGGTTGTAGCCTTCGTCTTCTTCCATGTAGCCAATGGTGTAGAGGTGAACCATCAATGACACAAAGGTCACGACGCACATCATCATCGCCGTCAGCCCATCGACCATGAAGCCGATTTCCATTTTGAGATCGCCCACCACCATCCAGGTGTAGAGGGTTTCGTTGAAACGCGCGCCGTCCAAGGCCACGCTTTGCAGCGTCATGGCAGACAACACGAAGGCGATGAACACGCCCAGGATGGTGAGTGAGTGGGTCAAGCCGCGGCCAATTTTGTTACCGCCAAAGCGCGTACCAAAAATACCAGCCAAAGCCGAGCCCACCAGCGGTGCCAATGGCACTGCCAACAATGTAGAAGCTTGCAGGGTTTGTGACATGATGAATTAACCCTTGAGCGTGTTGAGTTCATCCACGTTGATGCTGGACTTGTTGCGGAACAACTGCACCAGAATCGCCAAGCCGATGGCAGATTCAGCAGCCGCCACGGTCAAGATGAAGAAAACAAAGATTTGGCCGTTCAAGTCACCCAAGTAGTGTGAGAACGCCACGAAGTTCATGTTGACCGCTAGCAACATCAATTCAATCGCCATCAACAAGACGATCAAGTTTTTACGGTTCAAGAAGATGCCGATCACAGAGAGTGCGAACAAAATCGCTCCCAGCGTGAGGTAGTGGCCTAAGGTGATGCTCATGCTTGGGTCTCCTCTGCGGCTGGTGCTGCAGGTGCGGGCTTGACCGCATCCATCTTCACCAGTTCCACACGGTCACGGGCCTTGACGCGCACTTGGTCGCCCGCATTTTGGAATTTGCTGTCTTTGCGTGCACGCAAGGTCAAAGCGATGGCAGCAATCAAGCCCACCAACAAAATCAACGCAGCGACTTGCACGGGGTAGAGGTACTCGGTGTAGAGCAACACACCCAAGGCTTTGGTGTTGGAGGGTTGCGCCACCACCATGTGGCCCACATCGGCCGCAGACGCTGTGCTCAATGCAGCAGAAGCGGCATCGACAGCAGCCGAAGCCACATCAACAGGCGCCACCGCAGTAACGGCCGCTGGAGAGATGACTTGAGCCGTCAGTTGTTTTTGGGGTTCGCTGATGCGGAAACCGCCCAACAAAACGCCTGCCAGTTCGAGGGCAACCACCGCACCCACAGTCGCTGCGAGTGGGAAGTGCTTCCAAAAACCTTGGCGAATGCTGTCGATGTTGATGTCGAGCATCATCACCACAAACAAGAACAAGACCATCACTGCGCCCACATACACGAGTACGAGCGCGATAGAGAGGAATTCTGCTTTGAGCAACATCCAAATACCCGAGGCTTGGAAGAAAGCCAAGACCAGGTACAGCGCGGCGTGCACTGGGTTACGCGCCGTGATGACGCGGAATGACGCAAACAGCATGACTGCTGAGAACGCGTAAAAAAGAGCCGATTGAACGTCCATCATGAAATCTTTCAACGGTATTTGGCGTCAGCTGCTTTGTTGGCAGCGATTTCGGGTTCGTAGCGGTCGCCCACTGCCAACAACATTTCTTTGGTGAAGTACAGGTCACCGCGTTTTTCGCCGTGGTACTCAAAGATGTGTGTTTCAACGATCGAATCAACGGGGCAGCTCTCTTCGCAGAAGCCACAGAAGATGCACTTGGTCAAGTCGATGTCGTAGCGTGTAGTACGGCGGCTGCCGTCTGCGCGCTGGTCTGATTCGATGGTGATCGCCATTGCAGGGCACACAGCTTCACAGAGTTTGCACGCAATGCAACGCTCTTCGCCGTTTTCATAACGACGCAAAGCATGCAGGCCGCGGAAGCGAGGCGACAAAGGTGTCTTCTCTTCCGGGAACTGAATGGTGATGCTGCGCGAGAACATGTATTTGCCGGTGAGGGCCATGCCTTTGAACAGCTCGAGCAACAAGAAGCTCGACAAAAAGTCGCGCAACGAGAAAGGAGCGGATTGTGTAGTTGTTGTCATGGTGTATTTCCGGCCTTAGTTCCAGATATTCCAAGGTGTTTGAATCCAAACACCCACCACCAACAACCAAATCAAGGTGATTGGAATGAAGATCTTCCAACCCAAACGCATGATTTGGTCATAGCGATAGCGTGGGAACGTGGCACGCACCCACAAGAACATGGTCACGACCACAAAGGTCTTGATGCCAAGCCAAATCCAACCGGGAATCATGTTGAACAAGGCGTTGTCCACAGGAGACAACCAGCCGCCCAAGAACATGATGACGCTCAGCATAGAGACCAAGATCATGTTGGCGTATTCGGCCAAGAAGAACATGGCGAAAGACATGCCCGAGTATTCGATCATGTGGCCAGCCACGATTTCAGATTCACCTTCCACCACGTCAAAGGGGTGACGGTTGGTTTCAGCCAAACCAGAGATGAAGTAAATCAAGAACACGGGGAACAAAGGCAACCAGTTCCATGACAAGAAGCCCAAACCCTTGTCAGCCATCATGCCCTTGGCTTGGCTCATGACGATGTCGGTCATGTTCAAGCTGTTACAAGTCATCAAGACGATCACGAAGCAGAAACCCATCGCGATTTCGTAGCTCACCATTTGAGCCGAGGCACGCATCGCACCAATGAACGCGTACTTGGAGTTAGAGGCCCAACCCGCGATGATGACGCCATACACCTCAAGTGACGTGATGGCCATCAAGAACAGCAAGCCTGCGTTGACGTTGGCCAAAGCCACGTCAGGACCAAATGGAATCACGGCCCAGGCAGCCAAGGCTGGCATGATGGTCATGATCGGCCCCAAGAAGAACAAGCTAGTAGTAGCTTGAGTTGGGATGATGATTTCTTTGGTGAGCAACTTCAGCGCGTCAGCGATAGGTTGCAACAAACCACCCGGGCCAGTGCGGTTGGGACCTTTACGGATTTGGGTGTAGCCAATCGCTTTGCGTTCCCACAAAGTCAAGTAAGCCACGCAACCGAGCAAAGGCAACAGCACAGCGACGATTTTGAGCAAAGCCCAGAGTACGGGCCAAGCCAGTGTGGTCCACCACACATCGGGCAACAAGCCGAAGCCTGCGTTGTAAATGTTTTCAACCATCACAGGCCTCCCTTCGCATCAGCCGTGAGTTGCAGCGATGGCGCGCGACGCACCAAGCTGTCGAGTTGGTAAATCGCCGCAGTGGCAGGCTGACCTGCTGCAGGGCTCACGTCCACTTGTGCCGTGCAGGCGTTGGACAACAAAGCTTGCACATCAGCAGGGATCGCTTGTGCACGCACCTCTTCGATCGTCTCGAATTCGAAGCCTGGCACATGGAGCATAGAGCCCAACACGCGCAAGACTTTCCATGCAGGACGTGTCTCGCCCAAAGGCTTGACCACACCGTGGAAACTTTGTGCGCGACCTTCTGTGTTGATGAACGTGCCCGCAGTTTCAGTGAAAGGCGAGATGGGCAACAGCACATCGCTGATGTCCATATTGGCCTTGAAGGGCGACAAGGTGACGACCATTTCGGCTTGACCGATGGCTTGTGCAGCAGCTGCGCCGTTGGCAGCGTCAAAGGCGGGTTCAGTGTTGAGCAACACCACGGCCTTCAAACCACCTGCCAACATTTGGCCTGCATTTTGACCGCCCGCTTTTGGCAAGGCACCCACCACTTGCGCACCCACTGTGTTAGCGGCTTCGCCGAGGTAACCCACGGTGGCGCCGGTTTGTGCACCAATCCAATTGGCCAAGCTGAGCAAGCTCGATGCTTTGGCGTGGTGCGCCGCTGCGTTACCCAACAAAATGGCTTTGCGCTCACCGCCCGTCAATGACTTGGCGATGGCTTGTGCTTCTGCGCTGTTGGCATTGCCTGCCACAGGAGCCGCAGCACCGGTGATAGCGCCCACAGCCGCGGCGATGTCAGCCAAGGCTTGCACCCAGTTGGCGGCATCAGCCACCAAGGTGTTGGCCACTGGCATGGCCCAGTCGTAAGCTTGTGCGTTCAAGGCGTTGACCTTGCCACCGTTGCGCACAGCTTGGCGCAGACGTTGGGCCAACAAAGGTTGGTCTTTGCGGATGTTGCCGCCAATCACCAACGCACGTTGCAGCGTGGTGAGTGAAGCCACCGAGGTACCCAACCAACGGGCTTTGCCATCAGTTTGAAAGTCTGCAGCGCGCAAACGTGTGTCGATGTTTTGGCTACCCAGACCACGGGTCAGGTTAGCAGCCAAGAACAATTCTTCAGCGGTGCTGTGTGGGCTGGCCAAAGTGCCGATGGCTTGAGGGCCGTGCTGGGCTTTGACGCCTTGCAAGCCGTTGGCCACGTATTCAAGGGCTGTTTGCCAATCGACTTCTTTCCACTCGCCGCCCTGCTTGAGCATGGGCTTGGTCAAGCGGTCTGCGCTGTCCAAAGCCTCGTAGCTGAAACGGTCACGGTCAGCAATCCAGCATTCGTTGACGTCTTCGTTTTCCAAAGGCACAACGCGCATGACTTTGTTGTTCTTGACTTGAACGATCAGGTTGGCACCGGTGGCATCGTGTGGGCTGACCGATTTGCGACGGCTCAATTCCCAAGTACGTGCGCTGTAACGGAATGGCTTGCTGGTCAACGCACCCACGGGGCAGATGTCGATCATGTTGCCAGACAACTCGGAGTCGACCGATTGACCCACAAAGGTTTCAATCTGCGCATGTTCACCACGGTGGGACATGCCCAATTCCATGATGCCTGCCACTTCTTGACCAAAGCGTACGCAACGTGTGCATTGGATACAGCGGCTCATCTCTTGCATGCTCACCAAAGGACCGACGTCCTTGGGGTTGACCACACGTTTTTCTTCTTCGTAACGTGACGTGGTGCCGCCGTAGCCCACCGCCAAGTCTTGCAACTGGCACTCACCGCCTTGGTCGCAAATCGGGCAATCGAGTGGGTGGTTGATGAGCAAGAACTCCATCACCGACTGTTGGGCCTTGATGGCGCGTTCGCTCTTGGTGCGAACCACCATGCCTTGCGTCACGGGCGTGGCGCATGCAGGCATGGGCTTGGGAGCTTTTTCCACATCGACCAAGCACATGCGGCAGTTGGCCGCAATGCTGAGTTTCTTGTGATAGCAGAAATGCGGAATGTAAGTACCGGCCTTTTCAGCTGCATGCATGACCATGCAGCCTTCTTGGACCTCTACCTTTTTACCGTCGAGTTCAATTTCAATCATGGCACTTATCCGTGTCAAACGTAGGCAGAGACCACGCAGGTCTTGTGCTGGATGTGGTGTTCAAATTCGTGGCGGAAGTGCTTGATCATGCCGCGCACGGGCATGGCGGCTGCATCACCGAGCGCGCAAATCGTGCGACCCATGATGTTTTCAGCCACGTTATCCAACAAAGCCAAGTCGCTTTCGCGGCCTTCACCGCGCTCGATGCGGTCGACCATGCGCCACAACCAACCTGTACCTTCGCGGCAAGGTGTGCATTGGCCACATGACTCGTGCATGTAGAAATAGCTCAAACGCTGTAAGCTCTTGACCATGCAACGGCTGTCGTCCATCACGATCACAGCACCCGAACCCAACATCGAACCGCCCTCTTTGGCGATGCTGTCGTAGTCCATGGTCAGGGTCATCATCAAGTCGCCAGGGATGACAGGCGAAGATGACCCACCAGGAATCACCGCCTTGAGCTTGCGACCTTTGCGCACGCCACCGGCCAACTCCAACAGTTTGGAGAACGGTGTGCCCATGGGGATTTCGTAGTTACCGGGACGCTCGACATCACCGCTGACCGAGAAGATCTTGGTGCCGCCGTTGTTGGGCTTGCCGCATTCGAGGTAAGCCTGACCACCGTTGTTGATGATCCATGGCACCGCCGCGAATGTTTCGGTGTTGTTGATGGTGGTGGGCTTGCCGTACAAACCAAAGCTCGCGGGGAACGGTGGCTTGAAACGGGGCTGACCCTTTTTGCCTTCGAGCGATTCGAGCAACGCGGTTTCTTCGCCACAGATGTAAGCGCCAAAACCGTGGGCGGCGTGCAGCTGGAAGCTGAACGTAGAACCCAAGATGTTGTCACCCAAGAAACCAGCTGCGCGGGCTTCTTCGAGGGCAGCTTCAAAACGTTCGTAGGTTTGGAAAATTTCGCCGTGGATGTAGTTGTAGCCCACGCTGATGCCCATGGCATACGCGGCGATGGCCATACCCTCAATCACGATGTGGGGGTTGTGTTGCAAGATTTCACGATCTTTGCAAGTACCGGGCTCGCCCTCGTCCGAGTTACACACCAAATATTTTTGGCCTGGGAACTGGCGAGGCATGAAGCTCCACTTCAAACCGGTGGGAAAGCCCGCACCGCCACGACCACGCAAACCGGATTCTTTGACCACGGCAATGACTTCATCTTGTGTCATGCCTGTGGTCAAGATCTTGCGCAGGGCTTGGTAGCCACCACGTGCTTGGTAGTCGGCGATCGACCAGTTGTTGCCATTCAAGCCCGCCAAAATTTGGGGACCGATATGGCGGTCGTGGAAGCAAGTGTCAGCGCCAGATGAACGGAACTGAGCCAATACGTCGAGTGCTTTTTGTGAAGTCGTCATGCTTATTCCTTCACCGCACGCAAGTCGTCGACCAATTTGTCGAGCTTGTCGTCGCTCATAAAGCTGCACATGGTGCGGTCGTTGACCAAGAGCACAGGTGCATCGGCGCAAGCGCCCATGCATTCGCCGGGTTGCAAGGTGAACAAGCCATCAGGCGTAGTGCCGCCGACTTCGATACCCAGCTTCTTGGCCATGTGCAACAAAGCGCCCTGCCCGTTGCGCAATTGGCAAGGCAGGTTGGTACACACGTTGATCTTGAACTTGCCAACGGGTTGTTGGTTGTACATGTTGTAGAAGGTGGTCACTTCGTGCACAGCCATGGGGGCCATGCCGAGCAACTCAGCAATCACGCGCTCGCTCTCGGCGCTAACAAAGCCCTGCTCTTGCTGCGCAATCGACAAGCAAGCCATGACGGCAGATTGCTTCTGATCGTCTGGGTATTTAGCGACTTCACGCGCAAAACGCGCGTGCGCCTCGGCCGACAGCGGTGCGCTGTGGTGGGTGTTTACAGAACTCATCGGTCAATTTCCCCGAACACAATGTCCATGGTGCCAATCACCGCGACGGTGTCAGCGATCATGTGGCCACGCGCCATTTCATCCATGGCTGCCAAGTGGGCAAAGCCAGGTGCGCGAATCTTCATACGGTAGGGCTTGTTGGCACCATCGCTCACGAGGTAGATACCAAACTCACCTTTGGGATGCTCAACGGCGGCATACGCTTCGCCTTCGGGCACGTGGAAACCTTCTGTGAAGAGTTTGAAGTGGTGAATCAGCTCTTCCATGTTGGACTTCATGCCTTCACGGCTGGGCGAAGCCACCTTGTGGTTGTCAGTGATGACAGGGCCAGGGTTGGCACGCAACCAGTCCACACATTGCTTGATGATGCGGTTGGACTGACGCAACTCTTCGACGCGCACCAAATAGCGGTCGTAGCAGTCGCCGGTTTTGCCCACTGGAATATCGAAGTCCATGCGGTCATAGACGTCGTAAGGCTGGTGCTTGCGCAAGTCCCAAGCGATGCCTGAGCCACGCAACATAGCGCCTGAGAAACCGAGGTTTTTCGCACGCTCTGGAGTAACCACACCGATACCCACGGTACGTTGTTTCCAAATACGGTTATCAGTCAACAGCGTTTCATACTCGTCGACCAACTTGGGGAAGCGTTGCGTGAAGTCGTCGATGAAATCGAGCAAAGAACCTTGGCGGTTTTCGTTCAAACGCGCCACAGACTTGGCGTTGCGCACTTTGCTGGCCTTGTACTGAGGCATGCTGTCTGGCAAGTCGCGGTACACGCCGCCTGGACGGAAGTAAGCCGCGTGCATACGAGCACCAGAGACCGCTTCGTACATGTCGAACAAGTCTTCACGCTCACGGAAGCAGTAAATCAAGATGTTCATCGCGCCGCAGTCAAAACCGTGGCAACCCAACCACAACAAGTGGTTGAGCAAACGCGTGATTTCGGAATACATCACGCGGATGTACTGCGCGCGCTCTGGCACTTCAATGCCCATCATTTTTTCGATGGCCAAGCAGTAAGCGTGCTCGTTACACATCATGGACACGTAGTCAAGACGGTCCATGTACGGCAACGATTGAATGTAGGTTTTGCTCTCGGCCAGTTTTTCGGTGGCGCGGTGCAACAAGCCGATGTGTGGATCAGCGCGTTGGACCACTTCGCCGTCGAGTTCCAACACCAAACGCAGCACACCGTGTGCTGCAGGATGTTGAGGGCCCAAGTTCAGGGTGTAGTTCTTGATATCAGCCATGGTCAGTGCGTACCGCCGTAGTTGTCTTCACGAATGATGCGCGGCGTGATTTCGCGCGGCTCGATGGTGACGGGTTGGTACACCACACGTTTTTGCTCGGCGTCGTAACGCATTTCCACGTGACCCGAGGTTGGGAAATCTTTACGGAAAGGGTGGCCCACAAAGCCGTAATCGGTCAACAAGCGACGCAAGTCGAGGTGACCTTCGAACACGATGCCGAACAAGTCAAACGCTTCGCGCTCGAACCAGTTGGCCGAGTTCCACAAGTCATTGACAGAAGCAACCACTGGCAGGTCGTCGTTCACAGCAAATACACGCACGCGCAGGCGCCAGTTATGGCTCACCGACAACAGGTGACTCACCACGGCATAGCGTGGGCCATCCGTAAATTTGGAATGGGCGCCGTCCTTGTAACCTGAGTAGTCCAGACCACACAGGTCCATCAACTGCTCAAAACCCAAACGCGAATCGTCGCGCAAGGTTTGGCAAACACCGTGGTAATCGGCAGCAGAGACCGTCAAGGTCAATTCGCCCAAAGCGGATTCGAGAAGCTTGATTTTGCTGCCCAGCACATCGTGCAAGGCCGCTTCAAGCGTTTGAATGGAATGACTCATCTGTTTTTCCTAATCAGCGAGCAATGGTGTTTTCGCGGCGGATCTTGCTCTGCAGTTGCAAGATGCCATACAACAAAGCCTCAGCCGTGGGCGGGCAGCCTGGCACGTACACATCCACAGGCACCACACGGTCACAACCGCGCACCACCGAGTAGCTGTAGTGGTAATAGCCACCACCGTTGGCACATGAACCCATGGACAACACCCAACGTGGTTCAGACATTTGGTCGTAAACCTTGCGCAAAGCGGGAGCCATCTTGTTGCACAACGTACCCGCCACGATCATCAAGTCGGACTGGCGTGGGCTTGGACGGAACAACATGCCAAAACGGTCGATGTCATAACGGGCCGCGCCCGCATGCATCATCTCAACCGCGCAGCAAGCCAAACCGAAAGTCATGGGCCACAAAGAGCCTGTTTTAGCCCAATTCACCACCGAGTCATACGACGTGGTGATGAAGCCTTCTTTGAAAACGCCTTCAAGTGACATAGTGAGTCCTTATTCCCAGTCGATGGCACCCTTGATCCACATGTAGGCAAAGCCTGCAACGAGGATGGCAAGGAAGATCATCATGTCGATGAAGCCAATGAAACCAATTTCCTTGAGCGCCACGGCCCAAGGGAACAAAAATGCGATTTCCAAATCGAACAAGATGAAGAGGATGGCGATCAAGTAGTAACGCACATCGAACTTCATGCGCGCGTCTTCAAACGCTTCAAAGCCGCATTCGTAAGGGGAGTTTTTTGCTTCGTCAGGACGACGAGGACCTAAGAAGAAGCCGATCGCTTGGGGAGCAACCCCCACGCCAAGGCCCACAAGGATGAATAAGAGGACGGGAAGGTATTGTTCTAAGCTCATCGCAATCTCGCGGTCTGACTATCTGGTTTTTAGTCTGCGAAGTCTGCCGTAACTGGTTGACACCAGAGTTACAGCAGACTTTTTTGGATGGTGCCGTCGGCGAGACTCGAACTCGCACAGCTTTCGCCACTACCACCTCAAGATAGCGTGTCTACCAATTTCACCACGACGGCTTTGGGTTGTTTGTTCTAAAGAAGCGAAGAGGTATAACGCTTCCTGAACAGCCTCAGAGTTTACCCCGAAAAAGGGCCCCGTTCGCTCTGAGGCGTGAAGGTTTTACGATTACTTTGTAGGAATTTGTGCTGCACCAGAAGCAGGCACTTCAGCCACTGGGGCAGGCGCCACCACAGCACCTTCGAGCACGCTGCCAGAGCTGGCAGGACGCAAATTACCAAAATATGCCAGCGCCAATGTGCAGACAAAGAACACAGCCGCCAACACACCCGTGGTGCGTGACAAAAAGTTCGCACCACCGCTCGCACCAAACAAGCTGCCAGAGCTGCCGCTGCCAAAAGCTGCACCCATGTCAGCACCCTTGCCGTGCTGAACCAAGATCAGACCAATCATGCCCAAAGCAGACAACAACTGGACCACTTGAACGATATTCAAAATCAAACTCATAAAAACTCCGAAAAAATAATTACTTTCAACGCGCCGCAGCCGCGATGATGGTTAAGAAATCTGCCGCTTTGAGGGCTGCGCCACCAATGAGGCCGCCATCAATGTCGGGCTGCGCCAGCAATTCAGCGGCATTCGCCGCATTCATACTGCCGCCATACAAGATGTGCACGCGATCTGAATGGGATGTGGCCGCCTTGAGTTGTGCACGCAACACCGCATGCACCGCTTGGGCTTGCTCAGGCGTGGCAGTTTTGCCAGTACCAATGGCCCACACGGGCTCGTAAGCCACCACGATTTCGCTGATGCAATGACCATTGGTGTGAATCACAGCCGCCAATTGGCGCTTGACCACCTCTTCGGTTTTGCCCGCTTCGCGCTCCGCCAAAGTTTCGCCCACACACACGATGGGCGTGATGCCTGCCGACAAAGCGCGTTGCGCTTTGTGCGCCACTTGCTCATCGGTTTCGCCGTGGTATTGACGACGTTCTGAATGACCCACGATGGCGTAACGCACCGCAAAGTCTTTCAACATCGCAGCCGAAACTTCACCGGTGTAGGCGCCCTGCTCGTGCGCCGACACATCTTGTGAACCTAGGTCTATGCCAGAGCCTTTGACCAGCTGCTGCACTTGCGACAAATACGCCGCAGGCACACACACCGCAACTTGCGCGTGCTTACCAGCCAAAGCTTGCACCAAGCCCTGCTGCACACCATGCACCAAAGCCTCGTTGACAGCCAAGCTGCCATTCATCTTCCAATTGCCTGCAATAAGTTTTTGCTTCATCACTTACTCCAAGTCAAAACAATCTTGCCAATGTGTTGATTGGACTCCATCAAACGGTGCGCATTCGCAGCACCGTCATCAGAAGCCGCATCAAATGTGGCATGAACCACAGGCTTGATACGCCCAGATTCAATCAATGGCCAAACGCGTTCGCGCAAATTACGCGCAATCGCAGCCTTGAATGTCACAGGACGCGGACGCAAGGTCGAGCCCGTGATGTGCAAACGACGACGCAGCACTTTGCCAGCGTCAAAGTTAGCTTTGGTGCCGCCTTGCAAAGCAATGACGACCAAACGGCCATCTTCTGCCAAGCAATCCACCTCACGGGCCACATAGTCGCCCGCCACCATATCAAGCACAACATCCACACCTTGGCCGCTCGTCAAGCGCATGGCCTCGGCCGCAAAGTCATGGGTTTTGTAGTTGATCGCATGGTCTGCGCCCAGCGCCACACAAGCCGCACATTTGTCGTCACTACCGGCCGTCACGATGACGGTCGCGCCCATGGCCTTGGCCATTTGGATTGCCGTCACACCGATGCCGCTAGAGCCACCTTGAACCAGCAAAGTTTCACCCGCTTGCAACTGCGCACGGTCAAACACATTGCTCCACACGGTAAAGAATGTCTCGGGCAACGACGCCGCCTCAACATCGCTCAACCCTGCAGGCACTGGCAAACACTGAGCCACAGGTGCCACGCAATACTCTGCATAACCACCGCCAGCCACCAAGGCACACACACGGTCGCCCACCTTCAAGCCAGCCTCAGCCAAAGCTGCTGCATCACCTGATTCGATGACACCCGCCACCTCAAGGCCTGGCACATCTGACGCACCAGCGGGCACGGGGTAGTGGCCCATTCGCTGCAACACGTCAGGGCGGTTCACGCCACTGGCGCTGACACGAATCAGCAACTCCCCCTCCCCCGCCTGCGGCACAGGCCGCTGGCCAACGCGCAGCACCTCAGGGGCGCCGTGCGTGGTGATTTCAACGATGTGCATCATGCGCGCAACCGCCTCAAACCCTGTTTAGGCTTGGGGCGCAGCGTCGTGTGCGTGGTCAGCTTGTGGACGCTCGATCAACGCCTTCATCGACAACTTCACGCGACCTTTTTCGTCGGTTTCGAGCACTTTCACGCGCACGATTTGACCTTCGCTGAGGTAGTCGGTGACCTTCTCAACGCGCTCGTGTGCGATTTGGCTGATGTGCAGCAAACCGTCTTTGCCTGGCAACAAGTTGACCAAAGCACCGAAGTCCAAAATCTTGGTGATGGGGCCTTCGTAAACCTTGCCGATTTCGACTTCAGCTGTGATCTCTTCGATGCGACGCTTGGCTTCTTCAGCCTTCGCACCGTCTGTGGCGGCGATGGTGATGGTGCCGTCTTCTTCGATGTTGATCTGTGTGCCAGTTTCTTCGGTCAACGCACGGATGGTGGCGCCACCTTTACCGATCACGTCACGGATCTTCTCTGGGTTGATCTTCATGGTGAAGAGCTTGGGCGCAAAGTTAGACACTTCGGTCTTGGCTTCACCCATAGCGGCTTGCATTTTTTCCAAGATGTGCATGCGTGCTTCTTTGGCTTGAGCCAATGCCACTTGCATGATCTCTTTGGTGATGCCCTGGATCTTGATATCCATCTGCAACGCAGTAATACCGTTTGTGGTACCGGCCACTTTGAAGTCCATATCGCCCAAGTGATCTTCGTCACCCAAGATGTCGGTCAACACGGCAAAGCGGTTGCCGTCTTTGATCAAGCCCATGGCGATACCGGCCACGTGTGCTTTCATGGGCACGCCAGCGTCCATCATGGACAAGCAGCCACCGCAGACCGAAGCCATCGATGAAGAACCGTTGGATTCTGTGATCTCAGACACCACGCGCATGGTGTAAGGGAACTCTTCTTTGGTTGGCAACACAGCCACCAAAGCACGCTTGGCCAAACGGCCGTGGCCGATTTCGCGGCGCTTGGTCGAACCCATGCGGCCCACTTCACCGGTGGCAAAGGGAGGCATGTTGTAGTGGAACATGAAGCGGTCTTCAAACTCACCCGCCAAAGCGTCAATACGCTGTGCATCGCGCTCGGTACCCAAAGTGGAGACCACCAAGGCTTGCGTTTCGCCGCGTGTGAACAAGGCAGAACCGTGAGTGCGTGGCAACACGCTGTTGCGGATTTCGATGGGGCGCACAGTACGTGTATCGCGACCGTCGATGCGTGGCTCACCGGCCAAGATTTGGCTGCGAACGATGTGGGCTTCGATGTCGAACAACATGTTTTCGACTTTGACCGCATCAAACTCAACGCCGTCGGCTTTGAGCGCTTCCATCACTGCCGCGTAGGCTTGACGGCAAGCCAGCGTACGGGCTTGCTTGTTGCGGTTTTGATAGGCAGCACGGAGCTTTTCTTCGCCGTGAGCTTGCACCTTGGCAATCAGTGGCTCGTCCTTGGCAGGCGCCGTCCAATCCCAAGCGGGCTTGCCAGCATCGCGCACCAATTCGTGGATGGCGTTGATCGCGATATTGCCTTGCTCGTGGCCGAACACCACAGCGCCCAACATGATGTCTTCTGACAACTGTTGCGCTTCAGATTCCACCATCAACACAGCAGCTTCGGTACCTGCAACAACGAGGTCCATCTGGCTGTCTTTGCGTTGTGTTTGACCTGGGTTCAAGACGTATTCGCCATTGATGTAACCCACGCGCGCGGCACCAATGGGGCCGTTGAAAGGAATGCCAGAGATGCTCAAAGCGGCAGACACAGCGATCAAGGCAGCGATGTCAGCATCGACTTCTGGGTTCAACGACACGGTGTGCACAACGACGTGCACGTCGTTGTAGAAACCTTCTGGGAACAAAGGACGGATAGGACGGTCGATCAGACGGCTGGTCAATGTCTCGTGTTCGCTGGGCTTGGCTTCGCGCTTGAAGAAGCTGCCAGGGATCTTGCCAGCAGCGTAGGTTTTCTCGATGTAGTCAACGGTCAAGGGGAAGAAGTCTTGGCCAGCTTTGGCGATCTTCGAACCCACCACAGTGGCGAGCACCACGGTGTCGTCCATGTTGACGAGCACAGCGCCGCCAGCTTGGCGAGCCACTTCGCCGGTTTCCATGGTGACCGTGTGTTGGCCCCATTGGAATGTTTTGGTCACTTTATTGAAAATAGACATGTGTTTTCCTGATGAAATTTGGCAAGCCACTGATGCAGTCAACGATGCCATTCCAGAAAAGTGGGGGCTTTTTTGGAATGACACAGCTTTCGAGTCTGCGCTGAGTTGTCTTGCCGGTGGTTAAAAAGTATGTTTAAAAGTGCAAAACGCCTGAGCTTGTTGAAAACTCAGGCGTTTGTCGTTAGAGCTTAAACAATTACTTGCGCAGGCCCAACTTGGCGATCAGCGCGGTGTAACGGTCAGCATCTTTGGACTTGAGGTAGTCGAGCAATTTGCGACGACGGCTCACCATGCGCAACAAACCGCGACGACCGTGGTGGTCTTTGGCGTGTTGTTTGAAGTGAGGTGTGAGTTCGTTGATACGAGCAGTCAACAAAGCCACTTGGACTTCGGGGCTACCTGTATCGCCGGCTGAACGTGCGTTGTCTTTAACGACTTCTGCAATTTTTGCTGTCAACATGGTTTTTTCCTTAAATATTTGACTTGCGTTGTACCGTGGAAGTTGGTGCAACGTGCTTTGCTTACCCCAAAAGGTAAAGCCCGCAGAGTATAGCAGGCACAGCCACCTTGGGCCAAGAGGCCTGAATCAGGCCAATTCAGCCAACGGCCAGCGGGGTTTGACGTCAAAGCTGTAGCGCGGCTGGGCTTGTGCCATGCCGCCCCCCCCGCTTTGCAAGCGCATGGCAGCCGCCATGGCAATCATGGCGCCGTTGTCGGTGCATAAATGGAGCTCGGGGTAATGCACGCGCACGCCACGCTTTTGGCATGCCGCATTGAGTTGCTCACGCAAATGTCGGTTGGCGCCTACACCACCTGCAACAACCAGCCGTTTCAAACCAGTTTCACGCAACGCAGTGAGTGATTTCTTCAAAAGCACCTCAACAATCGCAGCTTCGGTGGATGCGGCCAAGTCGGCCTTTCGCGCCTCAAAGTCATCGCCCAGTTTTTTGGCTTGAGTCATCACCGCAGTTTTGAGTCCCGCGAACGAAAAATCCAGATTCCCACTGTGCAGCAAGGGGCGCGGCAGCTTGAAAGCGTCAGGATCCCCCTGCTCAGCCAGCTTCGAGAGCGCTGGGCCACCGGGGTAACCCAAACCCATGAGCTTGGCCGACTTGTCAAACGCCTCACCCGCAGCGTCATCAATGGTTTCGCCCAGCAATTCGTAGCGCCCCACCCCGTCCACGCGCATGAGCTGCGTATGGCCACCAGACACCAACAGGGCGACAAACGGAAACTCGGGCGGGTCTTCGCTCAAAAATGGGGACAGCAAATGACCTTCAAGATGATGCACACCCAGCACAGGCTTGTTCAAGGCCGCCCCCAAAGCGCAAGCCACGCCCGCCCCCACCAGCAAAGCGCCAGCCAAGCCGGGGCCACGGGTATAGGCCACCACATCCACATCTTGCAAACCGTGTTTTGCCTCAGCGATTACCTCACGCGCCAGCGGAATGACGCGTCGAATATGGTCGCGACTGGCCAACTCAGGCACCACACCGCCATAAGCCACATGCATGGCCACTTGGCTATACAGCGCGTGTGACAGCAAGGTGGGCACGGCTTGGCCATCTGAACGGACCAGCGCCACACCCGTTTCGTCGCAAGAAGATTCAATACCGAGGATCAACATAAGCGCCAGAGTTTATGTGCACTTGATTGACCATATAGCCATAAGTTATCAAGCCTGCGAGACAATCGCCGCATGAGCATCAGCCACTACATCAAAGAAATCGGCCGCGGACGCGATGGCGCACGCGCGCTCGATCGTGCGCAAGCCGCTGATTTGATGGGCCAAATTTTGGATGGACAGGTCAGCGATATAGAGCTGGGTGCTTTTTGCCTGGCCATGCGCATCAAAGGCGAAACCGACCAAGAGATGGCCGGTTTTTTAGATGCCACGCATGCACGACTCCAGCTGATCAGCGCTGCATCTCCTGTCGTGGTGCTACCCAGCTACAACGGCGCACGCAAACTGCCGGTACTCACACCACTGCTGGCACATCTGCTGGCTCGTGAAGGTCTGGCCGTGGTGATGCACGGCACCCCCACCGAATCCACGCGAGTGACGAGCCAAGATGTACTCACCGCCATGGGCGTGACAAGTCTTAGCCAGCCTCGACCCGTCAACGCGGGCGAGGTGGTGTTTGTGCCCACGGAAGTACTGTGCCCTGGACTCAAGCGCTTGCTTGACGTACGACGCGTCGTCGGACTGCGCAACCCTGCGCACAGCTTGGTCAAACTGATGAACCCCACCACAGCAGCCGATGCTTTGCTGGTGAGCAGCTACACCCACCCCGAATACGCTATTTCGATGGCGGCGACGTTTGAGCTCACAGGCGCACGCGCTCTGCTGCTGCGCGGCACTGAAGGCGAAGTGGTGGCCGATGCACGCCGCACGCCGCAAATGGACGCCTTTTTGCGCGGCACACGCACACCTTTGGTGGAGCCCCAACCAGGCTCACTCACCAAACTGCCAGAGTTACCCACTGAAATAGATGCGGCCAGCACCGCTCGTTACACGCAAGCCGTACTCAATGACAAATTGCCAGTACCTGCACCGTTGACCGCACAAGCCCAAGCGGTGATGAAAGCCTTGAGCCTTTGACCATGACGCACACATTTCAACCCCATGTCACCCTCGTCGGCGCTGGCCCAGGCGACCCAGAGCTGTTGACACTCAAAGCCGTCAAAGCCATTGCCGCTGCCACCGTGTTGTTGGTAGACGATTTGGTGAGTGACGCCATCACGGCACACGCATCTCCCAATGCACGCATCATTCATGTAGGTAAGCGCGGGGGCTGTCAATCAACGCCACAAGCCTTTATTGAAAAGCTCATGGCGCAAGAAGCACTGGCTGGCGAAACCGTGGTGCGCCTCAAGGGCGGCGACCCCTTCATCTTTGGTCGCGGTGGCGAAGAGGTCGAACACCTGCAAGCCCAAGGCATTGCTGTCACCGTCATCAACGGCATCACCTCCGGCTTGGCCGGTGTCACGTCACTGGGCATTCCCCTTACCCACCGCGAACACGCGCACGGCGTGGTGTTCATCACAGGCCACGCCAAGCAAGACGCAGCAGACGGTGTGGACTGGGTTGCACTCGGTCGCACTGCGCAACAAGCCAAGCTCACCTTAGTCGTCTACATGGGCGTGAGCGGTGCCGCACATTTGCAAGAGACGCTGTTGCAAAGCATGCGAGCAGACACGCCTGTCGCCGTCATTCATCAAGTGAGCCTACCCACACAACGCCATGTGGTGTGCGAGCTGCAGCAACTGCATGCCACCATCGTTCGTGAATCGTTAGCCAGTCCATCGGTGATCGTCGTAGGCGATGTGTTCAAAGGGCTATTGGCCATGCAAAGCAAAGCGGCGCTGCAAGCGTCTGCTGGATGAGTGCACACTAAACTCGCCGCATGAAGACTTTTGATGTTGTGATTGTGGGCGCAGGTGCTGCCGGTTTGTTTTGTGCAGGCGTCGCGGCACAACAGGGCTTGCAAGTGCTCATCCTCGACCACAGCGAAAAAGTGGCAGAGAAAATTCGCATCTCTGGCGGTGGCCGCAGCAATTTCACCAACCGTGACATCGATGTGCGCGCGCCCCACAAACACTTTGTGGGCGACAACCCGCAGTTTTGCCGCAGCGCCTTGTCGCGCTACACGCCGCAAGACTTCATCGGCTTGATGCAGCAACACAGCATCCCGTTTGAAGAAAAACACAAAGGTCAGTTGTTTTGCCAGCGCTCTGCCGAAGACCTGATTCAAATGCTCTTGGCCGAATGCAACGGCTCAGCCAACGGCGGCAGCGTCACGCGCTGGCAGCCTTGCAGCCTCAAAGCCATTCGCTACTCAGACGCCGCACCCCAAACGCAACGCTACGACGTCGACACTTCACAAGGGGTCATCCAGACAAGCGCAGTGGTGATTGCAACCGGCGGGCTGTCCATTCCAAAAATTGGTGCGACCGACATTGGCTACCGAGTCGCCAAGCAATTCACCCTGCGTGTGGTTGAACCTCGCCCAGGACTGGTGCCCCTCACCTTTGACGACAAAGCTTGGGCACCATACGCACAGCTCTCCGGCCTCTCTCTCCCGGTGCGCATCGAAACTGGGGCCAAGAAAGCCCTGCAAAGTTTTGACGAAGATTTGCTCTTCACCCACCGCGGCTTGTCGGGACCGGGTGTGCTGCAAATCTCCAGCTACTGGCAAGCAGGCACTGACATACGCATCAACCTAGCGCCCGAAATCGATCTGCAAGAAGCGCTGATGACCGCCAAACAGCAGTCTAAAAAACGCATCGCCAACGAGCTCAACGCTTGGGGGGTGCCCTCGCGCTTGGCCGACACTTGGACAAGTCAAGATTCGGCATGGCAACGCCCCGTGATTGAAGCCAGCGACAAGGCACTGAACCAACTCGCCGAGCGTTTGAGCCGTTGGTCGCTCACCCCCACGGGCACTGAGGGCTACAAAAAAGCCGAAGTTACCGTGGGCGGCGTGGACACCCGTGATTTATCCCAGCAAACCATGGAATCCAAGCAGCCAGGCCTGTATTTCATCGGTGAAGTGGTCGACATCACCGGCTGGCTGGGCGGCTACAACTTCCAGTGGGCGTGGTCTAGCGCCCATGCCTGCGCAAAAGCCCTGGGCGAGCGTTTGAAATCGGCGGTTTAGTCGCTATAATCTTGGTCTTTGCTGGCAAATCCCCAACGGCCTGATCAACTTAATGTTGGGGAACACCGCAGTTAAGGCGCTTGGGCCCGATCTTCCCGAACACCCTCTGGCTGCACAATTTGGAAACTTTTGGTAATGACCACCATCCGTGTAAAAGAAAACGAACCGTTTGACGTCGCTCTGCGTCGCTTCAAGCGCACCATTGAAAAATTGGGTCTGTTGACCGACTTGCGCGCTCGCGAGTTCTACGAGAAGCCAACCGCTGAACGTAAACGCAAAAAAGCAGCAGCCGTGAAACGCAACTACAAGCGCATCCGCAGCATGCAGTTGCCCAAGAAGCTGTACTAAGCAGCCTCTGCCCCAAAAAAGCTCGCTAGGGACGCCTCAGCGGGCTTTTTTTTCGAATCATTTTTCCCTGTAGGAACACACCATGAGCCTCAAAGCACAAATCACCGAAGACATGAAAACCGCCATGCGCGCCAAAGACAGCGTGCGCTTGGGCACCATCCGCTTGCTGCAAGCCGCGATGAAGCAAAAAGAAGTCGACGAGCGCGTGGAGTTGGACGACGCCATGGTGATCGCCATCGTGGACAAGCTGATCAAGCAACGCAAAGACTCTGTGGCAGCTTACGTCAGCGCTGGTCGCCAAGATTTGGCCGATGTGGAAACTGCAGAGATGAAAGTGCTGGAGGTGTATTTGCCTCAGCGTTTGAGCGCCGAAGAAATCACAGCCGCCGTGAAGGCCATCGTGGCTGAAGTGGGCGCTGCGGGCCCTGGCGATATGGGTAAAGTCATGGGTGCTGTGAAGGCACAGTTGGCCGGTAAGGCGGATATGGGACTGGTGTCTGCTGCTGTTAAGACTGCGTTGGCAGGCTAAGTCTTCGCTGCTCTTGCTTAACTGTTGTGGCTTGGGGTGACGAACTCCCCTGCTCTTACTGTTGACGGGTCTAGGCCCCCGCAATCCGTAGCGACATTCTGAGCGCAGCGAAGAGGAGCCTAGGGCAGTCACGCCACACCGCATTCGCGCCTCAGCAAACTACAAAACCAAAACGCACCGAGCAAAGAAAATTAGCTACCCGCCACCTTCATGCGATTGATCAACACAGAACCAATCGTCTTGGCACCCATCGTGTAAGCATCCGAACCAATGGCCTCAATGCCTTGGAACATGTCCTTCATATTCCCCGCGATGGTGATCTCTTGCACGGGATAGGCAATGCGGCCGTTCTCCACCCAAAAGCCGCTGGCTCCGCGTGAATAGTCGCCCGTCACGTAGTTCACGCCTTGGCCCATCAGCTCAATCACCAACAAACCCGTGCCCAGTTTTTGCAGCATGGCATCCAAATCATCCGTGCTTTGGGTCAAGCGTGAAGACATCACCAAGTTGTGCGAACCACCTGAGTTGCCCGTGGTGGGCATGCCCAACTTGCGCGCGGTGTAGCTGCTGAGGAAATAACCTTCCACACGGCCAGCGTCCACCACGCGGCGTGCGCGAGTAGTCACACCTTCATCGTCGAACGGCGAGCTGCCTTTGCCACGCATGACAAAGGGATCTTCGTAAATATCGATGTGTTTAGGAAACACAGTCTTGCCCAACGAGTCGAGCAAGAACGTGCTCTTGCGGTACAACGCACCGCCACTCACCGCTTGTACAAAACCGCCCAACAGACCCGCCGCCACAGGTGCTTCAAACAACACGGGGCATTCGACGGTTGCAATCTTGCGTGACTTCAAACGGCTCAGGGCACGTTCTGCAGCGTAGCGCCCTACCGCTTCGGGTGAAGCCAACTCACTGGCATTGCGCATGGAGCTGTACCACGCGTCGCGCTGCATGCCGTCGCCCTTGCCTGCAATGGGTGCCACCGAAATCGTGTGGCGCGAACTGGCGTAGCCACCACGAAAACCGTGGGTGTGTGCGCTGAAAAAATGACTTTGTTGGGCCGACACTGCAGCGCCTTCGCTGTTGGTGATGCGTTTGTCGGTTTGCATGGCCGCCGCTTCGCAACGCAGAGCCAGCGTTGCTGCATCGGCACTGGTGATGTTCCATGGGTGGAACAAATCCAAATCAGGATGATGCTGGGCAATGTCTTTCTCGTCAGGCAAGCCAGCCACTGGGTCTTCCGCTGTAAAACGGGCAATGTCGTAAGCCGCTTGTACCGTGCGCTCAATCGCGGCTTGCGAGAAATCAGAGGTGTTGGCATTGCCTCGGCGGTGGCCCAAGTAAACCGTCACGCCCAGCGACTTATCACGGTTGCGCTCGACGTTTTCTAGCTCGCCTTTGCGCACCGACACGCTCAAACCACAACCTTCGGAAGCATCCGCACCGGCATCGGTGGCACCTAGTTTTTTGGCATGCTTCAAAGCTGCATCCACCAGCGATTCGAAGTGCTCGCGGCTGTAACTGAAACCTTGGGCAGGCGTGTGGGATGAGGCTTGGGGTTTGGCGGCTTTGGTCATATCGGCGGCTATGATACTTGTCACAGCGTTTGCCCTTTGCACTGAGGGACAAACCGACCTATTTCAAGCTCCTCATTTATGTCACGCAAACCCAAAAAAGGCTACTTTGTCAAAGGCATGTTCGTGGCCGAAGGCAGCGAACTCGACCTCGAACTCAAAGCCGAACTCAGAGGCACAGAGGGTAAAACCCGGACTGACCGCAAAAAAGACAGCGATGGCCGTCAAGAGTTAGGCGTTGAGCTGCTCACGCTGCGCAATGACCTCACCGAGCGCCTGCATGCCCAAGGCCATATGACCGACCTGCTGCGCGAAGCACTGGCCGAAGCCCGTCGCATCACCAACTTTGAAGGCAAGCGCCGTCAAATGCAGTACGTGGGCAAGCTTATGCGCAAACTCAGCGACGAATCGATTGAGGCGGTCAAAGACGCCTTGAACGAGCAACGCATGGGCAGCACCAAAGACACCTTGGCACTGCACTTGGCTGAAAGCTGGCGTGACCGCCTGATGGCCGAAGACACGGCCTTACAAGAATGGATGAACGAATACCCCAGCACCGACAGCCAACAGCTGCGTGCATTGGTACGCCAAGCCCGCAAAGACGATGTCACCACCAAGGCCGACATTGCCAAAGGCTTGCTGCCACGTCAAAGCCGTTCGTACCGTGAGATTTTTCAACTCATCAAAGAACAGCTCAACTTGGTAGAAGACGCATTGCACACGCCAGAAGAAGACGAAGAAAGCTACAAGCCATGACTGACACCACCTTGCCCACCCCCGATGCCCGTTGTGACACCATCAAGGTGGGCATCGTGTCCATCAGCGACCGCGCATCCAGCGGCACGTATGAAGACAAAGGCCTACCCGCCTTGCGTGATTGGTTAGGCCAAGCCTTGTACAACCCGATTGAATACGTTGAGCGCCTGATTCCTGACGAGCAAGCCACCATCAGCCAAGCACTCATTGAGCTGGTTGATGCAGGTTGTAATTTGGTGTTGACCACCGGCGGTACAGGCCCCGCCAAGCGCGACGTGACACCCGAAGCCACACTGGCTGTGGCTCACAAAGAAATGCCAGGCTTTGGCGAACAAATGCGCCAAGTGAGTTTGAAGTTTGTGCCCACCGCTATCTTGTCGCGCCAAGTTGCGGTGATTCGCAATGAGACACTGATCATCAATCTGCCAGGCCAACCCAAATCCATCCAAGAAACTCTGGGCGGACTGAAAGATGCCGAGGGCAAGCAAATTGTGGACGGCGTATTCGCGGCAGTGCCCTATTGCATCGACTTGATCGGCGGCCCTTACATGGAAACGCGTGATGAGTTTTGCAAAGGCTGGCGACCCAAAACCGCGCTGAAGTCAAAGCGTGTGTAACGTGATGCCCACACAAAAAAGCCCGCTGAATCAGCGGGCTTTTTTATTTATCAGCGCTCACACCAATCTTTTGCACGACCGGCTCATCACCTGACATGTCGAAGTACATCCCTGTGAAAAATATTTTCACCAAGGGCAGCTCTTTTCCTGAAGCACTTCGGCTAGGCATGTACTGCAATACTTCAAACACATAGTGGTTGAGGGTGTCCACAAACTTGTCGAAGTGAGGCATATCCACATTGAGCATCGGCTTCACAATGATCTTCCACTGCCCTGCCATGACTGCGTCTTCGCACACTGTCACACCACACACAATGTCGTTCGTGACCAACCCGTACTGCTCTAAATCGAAAACGATTTGCCCTTCAAACACACCATCCGCGTTCAGCGTTGCAATCAAACGCTTGGGGTACACATTCAAAAAACGCATCATCAATCCAGTAGTTGGTTAATTCGTGATGCCTCGAAGTGCTCATGGCGAGCGGCATCGGTCGGCACGCAATCGGGTTTGGCCTGGCCCGTTGACAGTTGTTCAATCGCTTTCCAGAGCAATGCAATTTGGTGCTCTTGCGAAGCCGCGTTGTCAATCAAGCCACGCATGGCTTGACTCACAGGGTCGTCGTTTTGAGTCACGCCGTAGGCTGAGAAACCCATCTTGGATGCAGCCTCTTCACGTTTGGCATCGGTCTCTGCTTGAATGATGCGTGCAGGGTTTCCCACCGCCGTCGCACCTGCAGGCACGGGCTTGGTCACCACAGCATTGCTGCCTACTTTGGCACCGTCGCCCACAGTGAAACCACCCAACACTTTGGCACCTGCACCAATCACCACATCTTTGCCCAAGGTGGGGTGGCGTTTTTCACCTTTGTACAGCGATGTCCCGCCCAAGGTCACGCCTTGGTAAATCGTGCAGCCGTCGCCAATCTCGGCCGTCTCGCCCACCACCACGCCCATGGCATGGTCGAAGAAAACGCGGTCGCCAATCTTGGCAGCGGGGTGAATTTCAATGCCGGTGAACCAGCGCGAGATGTGCGAAATAAAGCGGCCCAACCACTTCAGGCCAATGTTCCAGCAGCCGTGCGCCAAGCGGTGCAGCAACACCGCATGCAAACCGGGATAGCAGGTGAGCACTTCCCACCAGCTGCGTGCAGCGGGGTCGCGGTCCAAAATGCATTGAACGTCAGAGCGTAGGCGTGAAAACATAGTGGCGTGATTATCGTTGCCTCAACCCTTGCTTTTCTCGGTTGTGGTTTTAGCCACTTGCGACATGGTTTTGGCAATGCCGCGCAAGATGTGAATTTCTTCTTGCGTCACCTGTGCGCGGTTGAACAACTGGTTCAAACGTGGCATGAGTTTCTTGGGTGCTTCTGGGTCCAAGAAACCAATGTCTGTCAAAGATTGCTGCCAGTGGTCGAGCAAGCCTGCGAGTTGTTGGGCATCGGCCAAGGGTGCGGGTTCTGGCTCTACAGCCATGTGCGTCAAAGCACCGGCTGCATCGGGCAACATCGTGGCCAGTCCGCCCAGTGCTTCGCGCCAGTCATACGCCAACACCTGCACCGCCGCGCCTAAGTTGAGCGAGCCAAACTGGGGGTTGGTGGGTATGCGCAGGCAGGTGTGGCAGCGGTACACATCTTCGTTACGCATGCCAAAGCGTTCGGAGCCAAACAAAAAGCCAACACCAAAGTCGGCGTTCTCGCGATGTTCAGCCGCCAAAGCCGCAAAGTGTGGACGCGGCTCCAACGTGGGTGGGCCAAAGTCACGCGGCGTCATGGCGGTGGCGCACAGGTGATGCAGCCCTTCAATGGCCTCGTCTAAGGTCTCCACCACGCGAGCATTGGCCAGCACATCCAAGGCGCCGCTGGCCCGCTGAATGGTTTCATCACGGCGCAACACGTTCGCCCAGCGGGGCGCGACCAGGACCAAATCGCTAAACCCCATGACCTTCATGGCGCGGGCGGCTGCGCCCACATTGCCGGCGTGGCTGGTATTTAAAAGTATGAAGCGGGTTTTCATGGGCGTTTTGTCAGTCTAAGCGCGTAAAATCTGTCCCATTGTCGCCGCCCGCATCGCTCGGGCGCTTTCTTTGCCAGTTTTGGCGTCAGCTCTTTCACACAATTTATGTCGTCCACTACCCATCCTATGCTCAACGTGGCCATCAAGGCCGCCCGCGCCGCAGGCGCCATCATCAACCGCGCCGCGCTCGACGTGGAAGCGGTTCGCATCTCGCAAAAGCAAGTGAACGACTTTGTGACTGAAGTTGACCAAAACAGCGAACGCGTCATCATCGAAACCCTCCTCACCGCCTACCCTGACCACGGCATCTTGGCCGAAGAGTCAGGCACCATGCACGGCAACCCCAACGCTGACCACATTTGGATCATCGATCCATTGGATGGCACAACCAATTTCATCCACGGCTTCCCCTATTACTGCGTGAGCATTGCTTTGCAAGTACAAGGCCGCTTAGAGCAAGCCGTCATTTACGACCCCACCCGCAACGACTTGTTCACCGCCACCAAAGGCCGTGGTGCGTTCATGAACGACCGCCGCATCCGCGTGAGCAAACGCACCCGCTTGGAAGAGTGTTTGCTGGCCACGGGCTTTCCGTTCCGTCCCGGTGACGACTTCAACAAATACCTGAGCCTGATGGGCGATGTGATGCAACGCACCGCTGGCCTGCGCCGCCCTGGTGCTGCGGCACTCGACTTGGCCTATGTGGCCGCAGGCTTTAGCGATGGTTTCTTTGAACTCGGCTTGAAGCCTTGGGACATGGCCGCAGGCGCCTTGCTGATCACCGAAGCCGGTGGCTTGGTGAGTAACTTCACAGGCGAAGGCCCTTATCTGGAGCACGAAGAGTGCTTGGCCGCACCACCCCGCATTTATGCGCAATTGGTGCCACTCACCACCAAGTACTCCAAGTTTGCAGGTGCAGACGACAAGCGTGCTGCCGGTACAGCGGCTAAAACCTTGAGCCTCTCGCGTCAAACACCCGACGCACCGCTGTAACCACACCAAGGCACACTCTTTTTGGTGAGCACGGCAATGCGCGATTTATCTGGGCACACCCCCATGATGCAGCAGTACTTAGGCCTCAAGGCCGAGTACCCAGACACACTGCTGTTTTATCGCATGGGCGACTTTTACGAGTTGTTCTTTGCCGATGCCGAAAAAGCGGTGCGCTTGCTCGACATCACGCTCACGCAACGCGGCCAGTCCAACGGCGAGCCGGTGGTCATGGCGGGTGTGCCGTTTCACTCGGTCGAAACGTATTTGGCCCGCCTCATCAAGCTCGGCGAATCGGTCGCCATTTGCGAACAAGTGGGCGATGTGGCCACCAGCAAAGGGCCAGTCGAGCGCAAGGTGGTGCGCGTGGTCACGCCTGGCACACTCACCGACAGCGCGTTGCTGAGTGACAAAACCGAAGCCTATGTGCTGGCCATTCATCAAAGCGAACGCGCCGGTTGTGGCTTGGCTTGGCTCAGCGTCACCCAGGGTGTGGTGCATTTGGCCGAATGCCAAACCAACGAACTACCCAACTGGATTGCGCGCATCGCCCCCAACGAAGTGGTGTACAGCGCAGAAGTTAGTCCTGGCTTTGAACAACAGCTCAAAGGTTTTTGTGCACAGTTGGGCTTGCCCGTACAAGTGCGCCCCGCGTTTCAATTTGACGCGGCCTTGGGTGCGCGCAAGCTGCAAGAGCATTTGCAAGCCGCCTCGTTGCAACCGTGGAACGCGCAAGACGTGCCGCAAGCCCACGCCGCTGCCGCTGCGCTACTGGCCTACGCTGAACACACACAAGGCCGCACCCTCACACATGTACATGGCCTGTACGTGGCGCGCAACGATGCACTGATCGACCTACCCCTCACCACACGACGAAACTTAGAGCTCACGCAAACCCTGCGCGGCGAAGACTCGCCCACACTCTTCTCGTTGCTAGACACCTGCATGACGGGCATGGGCAGCCGCCAGTTGAAAAACTGGCTGCTCTCGCCTGAGCGTGACCGCAGCCAAGCCATGCAACGCTTGGCCGCCATCGAAGCGCTGCAAGACAACCGCACGCAAAGCTACAAAGTTTTGCGCGACGCCCTCAAAGGCTCGGGTGATGTGCAGCGCATCAGCGCCCGCGTGTCGTTGCGCCAAGTGCGTCCGCGTGAGTTGGTGTCATTGGGCCAAGCGCTGCAAAAGGCGTTGCGCATTCAGCCACTCATTCCTATCTCGCTAAAAGCGGGGGAGGTAGGTCGCTCTGCGGAGGTCAAGGAGGAGCTCGCGCAGCGAGCGGGGGACACGCAGCAGAGCGGTCTGCCGCCCACGCTTTTAGCGCAAATAGCCCAAGACATGGGCGTACCGCCAGAATGCGGTGCTTTGCTTGAGCGCGCCTTGCTGCCCGAGCCCGCCGTGTTGGTTCGCGATGGCGGCGTCATTGGCCACGGCTTTGATGCCGAGCTTGATGAGCTGCGCAACATCCAAAACAACTGCGACGGTTTTTTGCTCGAACTCGAAGCCCGTGAACGCGAGCGCACCGGCATTGCCAACTTGCGTGTGCAGTTCAACAAAGTGCATGGCTTTTACATCGAGGTCACGCAAGGCCAGATCGACAAAGTGCCCGCCGACTACACGCGCCGTCAAACCCTCAAAAATGCCGAGCGTTTCATCACGCCCGAGCTCAAAGCCTTTGAAGACAAAGCCCTGAGTGCCCAAGAACGCGCCTTGGCTCGCGAGAAGTTTTTGTACGAACAACTGCTCGACACCTTGCAGCCCTTTGTGCCAGCCCTCACCCGCTTGGCGCAAGCTGTAGCCACGCTCGATGCACTGTGCGCCTTGGCCGAACGCTCGCTCACGCTGGGCTGGTGTGCGCCTGAGTTTGTCAAAAACCCGTGCATTGAGATTAGCCAAGGACGCCACCCCGTGGTAGAAGCCCGCTTGGCCGAAACGCATGGCGTGGTCAACGGTGGTGCGGCCAAAACCTTCATTGCCAACGACACGCACTTGGGCCACCCTCACCGCATGCAAGTCATCACTGGCCCCAACATGGGCGGTAAATCGACCTACATGCGGCAAGTGGCCATCATCGTGTTGCTGGCCAGCATCGGCAGCCATGTGCCCGCCACGGCATGTCGCTTAGGCCCGATTGACGCCATCCACACCCGCATCGGCGCGGCCGACGATTTGGCCAACGCGCAATCGACCTTCATGCTCGAGATGACCGAGGCCGCGCAAATCTTGCACGCCGCCACGCCTCACAGCTTGGTGTTGATGGACGAGATTGGCCGAGGCACTTCCACCTTTGACGGCTTGGCCTTGGCCAGCGGCATTGCCACGCACTTGCACGACAAGACCCAAGCCTTCACGTTGTTTGCCACGCATTACTTTGAACTCACCGACTTTCCCGCCAAACACAAGGGTGCGGTGAACGTGCATGTGAGCGCGGCAGAGAACGGCAGCAGCATCGTGTTCTTGCACGAAATTCAGCCTGGCCCCGCCAGCCGCAGCTATGGGATTCAAGTCGCACGTTTGGCCGGTATGCCAACGCCCGTGCTCAACCACGCACGCCATGCGCTCACCTCGCTCGAAGCAGGGGCCGATGCCTCCAAAGTGCAGGTCGATTTGTTTGCCCCACCTCCTTTGCAAGAAGACGCAGGCCCCAGCCCACTGCAAGCCAAACTCGCCGAGATTGACCCGGATCAACTCACCCCACGCGATGCCTTGGACTTGCTGTATCAACTCAAAAAACTGTCGTAATCCTTGTTGTCATGTCTCAGCAGCCTTTGATTGTTTTCTCGCACGGCAACAGCTTCTCAGCAAGTACTTACCGCGTCATGCTCGACTCCCTACGAGCACGCGGTTTTCGCGTCGAGGCGGTTGAAAAATTCGGCCACGACCCGCGCTATCCCGTCACCAACAACTGGCCTCACTTGGTGCAACAACTCACCGACTTCGTCCAGCCATTGACGTCGCACAACGGCCCCGTTTTTTTAGTCGGCCATTCGCTAGGCGGCATCTTGAGCATGATGGTGGCAGCAAAACACCCCGAGCTGGTGCGCGGTGTAGTGCTGCTCGATTCGCCCATGTTGGGTGGCTGGAAAGCCAAGCTGCTCAAAACGGTCAAGCGCGTGCCAGGCGCTGAGGTGTTTTCACCCGCTGCCATCAGCCGCAAACGTCGCACCACATGGGCCAACGAAGCCGAAGTGCTGGAACACTTCCAACGCAAAAAAGCCTTTGCCAAGTGGCACCCACAAGTGCTGAAAGACTACGTGACCTACGGCACACACGACGAACAAACCGCACACGGCACACGCCGCGTGCTGAGCTTTGATCGCGATATCGAGAGCGCCATCTACAACGGTCTGCCCGACCATTTGGAAACCTACTTCAAGCGCCACCCGCTCAAATGCAAAGCCGCCCTGATCGGCGGCTTGCAATCGCGTGAGTTGAAACAAGTAGGCTTAGATTTCAGCCGTCGCGTCACGCAGGGCCGCGTGATGAAGATTGACGGCACGCATCTGTTTCCGATGGAGCATCCGTTGGTGGCAGCGGCGGCCGTGGAAACCGCACTGCTGAATTTGATTGGCTGATTACGCCGCCCAAGTCACTGTGCCAGTCCACGCTGTAGCGAGCACCACGATGCCAAAAACAATGCGATACCAAGCAAATGGCACAAAGCTGTGGCTGGCGATGTAGCGCAGCAACCAGCGCACACAAATCCACGCGCTGATGAATGAGAACACCAAGCCCACGGCAAACACAGGCGCATCAGCTAAGCTTAGCAACTCGCGTTCTTTGTAAAGGCTATATGCCCCCGCACCAATGAGCGTCGGGATGGCCAAATAAAACGAAAAGTCAGTGGCTGCTTTGCGCGACAAGCCCAGCAACATGCCACCAATGATGGTCGCGCCACTGCGGCTCGTGCCGGGAATCATGGCCAAGCACTGCACCAAGCCCACTTTCAAAGCGTCGGTAGCCGACATGGCTTCCACAGTTTCAATACGCGCGGGCTCAACCGCTGACTCGTCTTCGCCCTCAGGCTTGGCACGGCCCCAGCCTTCAGCCCACAGAATGATGAAGCCACCCAAGATGAAGGTGCTGGCCACCACGGTGGGCGTGAACAAATGCGCTTTGATGAACTTGCCAAACACCAAGCCCAGCACCACCGCTGGCACAAAGGCGATGAACACGTTCAACGCAAAGCGACGCGCCTCAACTTGCGTAGGCAACGCCACCACGGTGCTAAAAATCTTTTGCCAGTAAACAATGATCACGGCAAAGATCGCGCCGGTCTGAATGGCAATGTCAAACACCTTGGCTTTTTCATCATCCATGCCCAGCAAAGCGCCAGCCAAGATCAGATGACCTGTCGATGAAATAGGCAAAAACTCGGTCAAACCCTCGACCACACCCATGGCTGCAGCTTTGAGCAATAAAACGATATCCATACAACTCCTTAGATGGGTTGAATTATCCCTTGTGTGTTTGCCTCCTAAAATCCGAAACACATGCAACTCACGCCCGTCATCGCCATCCACATGAGCGCAGCGATCACCGCATTTGCGATTGGCCCCGTTGTGCTGTGGGCACGCTTAGGCCAGCATGTCCGGCCATGGCTGCACCGTGCACTGGGCTATGCATGGACCACGCTGATGTTGGTGGCGGCCATCAGCGCCCTCTTCATCCGAGACTTCAATTTGCCCAACATCGCAGGCTACACGCCGATTCATGTACTCATTCCGGTCACTCTGATGAGCTTGTTTTTTGCCTTTCGTGCATTGGCCAGACGAGAATTTGTAGCCCATCGAAAAACGATGCAAAGCCTCTACATTGGCGCTTGCGTGGTAGCAGGCGCTTTCACGCTGCTGCCCTCTCGCTATTTTGGGCAATTGATTTGGCATGAATGGCTCGGCTGGCTCTGATTCAGCCCCGCATGCCGCCTAAAATCACGGCATGACGAAACCCGCCAACCCCGCGACAGAACAAGACCACAAGCCCAGCAACTTTTTGCGCCAAATCATCGAAAACGATTTGGCCCAAGGCACTTACGCCAGCCGCCGCTGGGCGGGCAGCCCAGGGGACGCAGCGCACCATGCCAAGGGCGAGCCCGATCCCGCCAAAATTCGCACCCGCTTTCCACCCGAGCCCAACGGCTACTTGCATGTGGGTCACGCCAAAAGCATTTGCATCAACTTCGGTTTGGCGCGTGACTACGGTGGCGTGTGCCACCTGCGCTTTGACGACACCAACCCCGAAAAAGAAGACACGGAATACGTCAATTCCATCATCGACGCGGTGAAGTGGCTGGGCTTTAGCTGGAGCCAACCCGGCAACGACGCGGCTTACCAAGCCAGCGACTACTTCGACTTCATGTACCGTGCAGCAGAGGCCTTGATTGAAGCCGGCCACGCCTACGTGGACGAACAAACGCCCGAAGAAATGCGCGTCAACCGTGGCGACTTTTCGAAGCCTGGTGTGAACAGCCCTTTCCGCAGCCGCACGCCTGCTGAAAACTTGGCCCGCTTTCGCGAAATGCGCGACGGCCAACACGCTGATGGTTCGATGGTGCTGCGCGCCAAGATTGACATGGCCTCGCCCAACATCAACCTGCGCGACCCCGCCATCTACCGCATTCGCCGCGCAACGCACCACAACACCGGCGACAAATGGTGCATCTACCCGATGTACACCTTTGCCCACCCCATCGAAGACGCGCTGGAGCAAATCACACACAGCATTTGTACGCTGGAGTTTGAAGACCAACGCCCGTTCTACGACTGGCTGATGGATCGCTTGTGCGAGTGCGGCCTGCTGGCTACCCCTGCGCCCAAACAATACGAGTTCTCGCGCCTCAACCTCACCTACGTCATCACCAGCAAACGCAAACTCGCGCAACTGGTGAACGAAGGCAAGGTCAGCGGCTGGGACGACCCCCGCATGCCCACCATCGTCGGCCTGCGTCGCCGTGGCTACACGCCCGAGAGCCTGCAACTGTTTGCCGAACGCATTGGCGTGACCAAGAGCGACAGCTGGATTGACTACAGCACGCTCGAAGGCTGCTTGCGCGAAAGCCTAGAAAACACCGCACACCGCGCCATGGCCGTGCTGGACCCCGTCAAACTCGTGCTCACTAACTGGGACGAAGTGATGGGCGCGGGCCACCTAGAGCCCTGCACACAACCTGCGCTGCCCCACGCAGAGGAAGGTGCTGAAGTGCCCACACGCCATTTCAAAATTGGCAAAGAAGTGTGGATTGAGCGTGACGACTTCGCCGAAGTGCCGCCCAAAGGCTACAAACGCCTCTACCCCGGCAACAAGGTGCGCCTCAAAGGCGGCTACGTCATCGAGTGCACAGGCTGCACCAAAGATGCAAATGGTTTGATCACCGAGGTGCTTGCCACCGTCATCCCCGACACCAAGAGCGGCACACCCGGCAGCGCCACCGTTAAGGCCAGCGCCGCCATCACATGGGTGGGCGTGAACGACGGCCTGCAAGCTGAAGTGCGCATGTATGACCGCTTGTTCACCGACGCACAACCCGACGCAGGCGGCAAAGACTTCCTAGCCGCCCTCAACCCCGATAGCCTGAAAGTGGTGACCGCATATGTGGAGCCATCACTGGCCCACGTGCCCGCAGGTGCGCACTTTCAGTTTGAACGCCACGGCTACTTTGTGACCGACCGTGTGGACCACACGCAAGGCAAGTTGGTATTCAACAAGATCACGGGGCTCAAGGACACTTGGGCGAAGTAATCATTCAAAAGTTGTCCCACGCCTCTGTGCATGAGGCTGTGGACAACAGCTTGGATATCATCTACAGCCTAGATTCCATCAGGCCTGCCACGCACTGCCTTTAAAACGGGCAGCAACAAAACACCCCCTTATCAATACCCCCTAGCCAGCGAAGCATCACAGGCTTGGTTATCCTTACGCCCCGTAAAGGAACTCAATCAATGTCTACTCTTCTCGACAAACTGCAATGGCGCTACGCCGCCAAAAAAATGGACGCCACCAAGTCCGTGCCTCAAGACAAAGTGGAACGCATCATCGAAGCGGCCCGCTTGGCCCCCACATCGAGCGGCTTGCAGCCGTTTGAAATTTTTTTGGTCACCAACCCCGACGTGCGCGCCAAAATTCAAGCCAGCGCACACAACCAAGCGCAAATCACCGAAGGCTCTCACCTCTTGGTGTTTGCTGCGTGGGACACCTACACAGCTGATCGCATCAACATGATGTTTGACCTGACCAACGCACAGCGCGGCGGCACCAACGAAGGCTGGGAAAACTACCGCCAAATGTTGTTGGCCAACTACCCTGCGCGTGACGCACATGTGAACTTTGAACACGCCGCTCGCCAAGCCTACATTGGCTTGGGCGCAGCGTTGATCTCCGCTGCGTTTGAAGAAGTGGACGCTACGCCAATGGAAGGTTTTGACCCCAAGGCCGTGGACGAAATTTTGAACTTGCATGCACGCGGTTTGCGCAGCGTGGCCATCATGCCTTTGGGCTACCGCTTGGCTGAGCAAGACTGGCTCGCACCACTCAAAAAAGTGCGCCGCCCACGCGAGCATTTCGTCACTGAAATCAAGTAAGCAGCGCCCCTGCCAAGGCGGGGTGTATCTGCGTGCTCATTCGTTTCAACAAACCCTACGGTGTCCTCAGCCAGTTCACGGCTGAGGGCCGTTGGCGTGGGCTGAAAGAGTTCATCGACCTACCTGGCGTGCATGCTGCAGGCCGATTGGACGCAGACAGCGAAGGCTTGTTGTTACTCACCGACGACGGCCCGCTGCAAGCGCGTATTGCCGACCCACGTTTCAAAATGGCCAAAACGTATTTGGCGCAAGTGGAAGGCGAAATCAGCGAAGACGCGTTGCGCCAGCTACGTCAAGGTGTGCAGCTGAACGACGGCCCTACCCTGCCCGCTGATGCACGCGCAGTAGACGAGCCAGATTGGCTGTGGCCGCGCACGCCGCCCATTCGTGAGCGCAAGAGTATTCCCACCGCGTGGCTCGAATTGACGATTCGCGAAGGCCGTAACCGACAAGTGCGCCGTATGACGGCTGCCGTGGGCCTGCCCACGTTGCGGCTCATTCGCACCGCCATTGGCCCCTACAACTTGGCCGACCTTGAGCAAGGCACATGGGCGCAAACCGCTGTGCTGCCCGCACAGGGATAATTGAGACATTCTTCTATCCCTTCGTTATGTCTACCCCCATCGAAAGCCTTCACGCCTTGCGCCAAGCTTTGGCCGATTTGCGTAGCAACGTCATGACAGACCGTGCGTTTGTGCAGACCGCCCGCACGCAAACCCAATTGTTTGTAGCGTTGCCGCCCAAGTTTGAAACCGTGTGGCTGAACTTGCTTGACCGACTCGAGTCCAGTGCCTTGTTCACGGAAGAGAGCTGTTCGTTCAGCCAAACCGATTTGCTCGACAGTTTGGTCATGGTGTTGGACAAGGCCGAAGCCCAGCTCGATACGCCAACTTGATACGCCAGCATGACTATCCGTGACCCTTTTCAAATCTTCACTGTCAAAGTGGAGCCTGCAGGTTTGCAATATGACGTCGAGGGTGACTTGAGCCTGCTCGAAGCAGCCGAAATGTCGCGCATTGAGCTACCCAGTTCTTGCCGCAACGGCACATGCCGCACGTGCTTGTGCAAGTTGATGAGTGGCGAGGTGACTTACACCGTCGAGTGGCCGGGCTTGAGCGCCGAAGAAAAAGCCGAAGGCTATGTGCTGCCCTGCGTGGCGCGGCCCACCAGCCATGTGGTGATCGAGCAAACCGAAGCTCGCGCCAGCTGAACATGCAACCACTTTACGAAGACGAACACCTGCTGGTGTTTGAAAAGCCCAGCGGTTTGCTGTCTGTGCCCGGGCGTGGGCCTGAAAAGCAAGACTGCCTCTCTAAGCGCGTGCAAGACATTTACATCGACGCGCTGGTGGTGCACCGCCTCGACCAAGACACCTCGGGCCTGATCGTCATGGCGCGTGGCATTGAAGCGCAGCGACGCATCAGCCGTTTGTTTGAAACCCGTCAGGTGAGCAAGCGCTACATGGCGGTGGTGGCGGGTAACCCGCTTTTGAGCCAAACGCACGTGCCCACCAACGAAGAGGGCTGGCGTGCCATTGAAGGCAACATCATGCTCGACTGGGAGCGTCGGCCCATTCACATCATTCACCCCGATGGCAAACCGAGCCTCAGCCTGTGGCGCATGGTGCAAGCGGGTGACACCGCCAGCTTGATTGAGCTAGAGCCCTTCACGGGCCGCACGCACCAGCTGCGTGTGCACATGCAAAGCTTGGGGCACCCCATGTTGGGCGATTCGCTGTATGCACCGCCTGACATCAAAGCGCTCACACCGCGTCTGATGCTGCATGCGCAAGACCTTGGATTTCCTCATCCGTTCAGCGAAGAACCCTTGCTTTTCAAGGCTCCCGTGGCGTGGTCTGCGGTAAACCCCTATGTTTTAAACGCTCAGCCGTAAGAGATCTGTAGCAAATCCAGCGCACACTGTTTCAGTTCTAACTTTTATAACTGGAGATGAAGATGCGTGAAGTAGTAGTGGTCAGCGGTGTTCGTACCGCCATCGGTACCTACGGCGGTAGCCTCAAAGACATTCCCCCCACCGAGCTGGCCGCCCAAGTGGTGCGTGAGTCACTGGCACGTGCCCACGTAGAAGGCAAAGACGTGGGCCATGTGGTGTTTGGCCATGTGGTGAACACCGAACCCAAAGACATGTACCTCTCTCGCGTGGCGGCCATCAACGGCGGCTGCGCTGAAACCACCCCTGCTTTCAACGTTAACCGCCTATGCGGTTCGGGCTTGCAAGCCATCATCAACGCCAGCCAAGCCATCGCGCTGGGCGACTGCGATGTAGCCATTGGCGGCGGCGCAGAAAACATGAGCCGTGGGCCGTATGCCAACCTCACCCAACGCTGGGGCAGCCGCATGGGCGACGCCAAAGTCATCGACATGATGGTGGGCGCTTTGCACGACCCCTTCCACAACATCCACATGGGTGTGACCGCTGAAAACGTGGCCGCCAAATACGGCATCACCCGCGAGATGCAAGACGCTGCAGCGGTAGAGAGCCACAACCGCGCCGAGAAAGCCACTGCCGCTGGTTTGTTCAAAGACCAAATCGTGCCCGTGATGCTCAAGAGCAAAAAAGGCGATGTGGCCTACACCGTAGACGAGCACTTCCGCACCGGCGCGACCCTGGCCGACTTCGCCAAGCTCAAGCCCGTGTTCCAGAAAGAAAACGGCACCGTGACCGCTGGCAACGCCTCGGGCATCAACGACGCTGCCGCTGCCGTGGTGTTGATGGAAGCCAAAACCGCACAAGCCCGCGGCTTGAAGCCTTTGGCCCGCTTGGTGGGTTATGCCCACACCGGCCTTGACCCCAAAATCATGGGCGTGGGCCCCATCTCGGCCACGCAAGCCGTGCTCAAGCGCACAGGCCTCACCGTGAACGATTTGGACGTGATCGAAGCCAACGAAGCCTTTGCCGCACAAGCTTGCGCGGTGACCCAAGAGCTGGGCCTCGACCCCGCCAAGGTCAACCCCAACGGCTCTGGTATTTCTTTGGGCCACCCCATTGGCGCAACCGGTGCGCTCATCACTGTGAAAGCTTTGTACGAGTTGCAACGCATTCAAGGCCGTTATGCTTTGGTCACGATGTGTATCGGTGGCGGTCAAGGCATCGCTGCTATTTTTGAACGCATGTAATGTAAAGTCCGGTTCTGTGAAAACAGAACCAACATCCTCTGGCGCGAACCAATTTACCCTCTTGGGTCAACGGCGGTTCGCGCCATTTTTTTGGACGCAGTTTTGTGGCGCGGCCAACGACAACGTCTTTAAATTTGCCTTCACCGTTCTGGTGACTTACCAGCTCAATGTGAGTTGGCTACCCCCCAGCTTGGCGGGCTTGGTGATTGGGGCCTTGTTCATCTTGCCCTACCTTTTGTTCTCAGCCACCAGCGGCCAAGTGGCGAACAAATACGACCAAGCCGTGCTCATGCGTTTTGTCAAAAACCTCGAAATCGCCATCATGCTGCTGGCCGCTTGGGGCTTTGCCCAGCACCAAGTGGCGGTGCTCTTGGCTTGCGTGTTTTTGATGGGCACACACTCCACGCTTTTTGGTCCCGTCAAATACGCATACCTGCCACAAACCTTGCAACCGCATGAGCTAACAGGTGGCAACGGCATGGTGGAGATGGGCACCTTTGTGGCCATTTTGTTGGGCAACGTCGCGGGCGGTTTGTTGGTGGCGCTGCCTGAGGCCCATCATCAAAGCGTAGCGATTGCCTGCATTGGCATTGCCGTGTTGGGCCGAGTGTTCAGCGGTTGGATTCCATCGGTCCCTGCACACCATCCGAATTTAAAAATCAACTGGAACATCGTCACCGAGACCTCTCACAACCTGCGCTTGGCACGCGAAAAGCCCACCGTGTTTCACACGCTGTTGGGCATCAGTTGGATGTGGTTTTTTGGCGCGATTTTTTTGAGCCAATTTCCCAGCCTTGCCAAAGAGGTGTTGCATGGCGACGCGCAAGTCGCATCGCTTTTGTTGGTGTTGTTTTCGGTGGGCATTGGCATCGGTTCTCTGTTGTGCGAGAGCTTGAGCCGTCGACAACTGGAGATGGGGCTCGCTCCCTTAGGCGCTATTGGCATGAGCGTGTTTGCCGTTGATCTGTACTTTGCCACGCGCGGTCTGCCCGATGCGCCGTTGATGGACATGTCCACGTTTATCGGCATCAGCGCGCACTGGCGCGTGATGTCCGATTTGCTGCTGCTGAGTTTGTTTGCGGGCATCTACAGCGTGCCCATGTACGCGCTCATCCAACACCACAGCCATGCGCACCATACGGCACGCATCATTGCCACCAACAACATCCTAAACGCCTTGTTCATGATTGCCAGCTCGCTCATTGCAGGCGCGCTGCTGAGCAACGGGCTTTCCATTCCCGAAGTCATTTTGGCAACTGGGCTTGGCAACATTGCCTTCAACGCATGGCTCTTTTACAGAGAGCCGCAATACATTCATCGCTTTCGGGCTTGGCTTTGTGCTTGACCTAGCGCAACTTTGACGCAAGGCTTTCGGTTTATCCTTAGCCTCACTCTTTGGAAAGACACCCATGACAGACACCCTGATCCCCACCCGTGAAGTGACCTTGGCTTGGTCCGATGCTTTGGTTTTGGATTTGGACTTCATGGACGACACGCATCGCGAGTTTGTCGACCTGCTGGCCGCTACCGAGCTGGCCGATGACGACACGGTGCTGGACCGTTTTTCTGACTTGATTGACCACACCGACGACCACTTTGGTCGCGAAGACAAGTGGATGGCCGACACCCAGTTTTCATCCACCAACTGCCACACCATGCAACACAACGTGGTGCTACAAGTCATGCGCGAAGGCTTGAGACGTGGCCGTGAAAAAGGTGAATTAGACGTGGTGCGCCAAATGGCCCACGAATTGGGCATTTGGTTTCCCCAACACGCCCAAGCCATGGACGCGGCTTTGGCACTGCACCTGCGCCGTGTGGGCTACGACGAAGCCACAGGCAAAGTCACCGCACCAGAATCTCTGCCAGAGGGCGAGATCCATGGCAGCGGGAGCTGCGGTGACGGTGGCTGCGCTTAAGCCTTGATACGCAACTATTAAGCGTAACGCTGGCGAGCCAGAGCCGCACCATCGGCCAAGGCTTTTAGTTTCTTCATCGCCACCTCGCGACTCATGGGCGCCAAGCCGCAGTTGGTGCAGGCTATCAAGTGATTTTTCGGCACGTACTTCAACGCCATGCCGATCGTGTCAGCAATTTGTTCAGGCGTTTCAATCACATCGCTGGCCACGTCGATCACGCCCACCATCACGTCTTTGCCTTCTAACAATGCCATCAACTCAGGTGGCACGTGCGAGTGATAGCACTCCAAACTCACTTGCTGGATGCTGCTCTTGGACAAGGCGGGCAATACTTTTTCGTATTGACGCCATTCGTCGCCCAAGGTCTTTTTCCAGTTGTTATTGGCTTCAATGCCATAGCCATAGCAAATGTGAACAGCGGTGGTGCAGGTCAGCCCTTGTGCCGCACGCTCTAAGGCCTTGACACCCCAATCGGCAGCCTCATCCAAGTAGACATTGAAGGCGGGTTCGTCAAACTGAATGATGTCTACGCCATCGGCTTGCAGTGCCAAGGCTTCTTGATTGAGCAACTCGGCAAACGCAAAAGCCATGTCGATGCGTCCTTGTATGGGGTCTTTGCCCTTGCCGTAGAAACGGTCGGCCACGGTGTCGACGATGGTCATGGGGCCAGGCAACGTGAATTTGAGTTTTTTCTTGGTATGGGCGCGGGCCAACTGCGCTTCAAATGCGTGCACGCGGCCTTTCAACTTCAAGGGCGCGATGACTTGCGGCACTTGAGCGTCGTAGCGGTTGTTGCGAATCCCCATCGTCACTTTGTTTTCAAAGTCGATGCCTTCGACCTGCTCTAAAAAGCCGTGCACAAAATGTTGGCGCGATTGCTCGCCATCGCCAATCACATCCAGACCCGCGTCTTCTTGCGCTTTGATCCACAGCAGCGTGGCATCGGCTTTGGCTTGCAAAAGTGCATCGCCTTGTGCCTGCCACTTGGGCCAGAGTTTGTTGGTCTCAGCCAACCATTCGGGTTTGGGCAAGCTGCCTGCAATTGCGGTTGAAAACATGGTGTGGTCTCCGTTTTGGTTTTAGATGGATGCTGTCAATGAAAACTCTTGGGCCAACAGCTCATACGAGCGGGCTTGTGCTGCTGCGTCGTGCGTCCACGTGATGATGACCACTTCGTCCAGCTGCAAGCGTTCGGCTAATTGGCGTAATTTGTCGGCCACTTGTGGCGCACTGCCCACCAAAGCGCCAGCACGCAGCTCAGCCATCGCCACTTGTTCAGAGGCGTTGTACTCGCGCACGGCTTGCTCGGGCGGCAACAAAGCTCCTAGGCGTCCTGTATTGCGGTCCATCTTCCAGCGGGCGCGGCTTTGAAAGAGACGCCATGCTTCTTCTTCGGTATCCGCCGCCAAAGCCCACACGCACACCGTGGCACGTGGCTTGGGGTTGCGTTCGTTGGGACGGTAGTTGGCGCGGTAAAGGTTGAACGCGTTGTCCGCGCCCTGCCCTTCGGTGATGAAGTAAGCAAAGGCATACGGCAAGCCCAAATGCGCGGCCAACTGTGCGCCGTAGTCTGAGCTGCCCAGCATCCAAACATCGGGCGATGTGGGCCCGCTGGGATAGGCATACACGCCATGTCCAGGATGGCCTGCGGGAATGGGTTCGCCAGTGACCCACGCCTGCAGCTCCATCACTTGCTGAGGGAAGTGTTCAGCCGCATGCCGATCAGGATTAAGTAACTGCGCCGTACGACCATCACTGCCGGGGGCACGGCCCACACCGAGGTCAATGCGGCCAGGCGCTAGGGCATCGAGCACGCGGAATTGCTCGGCAACTTTGAGAGGAGCGTAGTGCGGCAACATGACGCCTGCACTGCCCAGCCGAATGCGGGTGGTGCGCGCAGCAATGGCCGCCATCAACACCTCGGGCGCAGTGCCCACGATGCTGGGATGACTGTGGTGTTCGCTCACCCAAAAACGGTGATAGCCCCATGCCTCGCATTGGGTGGCAAGGGCTAGGGTCTGGCGAAGGGCTGCGTCTTGGCTTCGGCCAGCGGCAGCAACGGATTGATCGAGGACAGAGAGTTTGAGCACGGGGCAGAGCTTAACTGGCTCTGCCTGTCCCTGCTGTCACACAGGTACAAACGGCTTGCGTATCAAGCGGCTTGACGTGCGCGTCGGTTGATTTGACGCACTGACATCAATGCATCAAAGAATCCGTGTAACCAATCCATGTCGATCGGTTTTTGCAACATTTGCACACCATCGGGCAACCCCCCTTTGGCCTGCACGTCTTGAGGACTCATGCCCGTCATCACCACCACGGCCAAATTGCTGAACAAGTTGTGCGTGCTGAGTGTTTTCAAAAACTCGAAACCATCCACATTGGGCATCTTCAAGTCAGTCAACAAGACCTGGGGCTGCAAGCTGGGCATGTCGAGCAATGCTTCCATGGCCGAAGCGTACATCACCGCATCGAGCGGCAAGCCCCATTGGTCGAAGTTAGCCTGCAGCATCAAACGTGTGTTTTCATCATCTTCCACCACCAAGACGCGCAAACGGTCTTCACCTTGCATCATGGATGCTGGGGCTAAGTTGTGACGGCGCTGATAGTCTTGAATCGATTGCAAAGAAATGCGGCGATGACCGCCTTGGGTCTTCCATGCCTTGAGGTCATTCTTCTCAACCAAACCTTGGACTGTTCCTACAGAGATACCCAACATCTTGGCGGCGTAGCTGGTACCGCAATACCCATCGTACGGTTCCTTAGGCATATTCATTACAAGTTCCTGTTCTCTTAACTAATTTGTGGAAAGCTACACGCAAACATGCAACTATTCGTATGCATTGTATAGTCAATTAAACCCATTAAAGTATTAAAAATGATGAAGCAAAACTTTTAAACCAAGAAATTTATGCCACTTAAAAACAAAAAACCCCAGACCATGAACTCATGATCTGGGGCAAACAAAAAAATAAAAGAATTACTTGAGTGCTTTGAAGCGCACGCGCTTGGGCTTGGCGCCCTCTTCACCCAAACGCTTCTTCTTGTCGGCTTCGTACTCTTGGTAGTTGCCATCAAAGAACACCCATTGGCTATCGCCTTCGGCAGCCAAGATGTGGGTGGCAATGCGGTCCAAGAACCAACGGTCATGACTGATCACCATGACGGAGCCCGCAAATTCCAACAACGCGTCTTCCAACGCACGCAAAGTTTCCACGTCCAAGTCGTTGGAAGGTTCGTCCAGCAGCAACACGTTGCCGCCTTCGATCAAAGTCTTGGCCAAGTGCAAGCGACCACGCTCACCACCTGACAACATGCCAACTTTCTTTTGTTGATCGCCGCCGTTGAAGTTGAAGCGGCCACAATAAGCACGGCTTGGCATTTGGAACTTGCCCACGTTCAAGATGTCCAAACCGCCAGAGATATCTTCCCACACGGTTTTTTCGTCAGACAAGTCGTCACGGGTTTGGTCGACAAAGGCCATCTTGACGGTTTGACCCACTTTGATTTCGCCGCTGTCAGGTTGCTCTTTGCCCGCGATGAGCTTGAACATGGTGGATTTACCTGCGCCGTTGGGGCCGATGATGCCCACGATCGCACCCGCAGGCACGGTGAAGCTGAGGTTATCGATCAACAAACGATCGCCAAATGATTTGCTGACGTTCTTGAACTCAAACACTTCATGGCCCAAGCGTTCGGCCACGGGAATGAAGATTTCCTGTGTTTCGTTGCGTTTTTGGTATTCGTAGTCAGACAACTCTTCAAAGCGGGCCAAACGGGCCTTGCTCTTGGCTTGGCGGCCTTTGGGGTTTTGACGCGCCCATTCCAATTCCTTTTTCATGGCCTTGGTGCGTGCGTCTTCGGTGCGTTGTTCTTGCTCCAAACGGGCTTCTTTTTGTTCCAACCATGTGGAGTAGTTGCCTTTATAAGGAATGCCGTGACCACGGTCGAGTTCCAAAATCCACTCGGCGGCGTTGTCCAAGAAGTAGCGGTCGTGGGTGATGGCAACCACCGTGCCTGAGAAGCGAGCCAAGAACTGTTCCAGCCAGTCCACGGATTCAGCGTCCAAGTGGTTGGTCGGTTCGTCGAGCAACAGCATGTCGGGCTTAGACAGTAACAAACGGCACAAGGCCACGCGGCGCTTTTCACCGCCAGACAGTTTGCCAATGATGGCGTCCCAGGGTGGCAAACGCAGTGCGTCAGCCGCAATTTCCAACAAATGCTCAGAGTCACCCTCTGCACCTGCCGCGCTGATGATGGCTTCGAGTTTGGCCTGCTCGGCCGCCAAGGCGTCAAAGTCGGCGTCTTCTTCAGCGTAAGCGGCGTACACCTCTTCCAAGCGCTGCTTGGCTTCGGCCACTTCACCCATGCCGCTTTCGACCGATTGACGCACAGTGTGCTCTGGGTCGAGCTGAGGCTCTTGAGGCAAATATCCGATCTTCAAGCCGGCCATGGGAATGGCTTCGCCTTCGATCTCTTTGTCGATGCCCGCCATGATTTTGAGCAAGGTGGACTTACCCGAACCGTTCAAACCCAACACACCAATCTTGGCGCCTGGGAAGAAGGACAGGGAAATATCTTTCAAGATCTGACGCTTGGGCGGCACAATTTTGCCGACGCGGTTCATACTGAAAACGTACTGAGCCATTTGTTTTTCTTTCGGGTAGCGAATGCAATAAAACGCTGATTATCCCAGCTATCTCAATCCATGCCACAATAGCGTCAGTTGCCGCCGCCAGTTGCCGCAACATCAGCACTTCTGCTGGAGCCTGTTCCAAACACTTCTGTTTGAGATTTCTAGAGCTCACCTGTAAATATTGCCGACCTTTGACTGGGTGGCCCTCGGGCCAAGCGGGTTGGTGTCATGCGCTGACTTGAAGCGCTCCATCATGAAATTTGAAGATTTAAATTTGGCTCCGGCCATCCAAAAAGCTGTGGCCGAACAGGGCTACGAAACGCCAACTCCCATTCAGCAGCAAGCCATTCCAGCCGTTCTGGCTGGTCACGATTTGTTGGCAGGCGCGCAAACCGGCACGGGTAAAACGGCCGCCTTCACACTGCCTGTGCTGCACAAGCTCACCATGAGCCGCAGCAAAGAAAACAAGTTTGGCGTGTATGGTGTGCGCGCCCTCGTGCTGACCCCCACCCGTGAACTCGCGGCCCAAGTGGAAGAGTCGGTACGCAACTACGGCAAATATTTGCAACTCACCTCCACCGTCATCTTTGGTGGCGTGGGCATGAACCCACAAATCTCTCGCTTGAAAAAAGGCGTGGACATTTTGGTGGCTACCCCTGGCCGCTTGCTGGATTTGCAGCAACAAGGCGAGCTCGACTTGTCCACTGTCGAAATCTTGGTGCTTGACGAAGCTGACCGCATGCTGGACATGGGTTTTATTCACGACGTCAAGAAAATCTTGGCCTTGGTGCCTAAAGACAAGCAAAGCTTGTTGTTCTCAGCCACCTTCAGCGACGAAATTCGTGAACTGGCCAACAACCTGCTCAAAGACCCACAAAGCATTCAGGTCACGCCCAGCAACACCACGGTGCAACGCATCACGCAAGTGGTTCACCCTGTGGGCCGAGGCAAGAAAAAGGCCCTGCTCGCCCACATCATCAACGAGCACAACTGGAGCCAAGTGCTGGTGTTCACACGCACCAAGTTTGGCGCCAACAATGTGGCCGAGTTTTTGACCAAGAACGGCATCAGCGCCATGGCGTTGCACGGCAACAAGAGTCAAACTGCTCGCACGCAAGCTTTGGCAGGCTTCAAGACTGGCGAAATACGCGCCTTGGTGGCCACCGACATCGCCGCACGCGGCATTGACATTGACGAGTTGCCACACGTGGTCAACTACGAAATTCCCAACATCAGCGAAGACTATGTACACCGCATTGGTCGCACAGGCCGCGCGGGCTCAAGTGGCGAAGCCGTGAGTTTGGTGTCGTTGGACGAGCAAGGTTTCATGCGCGACATTGAAATCTTCACCAAACAACAAGTACCCGTGGTTGAAGTCGAAGGCTTTGGCCCAGAACCCGATGAAAAAGCCGAACCCATTGCGATGGGCCGCCAAACCCTGTGGGGCGGCCTAGGCAAGCCCCCAGGCCGCGACGTCATGGCGGCAGCGGCCAAAGCCGCACGCAGCGAAATGATGCAGCGCATCCGCGACAACAAGGCCGCTGGCGGTGGCCGTGGCAGCCAAGGTGGAGAAGGAGGCAGAGCCCCACGCCCTAATGGCCATGTCAGCCGTGATCGCATGGGCGATCGACCTCCACGCGATGGTGAACGCAGCGAGGCCTTGGGTGACCGCCCGCCACGCAATGCCAATCGCAACGCACGCGGTGGCAATCGCCCGCAAGGTCATGGCGGCGGCCAAGGTGGCCAACGCCCACCACGCCAATTTGACAACCGTGGTCCCCGCCAAGATGGCCCTCGCGAGCCACGTCACCACGACGATGACGACTTCCAACCTCGCGCCAACGCCCATTTGGGCACCCAAAGTGGCGTGAACGCGTTTGGCCATAAGACCCAAGGTGGTGGCGGTCGTCAACCTGACCCTACACGCACCAGCATCGACCTCATGACCGAGCGCAAACGCGGTGGCGGGGGTGGTTATGGTCGCCGCTCTGGCGGTGGTGGCAACCGTTCTGGCGGTGGCCGCTCAGGTGGTGGTCGCAGCGGCGGCGGTTTTAGTGGTGGCGGTTACGGTCGTTAAAGCTGCGTGATCAACAAGGCGTGAGGCAGCCCCACGCTTTTGTTGACAAGCCATCAGGACTGACTTGCTGGCAAGTTCGCGACAGAGGCCATTCACAAAGATCGCAACAATGTGCGCTTTAGAACTGACGCACATGACTGACAGCATTCACACTCCTCATGAAACCGATGTGGTGATCATCGGTGGTGGCCCTGTGGGCCTGGGTTTAGCCATTGAATTGGGCCAACGCGGAATTCGCTGCATCGTGGCAGAGCGCTACGCACAGCCTCAGCCGATCCCGAAGGGACAAAACCTGACGCAGCGCACGATGGAGCACTTTCATTTTTGGGGTGCTGAACCACAGCTACGTGCGGCCCGCACCATTCCTCCTGAATACGGCATTGGCGGCTTGACCGCTTATGGCTCGTTGCTGAGCGGTCACCACTACGACTGGCTACAACGTGAACTGGTCAAACCGTATTACTTCAAAGACAACGAACGCCTGCCACAGTACGAAACCGAAAAAGTACTGCGTCAACGTGTGGCTGCGCTGCCGACTGTCCAAGTGCTGTATGGCTGGGATGCGGACACCCTCACGCAAAACGAGACTAGCACCACCGTCACACTGACTGAACGCAGCAGCCAAGAACAGCAAACCATCCGTGCAGCCTACGTGGTGGGCTGTGATGGGAGTCGCTCTAAAACCCGAGAGCAAGCAAGTATCACACAGACCCTGTCAGACCATGACCGATGCATGGTGCTGCTGGTTTTCAAATCGCAAGAACTTCACACGCTGCTGTCGCGCTTTCCTGGCAAATCGTTTTACAACGTGCTACATCCAGAGCTCAAAGGCTATTGGAAGTTTTTTGGTCGCGTGGATCTCGGCAACACATGGTTCTTTCATGCGCCTGTGCCCATGGGCACGACCGCAGACAACTTTGACTTCAAGAAATACCTCCACGAATCTGTGGGGGCTGAATTTGAAATTGAGTTCCAACACATCGGTTTTTGGGATTTGCGATTTGCCTTGGCCGACCAATACCGCGCTGGCCGCATCTTCATTGCGGGCGATGCGGCACACAGCCACCCACCTTATGGCGGCTATGGCGTCAATTCAGGATTTGAGGATGCGCGCAACCTCGGCTGGAAGTTGGCTGCGGTTTTGCAAGGTTGGGGCGATGATGCGTTGCTCGACTCGTATGACGCGGAACGCCGCCCCGTGTTTGCATCGACCATCGATGACTTCATCGCCAAATCCATCGAGACGGACCGCGCATTTTTAGCAGACTTTGATCCCGCGCAAGATGCTGCGGCGTTCGAAACCGCTTGGACAGAACGATCACATGGTGCGGTGGGTGAGGTGCATGCGTTTGAGCCCAACTACGAAGGCTCACCCGTGGTGTGGTACACCCAAGTTGCAGCACATGTTTGCAGCGCCAAAGGCTCGCACCAGTTCAAAGCACGCACGGGCCACCACTTGGCGCCTGCGTGCCTCAGCAACGGAAAAAATGTGTTTGAAGTATTGGGCGATGGTTTCACCCTGCTCGCCTTGGGTGCTGCATCGACCGACACACAAGTGCTAGTTGACGCAGCCGCTGCCGCGGGCGTGCCACTGACCGTGATTCAAGAACCGACAGGTTCACAAGCTGACCGCTATGAAGCCCGTTGGATTTTGATTCGCCCCGATCAATTCGTGGCATGGACCAGCGAAGCGCAAACCATTCACGCCGACCTAGCCCATCAGTTGTTCAAGCGCGTGCGAGGTCAGTTCAATCGCCTGTGATTTGCTTGGTGCGAATCACAGTACCCCAACGTGGATAGTCTTTGGCGACGATCGCAGCCAACTCAGCTGGGGACGACGCCGAAGCATCCAGCCCGGCTTTGCCCAAGAGATCTTTCACTTCAGTTTGGCGCAAGATGGCTGCCATCTCTGTGTTCAAACGTGTCACCACCGCAGCAGGTGTCTTGCTCGGTGCAAAGAAGGCATACCAAAGATCAACGTCAATGCGCTTGACACCCATCTCTTCAAACGTGGGCACATCGGGCGCCACAGGATGACGCTTGGGGCTACCGGTCGCCAAGGCGTTCAAGCGACCACTCTTCACAAAGCCTTGCGCAATGTGTACAGGCAAGAAGCCCACATTGAGCTCGCCGCCCAACAGGTCTTGCGTGTAGCCCGCTGTGCCGCGATACGGCACATGCAACATGAAGGTGTTGGACTCGAGCTTGAACAACTCCATCGCCATGTGGTGCGGGGTTCCCACCCCAGGCGACCCAAAACTGATCGCACCTGGCTTAGCTTGCGCCTCTTTGATCAAATCGGCCAAGGACTTGATGCCTGTTTTCGGATTGGCCACCAACATCAATGAACCGTAGGCGGCCATCGAGACAGGTGCAAAGTCTTTCACAGGATCAAAGCCAACGTTCTTGTAGAGCTGTGACGCGATCAACATGGTGTTGGCCCCCATCAACAGCGTGTAGCCATCGGGGGTCGATTTGGCCACGGCCTCTGCACCAATGTTGCCGCTAGCCCCCGGTTGGTTTTGCACCACCACAGGTTGCCCCAAACGCTCACTCAAACGTGGTCCCACAACACGCGCAATGGTGTCCATACCTGTGCCGGGCGTGAAAGGCACCACGATCTTGATGGCCTGATTCGGGTAGGTGCTCTGTGCAGACACACCCAAACTCAAAAAGCTCACCGCAGCCATTGCAAAAACGGCCAGTTGTCGACGGTCAAGGTTCATCATTCCATGTTCTCCAATAGATAAGTCACTTAACCGGCTTTGGAAGCTGGTGGAATTTTGAATAAGCGCTCAGCGTTGTCTTGGAAAAAGGCTTTGCGTACTTGGGGCGCCATGTCGAGGTTCTCCAGCATCGCCACTTCTTCTGGTACATATTGGTAGGGGTAGTCCATCGCATAGAGCACGCGATCGGGCCCCATGAAGTCCTGCGTGAATTTCAAGGCCGCACCCCATGCCACACCGCTGTTGGTGATGTGGAAGTTTTCGCGCAGATAGTCGCTGGGTTTGCGCTTGATCGGTTGCATGCTGGCATAGCGCTTCGACTTCACGGTGGCTGCGTGCATGTAGTCCAAGCGGTAAGCCCAGAACGGCAGGGCTTCCCCCATATGACCCAAGATGATTTGCAATTTAGGAAAGCGATCAAACACACCCGAGGTGATGAGGCGCAAAGCATGCAAGCCTGTCTCCACGCCAAAGCCGTAAATCGCACCATCCAAGCCAGCTTCAATGAAGTGCTGAATCATGCTCGCGGGCATCGCATTGGGGTGCAGGTAGATGGGCGTATCCATCGCCTCGGCCGCTTCAAAGATCGGCCAAAACTTTTGATCAGACAAATACTCGCCTTGGGTGTGTGAATTGATCACCACCGAATGCATGTTCAACTGGTTCACACCACGCTGAATTTCTTTGGCGGCGGCGGCAGGGTCTTGAGGCGCCACAGCGATCATGCCGACCAAACGGTCGGGATGGCGACGCATTGCTTCAGCCAAGATGTCGTTGGCCACTGGCGCAAACGACACGGCTGTGTCTTTGTCCATGATCTGCACACCGGGTGATGTGAGCCCGATGACTTGAACATCCACACCCGCCTCGTCCATGTGCTGCAAGCGCAGCGCGTCTAAGTCGGTCAAGCAACGCATGATGTGGGTGGCGCGCTCACTCGGGCTGCTCATGTAAAAGCCCATCAAATGCTTGAAGCCCACATCGACATCGTCTTTGGCCAAAATGCGCTTGTAAATTTCCAGCATTTCGGGGGGAGAAAACGCCTCTTCAGTGGCAATACGTCGATAAGGTCGCGCGGGCAAAGACGATGAAGAGGCGCTCATGGATTTCCTTCAATTACTGGCACTCAGGCACTGGCGTTGGCAAAGCCCTCCTTTCATAGAAGGCCTGCAAGTTTGAAAGCGTTAATGCTGCCATGGCTTGACGTGTTTCGACTGTCGCACTGGCGATATGCGGCGTCAGCACCACGTTGGGCAAGCGACGCAACTCGGGGTCGATGATGGGCTCATCCCAAAACACATCCAAAGCAGCCCCCGCGATTTCTTTGTCCTTGAGCGTTTGCACCAACACGGGTTGATCGACCACCGAGCCTCGCGCAATGTTGATGAGATAGCCCTTGTTGCCCAAGGCTTTCAAGACAGAAGCACCAACCATGTTCTTGGTGCTATCGCCCCCAGGAACTGCCACCACCAAATAATCAACCTCAGCCGCTAACTGCGTGACGGTTTGATGAAAGGCGTACGGCACATCTGTTTTGGCCTCTCGACAGGTATAAGAAATACGCATATCAAATGCAGCCGCACGCTTGGCTATTGAACGGCCAATGCGCCCCATGCCGACGATGCCGATTCGTGCGCCTGACACTTTGTGAACCAGGGCAAACTGGTCATCCACCCAATCGCCATTGCGCACAAACTTATCGGCTTGCGGAATTCGGCGACCAATCGACAACACCAAGCCCATAGCCAAATCTGCCACGTCATCCGTCAAGACGCCGGGGGTGTGCGTGACCACAATGCCTTTTTCTTTGCAGGCCTCCACATCCACCCCGTCGTAGCCCACGCCACAGATGGCGACCAGTTTCACATGGGGCAGCATGGTGAGAAGCTTCTTATCTACCTTGGCTGATCCCGTACCGATCAAAGCCGTGACCTTGCTCAAAGCACCAGGGTCTTTGATGTGCGTATGGTCGTGCACGATGAAATCGGCCTCTTGCAACGCCTTCATCATGAAAGGCGGCAAGGGAGAGACTTGCATGATTTCTTGAGCCATGGCTGCTTCCTCCAGCTTGTCCTTTGTGTATTGCCCCTTACTCTACTCTCTGATTGGCTACCATCGCAGGCTATGACTGAAGGCACCCCTCTCCTCGACATCACTGGCGCTGTGGCCACCCTCACCTTGCGTCGCCCCTCGCAGCGCAACAGCTTGACGGACGATGACCTCAACACGCTGCTCACCCATTTTGAAACCATCCACCACAACCCCGCCGTGCATGTGGTGGTGTTGCGCGCTGACACCACGGCACAAAAGCAAGCCGTGTTCAGCGCAGGCTACAACGTGGGTGGCTTTGACAACGACCCGATGGCCCCGCTGTTTTTTGAAAAAATCCCAGAAGCCCTAGAACGCCTTCGCCCTGTGACGATTTGCGCCTTGAACGGCAGCGTGTACGGCGGCGCCACCGACCTTGTGCTGGCCTGCGACTTCACCGTGGCGCAACGTGGCTACACATGGCGCATGCCTGCGGCAGCATTGGGACTGCACTATTACCCCAGCGGTTTGCGCCGCTATGTGAGCCGCTTTGGACTGCAAGCCAGTAAGCGTGCATTTTTACTGGGGCAACCCATGCCTTACGAAGACTTAGCGCCACTGGGTATTTTTGAAGCCTTGGTCGAAGCCGATGCGTTTGAAGCCAAAGTCCAAAACTTGGTCGACATCCTCAGCCAAATGGCCCCGTTGGCTTTGGCGCAAACCAAGAAAAGCTTAAATGAAATTGCTGCCGGTTTGTACAACGAGCCTGCACTGAAGGAACGTTCACGCCAATCGGTACACACCCAAGACTTTGCCGAAGGTCGCGCTGCATTTGCTGAACGCCGTGCGCCTAAGTTCACTGGCAACTAAAAGGCGATGCGCATAAAAAATGGGAGCCATGTGGCTCCCATTTGGTTTTGGCCCGCGAACAGGCCAAGGCTGAAATTAAGCCTTCTTGGCGTAAGCCGAGCACCAGCCCTTGGCAGACACTTGTTTGCCAGCAAACAAGGGGCAGCCGCCAGCAGCGTCAGCCGCTTTGCCTTGGAACAATTGGCAGTTGCTGCATTGTTGGCCAGCAGCGTATTTGGGTTGCTTGGCTTTGTCCACTTTGGTAGCGTCAGCTTTGTAGCCCAAGCCAGCAGCTTGTGGGTCTTTTTCGTCAACCATCGCTGCCTGTGCAGCGGTTGTTGCGAAGGCGGCAACGCCTGCAACAGAAATGGTTTGCATCATGAATACGCGACGGTTGGTAGGTTTGTTCATCAATGTCCCCTTGGGAAAGTTTGAAATTGGGCCAGAACATACTGGCAGGCTATATCTTAACGACAGACTTGGCACTGCGATTGATCGACATCAAATCACAGGGTTTATCTGCATCTTGGCGCTATCCTTAAGGCATGAACGACATTGCCAATCTCCGTAAAAGCTACGAACGCGCCGAACTCAACGAATCAGCCTCGGCTGCCGACCCCATGCAGCAGTTTGACCAATGGCTGAAAGAGGCTATAGCGAGTGAAGTCCCAGAACCCAATGCCATGACCTTGGCTACAGTGAGCAGCGACTTGCGCCCCAGCACACGCATCGTGCTCATCAAGGGATACGACGAACGCGGCATTGTTTGGTTCACCAACTACAACAGCCGCAAGGGCCAACAATTGGCAGGTAACCCCTTTGCAGCTTTGCAGTTTCACTGGGTCGAACTCGAACGCGTGGTGCGCATCGAAGGTCGCGTTGAAAAAGTGAGTGATGCCGAGAGTGACGACTACTTCAACAGCCGCCCGCTGGATTCGCGCATCGGCGCATGGGCCAGTCCGCAGAGTCAAGTCATTGATGGGCGAGGCACCTTGGTGGCCAACGCCGCCAAATACGGTGCTCAGTTTTTGTTGCAGCCGCCTCGCCCGCCGCACTGGGGCGGCTATCGCTTGGTGCCCGAGCAATGGGAGTTTTGGCAGGGCCGTAAGAGCCGTTTGCATGACCGTTTGCGCTATCGCCAATCCAGCGAAGGGGCTTGGATTCGAGAACGTTTGGCTCCTTGAACCAACTCAAGAAAAAGCGGTCATGAAGGCCGCTTTTTCTTACGGCATTAGAAACTCACTTGAGCGCCCACCTTTAAGCTGCGTCCTGCAATGGGTGGCGCATTCTCACGCATGGTCTGAGTCAACACCGATGTAGACGAATATGCCAGCTTGTTAGTGATATTGTCGAGCTTGGCAAACAACAACCAATGTGTCGGGCCATAGGTGTGTGCGTGGTAGTTGATGCCAGCATTCCACAGCGTATGACCGACTGTGGCGATGTTGCCATCTGGCACACGGTTTTGAGCTGCTGCATGCATAAAGCCGAAACGCGCACCCCACGCATGTCGTGACCACACGGCATCTGCACCCATGCGCATGGGTGCAATGCGTGGCAAGTCGCTGGCGTGCGTTAGGTCTTTAGCGCGCACCACATCGGCACGCAACTCTAGGTCCATGACACCGTGAGCTGCATTGGGAGACAACAACGCTGCTTGACCACCAACCACACGCACCTTGGCGGTGGACTCAATGCCGTAGAAACGGGCGCGGACACCTTCAAAGGTGTATTCAGGCGGGCTTGCCGCCGCATTGGTTGCTTGCAAAGAGATGAAGTTAGAGAACTGCGAAGCAAAACCAGTGATGCCAAATTGATGCGGACCTTGCTTCCATTCCCCGCCCACATCCAATTGCGTGCCTTTTTCTAAGTTAAGACTTGATTGCCCTATCTCATAAGTCCCCGTTGCAGCATGGTCGCCGTGCGCAAACAACTCATAGTCTTTGGGCGCACGTTGGCTGGCGCTAAGGTTGGTGGTGAGCTGCCAGCCGTTTTGTGCCTCGCCTGCGCGTAAGTTACGCATGGCACCCAAAGCGAAATTGAGAGGTTTGAATTTTTTGGTTTGCGCCAAGCTACCCAAATGATCTTCAAGTGACGCCACCTCGACATCTTCGGCGCGTGCACCTGCACTGAGCTGCCCCCAAGATGTTTGCAAGACTTGGTAGGTAAACACACCTGTACTGCGCGATCGCGTAGGCGGCAACAGTGTGTTGGTCCCGTCTTCAGCTTTGGCTTGCAAATTATTTTGCTCATGCTGAATACCCACCGTGCCATTCAACTGCATCCCATTGCTCAAAACCATGGCCTGCTCACGCCCCTCTACACGCCAATCGTGACCACGGTTTGAAAAAGTGGATTCTGGATGAACCCCAGCAAACTCGGTATGGCTGTAATGGGTATTTCCCAACTGAAACTTGACACTCTCAAATGCCCCCACATCGCGCAACAGGCCTTCCATGGCGTGGTGACGACGCACCAAACCAATCGTCACGCCAGGCTCTGCCACTGTGCCGTAAGTGCTGCGGTACTCGCTGGTCGACGCACCCAAATATCCACGGTCAAACAGCAGCGTGCCGCCCACTGCACCGCCTTTGCTGTCGCTGGCTGAGTTACACACGCGGCGGCCATTTGAAGGGCCGCCCAAGCCGCACGTCATGTCTTTGGGCACACGCAAGTTTTGGGTGCTGCGGTCAAACGCATCGATGTGCAACACCACTTTGTCATCACCGGCCTCCACCATCGCGCCTGTGCTGCGCTCGTCGGCTGCACCGCCTGCTCGCACTTCGGCTTTACCCATCACGCCACCTTTGGCGTCAAACGTACGTTCACGCGCAATGCGGTTGTCGATCACATTCACCACGCCACCTATGGCACTGCCACCGTACAGCAAAGTAGCGGGACCGCGCAGCACTTCAATGCGCTCGGTCGTGAGGGGATCAATCGGGACAGCATGGTCGTTGCTCAAACCCGACACATCCATACTCGCGCCACTGTTTTGCAAGATGCGCGTGCGGTCGCCCTCCATACCGCGAATGATGGGGCGTCCCACATTGGGGCCAAATGCGCTGTTGGCAATGCCGGGCAAACTGTCTAGCGTTTCGCCCAAGGTGCTGCCCTGGCGCTGGGTGAGCGCTGCTCCTGAGAGCTGCTGTGCGGGGACCAACAAACCGCCGCCTTCCAAGCTGCGGGCAGTGATGGTCACCTCATCTAAGCGATGCACATCATCGGTGTGCTCGGTTTGCGCAAAGACGTTACCCAAGGAGAGAGAAAAAAATGAATAAGCAGCAGCGGCTACGGCGCTGCGTTGAAAAACGTGTGTCATCTAATGTTCCTACGAGGCGAGCCATCGCCCTTTATGTCATGCAATGAGAAGTCAGCACACCAGCTCCAAACTGAGCGCGCAACAGCTGTTCAAAGCAAAGCAGCAGGTGGCCCTCGGGCCGCATAGAAACGCTCGAACAATGCAAATCGTTCGAGGAGTAGGGCTGCCGTCCAACTTGGCTTGGACAATGAAGCGGGCAACGCCCAAACTGGGCCTTGCAACAAATCTGGGCAAGCTTGATCAAACAATTGACATTCAGCAGAGCTGCTGTGATCCCCCCAAACAGCAGCAACCAAACTGGCATCGTCCCGAACCACTAGCTGGGTCTTCTGCGAGATAGCGCCAGCGCTCTGCTGCATATGCGCAACTCGATGCAGCAGGCCAAGCGTTTGCATCAAGCTCAAAGCCATCAACAAACCCAACAGCAGGCACTGCAAGCCGCGCGTGCTCAACGCCTTGGGCCAATCGCGCTGCAGATTAGTCATGGCGCATTTTGTCTGCAAAAGACTGCACAAACTTTTGCACCTTCGGAGCCACCACAAAAGCGCAATAGCCTTGGTGTGGGTTGCGCTCAAAGTAGTCTTGGTGGTAGTCCTCGGCTGGCGAGTAGTTGTTCAAAGCTTGCAGCTCCGTGACCACACGCCCAGACAGCGCTGTATTGACCTCGTTCAACACAAGCTGTGCCACCTCGCGGTCGGCTTCGTCACTCAAATAAATACCGCTGCGGTATTGCGTACCCGTGTCATTGCCTTGGCGGTTCAAGGTCGTGGGGTCATGGATGACAAAGAAAATTTCTAACAGCTCACGCAAGCTGATGACTTGTGAGTCGTAGGTCAAACGCACCACCTCGTTGTGGCCGGTATCTCCCTCGCACACTTGTGCGTAGGTGGGATTCAAGGTGTGGCCATTGCAATAACCAGACTCCACATCCAACACGCCTTGCACGCGAACAAACACGGCTTCGGTGCACCAAAAGCAGCCCCCGCCTAAGGTGATGACCTTGGCGTGCACATTGGGTGTTGTGGTATCTGTCATAACGCTTGATTCTATGATTGCACGCGCTGCAGCACAGATACCCGTAACACTTGTAGGCACACCGAATTCATGGACACCTTGCTCGCCCTCAAACCCATTCTCACCACACTTATCTTGCCTGCGTGCAGTGGCTTGCTCGCTGTCTTCGCGATGCTGATGTGGGCTTGGCGTCACAGTGCACGCGCACAAATGCGTGTGCCTATTGCACTGGCGGGTGTCACAACTCTGGCGTTGTGGCTGCTGAGCTGCCAAGCGGTGGCCATTTGGCTGTCTGTGCACCTGCTCCCACAAGTCAGCCCCATCAACGCAGACGATCTCAAACGTCAACATGTGCAAGCCATCGTGGTACTGGGCGGCGGCGTTGAAAACAAGGCGATTGAATACAGCGGGCCCACCTTGTCACCTGATGCGATGTCGCGTTTGCTGTATGGCGTACACCTGTCCCGTAGCACTCAGCTGCCCATGGCGTACACCGGCGGTGTTGGATGGGCGGGCAAAGATGGCCAAACGTCGGAGGCTCAGGTAGCGGCAATTGCACTGACGCGTCTAGGTGCACCTGCCCTGCGCTGGCAAGAAACCCAATCCCGCGACACGCGTGAAAACGCGCTTCTTACAGCCGCACTGCTGAAAAACGACGGCATCACCCACATCGCCTTGGTCACCCATGCTTGGCACATGCCACGCAGCGTGCGCCAGTTTGAGGCCACAGGGCTGCAAGTCACCCCTGCCCCGATGGGCTACATCCGCAGTGATGTATCGCCTCTGCTGCAATGGCTACCCAGTGGCAAAGGCCTGCGCGACAGCGGTTGGATTCTCAGAGAATGGCTGGGGCTTTTGCTCACTTAAGTGCTCCAAAAGAATTAAGCTGGTACATTACTAACCCGTCAGTCATTAACAACTCATGACCTCCGAAACCCTCCTTCATCCAGCTGAACAAGCGCCCAAACGCGAGCGCCGCAAAGAAGCACGCCCGGGCGAATTGCTGGACGCGGCGTTGGATTTGTTTGTAGAAAAAGGTTTCTCTGCCACGCGGGTCGAAGAGGTGGCGGCGCGTGCGGGCGTCTCTAAAGGCACTTTGTTTTTGTACTTTCAAAGCAAAGTCGATTTGTTCAAAGCGGTGGTGCGCGAAAACATTGCCAACCAGTTTCCCACTTGGGAAGAAGAGTTCCTCACCTTCGAGGGCAGTAGCGCTGAGATGCTGCGCTATGCCTTGGTCTCGTGGTGGGAGCGCATTGGTAAAACACGCGCCAGTGGCATCACCAAACTGGTGATGAGCGAGGCGCAAAACTTCCCCGAAATTGCAAGCTTCTACCAAGAAGAAGTCATCCGCCCTGGCAACGCCATGATTCGCCGCATTGTGGAGCGTGGCATTCAAAGCGGTGAATTTCGCGAGGTAGACCTTGAGCAAGCGGTGCACATCATTGTGGCCCCCATGATTTTTCTGATGATGTGGAAACACTCCATGGGCGCTTGCGCTGCATCGGCCAAGATTGTTGACCCAGAGCAATTCATTCACATGCAAGTCGATGTGTTGTTGCACGGCATAACCAAGTCAAACACATGAAAAAAATCAAACCTCGTTGGATCGTCATCGGCTTGGTCGTACTCGCGCTGGTTGCTGGCATCGTTCGCGCCATCAGCAACAAGCGCGCACAGCAAGCCGCTGCGTCTGCCCCTGCCAGCGCAGTGACGCAGATCGAAGTTGCCAACACGGATGTGATGAAGGCTGAGCTGCGCGACATCACCCAAGGCTTGGCCGTTTCAGGCACGGTCAAGGCCGTGAACTATGCCGTCATCAAAGCCCGCGTCGCAGGCGAACTTAAAGAAGTGATCGCGCGCGAAGGTGACTCCGTTAAAGCTGGCGATGTGCTCGCACGCATCGACCCCACCGAATACCAACGCCGCTGGCTACAAGCATCTGAAACAGCCAGTGCTGCCAAATCGCAAATGGAAATTGCACAACGCGCATGGGACAGCAACAAAGCTTTGGTGGATCAAGGCTTCATCTCTAAAGCGGCGATGGACAACTCCATCGCGTCTTACCAAGGTGCCATTGCCAGTCACAAAGCAGCGATCGCCGGAGCCGATGTAGCCCGCAAAGCCTTGGATGACGCCACCTTGCGCGCGCCGTTTGCAGGCATCGTGTCGGGCCGTGCTGCACAAGTGGGCGAGCGCGTGGCGATTGATGCCAAGATCATGGAATTGGTGGACTTGAGCCAGCTCGAAGTGGAAGTGCCTTTGAGCCCCAGCGAATCGATGGATGTGCGCATTGGTCAAGCAGCTGCGTTGCAAATTGAAGACCGACAAGCAACCGTGGGGGCCAAGGTCAAACGCATCAGCCCCAGCGCCCAAACTGGCAGCCGCAGCGTGCTGATTTATTTGACACTCGACAAAGCCGAAGGCTTGCGCCACGGCTTGTTTGCCAAAGGCATTTTGGGGCTAGGCAAAAGCCAAGTGATGGCTGTGCCTTTATCCGCCGTGCGCACCGATCGTGCGCAACCGTATGTTCAAGTGGTCGAACAAGTGGGCGACCAACTGCAAGTGGCTCACAAAACCGTCACCCTAGGCGTGCGTGGCATAGATTTGACACAACCTGAATCTGAAATCATGGTGGGTGTGACGGGCCTCGCTGAAGGCAGCACTGTGCTCAAAAGCCATGTAGGCGCCTTACGCGAGGGCATGGTGGTCAAGTACACGGCAGCGTCGGCCAATGCACCTACTGCCAACGCATCAGCTGCCATCGCACCCGTTGTCAGCGCAAGCAACGCCAACTGAAACAACTGACACAACATGTGGTTCACCAAAGTCAGTCTGAAAAACCCGGTCTTTGCCACCATGGTGATGCTCGCCTTTGTGGTGCTGGGTTTATTCTCGTACCAACGCCTCAAGATTGACCAATTTCCCAACATCGACTTTCCCGTGGTGGTAATCACCACCGAATACCCAGGCGCATCGCCTGAGATTGTGGAAAGCGAAGTCAGCAAAAAAATCGAAGAAGGCGTCAACTCGATTGCGGGCATCAGTGCTCTCACCTCTCGCAGCTACGAAGGCATGTCGGTGGTGGTGATCGAGTTTCAACTCCACATCGACGGTCGCAAAGGCGCTGATGATGTACGCGAAAAAGTCGCCGCCCTGCGTCCCACCCTGCGCAGCGAAGTCAAAGAACCCAAGGTCTTGCGCTTTGACCCCTCTAGCCGCGCCATTTGGTCGCTGGCAGTGTTACCCGAAGCCACCCAAGGCGGCACATCGCTCTCGGCTGTGGAGCTGACCAACTGGGCTGACCAAGTCTTAAAGAAGCGTCTTGAGAACGTGCGCGGCGTGGGCTCGGTGTCGCTGGTGGGTGGCACCAAGCGGGAGATCAACTTGTATTTGAATCCGCAAGCCATGGAGTCACTCGGCGTCAGCGCGGACCAAGTGGTGAATGCTGTCAAAACAGAAAGCCAAGATTTGCCCGTGGGCACCCTGCGCTCGCTGCAACAAGACCGCGTGATTCAAATTCAAGGGCGCATGCTGCGCCCCGAAGACTTTGGCCAAATCATCGTGGCACGCAAAAACACCACGCCCATTCGCTTGAACCAAGTCGCCACCGTGAGTGATGGTGCGCAAGAGGTGGAAAGCTTGGCGCTGTACAACGGCCAACGCACGCTCTTGATGACGGTGCAAAAAGCACAAGACGAAAACACGATTGACGTGATTGACGGCCTGAACAAAACCGTGGCCGAGATGAAAGCGCAGCTGCCACCGGGCATCCGCTTAGAGCAAGTGCAAGATGGTTCGCGCCCCATCCGTGTGGGTGTGGCCAACGTGCGTCAAACCCTCATTGAAGGCGCGTTGTTGACGGTGCTGATCGTGTTCTTGTTCTTGAACTCGTGGCGCTCCACCGTGATCACGGGCCTCACGCTGCCTATTGCCATCATCGGCACGTTTTTGTTCATGTACATGTTTGGCTTCACCATCAACATGATCACGCTCATGGCCTTGTCGCTGTGCGTGGGATTGTTGATTGACGACGCCATCGTGGTGCGCGAAAACATCGTGCGCCATGTGCAAATGGGCAAAGCGCCCTACCAAGCGGCGATGGACGGCACACAAGAAATTGGCTTGGCCGTGTTGGCCACCACGCTCTCGATCGTGGCGGTGTTTTTGCCGATTGGTTTCATGGGTGGCATCATCGGCAAGTTCTTCCACGAGTTTGGCATCACCATCGTGGCTGCGGTGATGATTTCGATGTTTGTGAGCTTCACACTCGACCCCATGCTCTCGTCTGTTTGGCATGACCCCAGCATTCATGCGCACGGCCAGCATGGTCACACCAACGCGTTTTACGACCGTTTCATCAGCCCTGTGACCACATGGTTTGAGAGCACCACCGACAAATTGGTGGCACTTTATCAACGCATTCTGAAATGGGCCTTGATCCACCAACGCGCTACGGTGGGCTTAGCCATTGGCACGTTTGTCTTGAGCATTTTTATGGTGCCTTTGCTAGGCACTGAATTTGTGCCCAAGGCAGATTTTTCAGAAACCTCGGTGAATTTTTACACCCCTGTGGGTTCGTCACTCGAAGTCACAGAGGCCAAAGCCAAACAAGTCGAAGCCATCATTCGCGAGTTTCCTGAGGTTCGCTACACGCTCTCGACCATCAACACTGGCAATGCCAACGGGAAGATTTACGCCAGCATCTACGTGCGCTTGGTCGACCGCAAAGACCGCAAACGCAATGTCGATCAAATGTCAGCCACCCTGCGCGAGCGCTTGCGTCAAGTACCGGGCATCACCGTCACGCACGCAGGTTTGCTCGATGCCGTGGGCGGCAACAAGCAAGTGGAGTTCTCTTTGCAAGGCAGCGACCTGCGAGAGCTTGAACGCCTGACCACCCAAGTGATGGACAAAATCCGCAACGTCCCAGGCTTGGTCGATTTGGATTCGAGCGTCAAACCCAACAAACCCACCATCGAAGTCAATGTGCAACGTGAAGCGGCCAACGACCTTGGCCTGTCACTGGGTGCGATTGGCAATCAGCTGCGCATCTTGGTGGCAGGATCCACCGTCACCAACTGGCGTGCCGCCGATGACCAAACCTATGACGTGAATGTGCGCTTGGCCCCCAACGCCCGCAACGCCATGCAAGACCTGGAACGCTTGCCCTTCACCATCGGCACCAATGCCGACGGCAGCCCCCGCGTGGCGCGCTTGAACCAAGTGGCCAAAGTGGAAGAAGGCACTGGCCCCAACCAAATCAACCGCCGCGATTTGATGCGCGAAGTGGCCATCAATGCCAACGTGTACAACCGCTCGGCAGGCGAAGTGTCGGGTGACATTCGCAAAATCATGGACGGCATGCAGCTGCCCCCCGGCTACCGCTACCAATTTGGCGGCTCCACCAAAAACATGGCCGAGTCATTTGGCTACGCCATCTCGGCTTTGGTATTGGCCATCGTGTTCATCTACATGATTTTGGCCAGCCAGTTCAAAAGCTTCTTGCAACCCATGGCATTGATGACGGCCCTGCCCCTCACCCTCATTGGCGTGGTGTTGGCTTTGTTGATGTTTGGCTCCAGCCTATCGATGTTCTCCATCATTGGCGTGATCATGCTGATGGGCTTGGTTACCAAGAACGCCATTCTCTTGGTCGACTTTGCCATCCGCTCGCGTGAGCCCCAAGAGCAGCCCGATGGCTCCATCAAACTAGGCCTGAGCCGCCACGAAGCCCTGTTGCTGGCCGCTGAGGTGCGTTTGCGCCCTATTTTGATGACCACCTTGGCCATGATTTTTGGCATGGTGCCCTTGGCTTTCGCCCTATCAGAGGGCTCTGAACAGCGCGCCCCCATGGGCCAAGCCGTGATTGGCGGGGTGATTACCTCGTCCCTGCTTACTTTAGTGGTCGTGCCCGTGGTGTATTGCTATTTGGACGATTTGGCCCAATGGATGAAACGCAAGTGGTCGTCAGGCTCTGACAGCCCCGCCCGTTAAAATTTTGCCCAGCTTTAACTGAATGATTTCGGAGTTTTGAGATGAATACCCAACAAGCCCGCTTCAACATGGTCGAACAACAAATCCGCCCTTGGCAAGTGCTCGACCCCCAAGTGCTGAACGTGTTGTCTAACGTGCAACGCGAACTGTTCGTGCCACAGGCTTACCAAGCCATGGCCTACACCGACACCGACATTCCTCTAGGCCACGGCCAAGCCATGTTGCACCCCCGTGTGGCAGCGCGTTTGATGCACGACTTGCACCTGACCGGCGCTGAAAAAGTTTTGGAAATCGGCACAGGCAGCGGCTACATGACCGCCTTGTTGGCTGGCCGCGCACAGCGTGTGGTGAGCTTGGAAATCAATGCTGAACTGGCCAACACCGCCCGCAGCAACTTGCAACGCGCAGGCGTGACCAACGTAGATGTGCGCGTGGCCGACGGCAGCACAGGCGCTGCAGGCGATGCCCCGTTTGATGCCATCGTGCTCAGCGGCTCGGTGGCCGAAGTGCCACAAACCTTGTTGCAACAACTCAAAGTCGGCGGTCACCTCTTGGCCATCGTGGGTCAAGACCATGTCATGGCCGCTGTCTTGTACACACGCACCGCCGATGCAGCATGGGACAGCAAAGCCTTGTGGGACCATACCGCCCCACGTTTACAAGGCTTTACAGAGCCCACACGCTTCAAGTTCTAAAAGCACGGCATGATTGACCAAGTCCAACCTGCGCAGCTGCAAGACTGGATTGCATCGCAAGCAACGAATGGCAAAACCGTCGTGCTGGATGTACGTGAAGCATGGGAAGTGCAAACCGCTTGCGTGACTGCGCAAGGCTTTGAGTTGGTGAAGATTCCCATGCACCTCATCCCACCTCGCTTGTCTGAGCTCGACCGCGATCAACCCATTGCTGTGCTCTGCCACCACGGTGGCCGCAGCATGCAAGTGGCCGCGTTTTTGGTGCAACAAGGTTTCAGCCGTGTGGCCAACATCGCGGGTGGGATCAACGCTTGGTCGTCACAAGTGGACGCCTCTGTGCCGACGTATTGATTTTTGAAAGAACTGAATGTCTCTCTCTCGCACTGTGTTTCGCACCCTTCCTCTGACTGCTGCAGTGGTGATGGCTTTTGCACCCCATGCACAAGCCCAAAGTTTGGTCGAGATGTACGACGCAGCGCGTGGCTATGACGCAGGCTTTATTTCTGCCAAAGCGCAGTACGAGGCGAACTTAGCGAGAGCCAATCAAGCACTGGGCGGTATCTTGCCCAACATTGCAGTCTCCGTGAGCCAAGTCCGAACAGACTTTCAACGCCAAACGCAAGGTGCCGAAAGAACAGCCATCACAGAACTCGAAACCAAAACCACAGCAGCTACTTTGGTTCAGCCCATTTATCGCCCTACCGCTTGGGCAAGCTACCGACAAGGCGGTCGCCAATTGCTGCAAGCTACGGCGCAATACGAAAGCGCCGAACACGACTTGTTGATTCGTGTGTCTCAAGCTTATTTCGATGTATTGACCAGCGAAGACAACCTTGAGCTGGTTCAAACCCAAAAGAAAGCGGTCAGCGAGCAACTGGCCTCGGCCCAGCGCAACTTTGAAGTGGGCACGGCCACCATCACTGGCGTGCGTGATGCACAAGCACGCTTTGACTTGGCCAATGCCCAAGCCATTGCTGCCGAAAACGATTTACGCACCAAGCGCCTAGCGCTCAACATGGTGGTGGGGCTGACCGATGCCAAGCCCAAACGACTTGCCAACACTGCGACCTTGGTGGCCCCTCCCAAAGAAGACGTCAACACTTGGGTGAGCCAAGCTCAAACCACCAGTCCCATCGTGCGACAAGCTGAACTTGCCGTTGAAGTGGCTGACTACGAGATGGACAAAGCCACAGCCCTTCATAAGCCAACGTTAGATGCGCAAATGACCTATGGTCGCACTGAAAACTTAAAAGGTGGCTATGTAGGCACCACCTACGTGGCAACACCCACCACCACTTGGAACCCCACCGTGGGTCTGGTCTTGAACATGCCTTTGTTCACAGGTTTCAGTGGCGTTTACAAAGTCAAAGAAGCCATCGCTTTGAAAGACAAAGCACAGTCTGATTTAGAAAACGCACGTCGCGCCACAGAGCAAGCCACACGCAACACCTACTTCGGTTTGATCGCAGGTCTGAGCCAAGTCAAAGCCTACGAAGCCGCTGAAGCTTCCAGCCAAAGCGCGTTGGATGCCAACAAGCTCGGCTACTCAGTCGGTGTGAACATCAACATCGATGTGCTGAACTCACAAAGCCAGCTCTACCAAACCAAGCGCGACTTGGCAAAGGCCCGTTACGACGTGTTGGTGACCAACCTCAAACTGCGCCAAGCTGCTGGCACGTTGACGCCTGCAGACTTGCAGCCGATCAACGACTTGCTCGCGCCTTAATTCGTTGTCAAATACGGCAACAGCGCTTGTGCTGTGCGCTGTGCCGCACCCCGGTGTGCGTGAGAAAACGCCATGCATGCTTGCACATGCGCATTTTCATCAGGGCCAGACCGCACCATTTGCAAAGCAGTCGTCACCGCTTGCGCCATGTCTTGCACACGCAAGGCTGCGCCTGCCTCTTCGGCCAACTGAGCTGCTTCTGCAAAGTTGAATGTGTGTGGCCCCATGATGACGGGACACCCACAGGCTGTAGACTCAATCAAGTTTTGACCGCCCAAGGGCGCAAAACTACCGCCTAGCAAAGCGGCGTCTGACAGGCCGTAATACAAAGCCATTTCGCCCAAGGAATCACCCAGCCAAATGGTGTTGACTTCGTTTGGTTGTTCGGCATCTGGCCCATCTGCCCATTGGCTGCGACGTGACACGTTCCAGCCTCGCGCCGCGATCAATGCAGCCACCTCATCAAAGCGTTGCGGGTGACGCGGTACAAGCAACCATTGCACAGCATGGATGTGGTCTTGGTGATCACGTGGCGCGTCTTTCAAAGCTTGCAGCGTGTCCAGCCACAGGGCCTCTTCGCCTTCGCGTGAACTGGTGAACAAGATCACTGGACGCTGGAGCTTTTCTTTCCAAACCAGCGCTTGCGCCAGTTGTGTGGCATCAGGCTTGGCATCAAATTTCAAGTTGCCCAACACGGCATCGACCTTGGCGCCCAAAGTTTGCAAGCGTTCAGCATCGGCCATCGTTTGTGCCAGCACCGCTGATAGGCCTTGGTACGCAGGCCTCGACAACCATGACAAGCGCAGCCCTTGATGCATGCTTTTTTCACTCATGCGCGCATTCACCAACACCAGCGGCACATGGGCCTTGTTGCACTGCGCCACCCAGTTGGGCCACAACTCGGTTTCTAAGATGATGCCTACACGCGGTTTGAACTGCTTCAAAAAACGTTGCACAGCGGCGGGGGTGTCCCAAGGTTGCCACACTTGCACATCGCCTTCTTGCAACAAGCTCACGCCTTGCGCACGCCCTGTGGCCGTGCCATGTGTGAGCAAGATGCGAATGCCCGGCTGCGCTGCACGCAAGGCTTGTAGCAGCACGGCAGCTGCGCGTGTTTCGCCCAAAGACACGGCATGTACCCACACATAGCCACCCTCATTAGGAGCTTGCGTGTAGTGGCCAAAGCGTTCTTCAATCGCGTGCAAATAACCCGCTTCTTCGCGCCCACGCCGTTGCAGCTTGCGGCGCAACAAAGGCTGCAAGGCCCACATCGCCAAGCTGTACACAGACAACGCGGCTTGCATCACAACACTCATGTCGCAGCACCTGGCGCGTGCAAACAGCTTTGCCACGCATCCCATACGGCATCGACACTGGGCGTAGGGCAATCCACCACGCTGCGCTGACGCGTCAAGCCCTCGGGACCTGTGCGCCATGCGGTGTCGAAGTTGTAAATCTGAACATGGGGCAAATCCAGCGCGACAGCAATATGGCTCAAACCGCTGTCCACACCAATCACACCGACGCATTGCGCCATCTCGGTGGTGAGTTGGTCTAGCGACAAGCGGGGCCACACCACAGCGCCCGGCAGCATCTCTGCCATGGCAACGCTACGCAAGCGTTCTGCTTCGCTGCCATGGGGCAGTGCCACATCAAAACCTTGCTGTTTCAAACGTAAACCCAACTCATGCCAATGCGACAAGGGCCATTCTTTGTCAGCACGCGATGTGCCATGCACAAGAGCCACCAAAGGCTTGCGCTGCATTGCCGCTTGGCCTAATCCGTAGTTCAAATATTTGGGAACGTCATAGCCCAAGGCTTTGGCACAGAGCACGCGCCCGCGTTCCACCGCATGGATGTGCGGCGTGATGGGCACAGCCACATCAGCCACCCAGCGAGTGGGGCGCTCGTAGCCCGAACCATCGGTGCGATTGCCCAAGGCATAGCGCTTGCCGCCTTTAGCTTTGCGTGCCAGCCATGCCACTATGGCTGACTTGGTCAGACCTTGTAAATCGAGGATGACGTCGTACGCCTCTTGCTGCAAATCGGCTTTGAAGGCTTGCCACTCGGCACGTGTTTGGGCACGGGTATCGGCTTTGAAAAAAGCTTTGCGCCATTTGCGTATCTCACACGGAATCACGCGATGCACAGCCGCACACCGTGCGGCCAAAGGGGCAAAGCCACGTTCCACCACCCAATCAATTTGGGCATTGGGAAACGCGGCTTGAATGTCCATCACCGCAGGCATGGCATGCACCACATCGCCCAATGACGAGAGCTTGACGATGAGCACCTTCAACGGTGCTTGTCGGTCATGCAAGGCGTGGCTCAATGCGCAGCCTCTTGAAACTTCGCATCAGGCTTGACGCGACGCAGCAGCGCCAGCATGTCATGCTCAATACGGTCTAGCGCGGCTTGGGTTTGGCCCTCAAAGCGCAACACCAACACCGGTGTGGTGTTGGAGGCACGAATGAGGCCAAAGCCGTCTTCCCAATCGATGCGCAGGCCATCAATCACACAAGCCTCGGGCTTGAACTCGGGCGAAGGCAAGGCTTCACTAGACACGATGTGTTGCAACTCAGCACTCAAACGGTGTGGCTCGCCTTCGGCGCAGCCCACGTTCAATTCAGGCGTAGAGAAGCTGGTGGGCAAAGCATTGAGCACCGCATTGGCATCGGGGCTACGACTCACAATTTCGAGCAAGCGGCAACCGGCATACGTGCCGTCGTCAAAACCAAACCAACGCTCTTTGAAGAAGATATGGCCGCTCATCTCACCACCCAAGGGCGAGTTGACTTCTTTCATCTTCGCTTTGATGAGCGAGTGACCTGTTTTGAACATCAAGGCCTCTCCACCGGCTGCGCGAATGGCGGGAGCTAAGCGTTGTGAGCACTTGACGTCAAACACAATCGCACCGCCTGGCACGCGTGAGAGCACATCTTGTGCAAACAAGGTCATTTGGCGGTCAGGGTAAATGGTTTCACCTTGTTTGGTGACGATACCCAAACGGTCTCCGTCACCGTCAAAGGCCAAGCCGAGTTCTGCATCGGTGGTCTTCAGAGCGTGAATCACATCGTTCAAGTTTTCTGGCTTGCTGGGGTCTGGGTGGTGGTTAGGAAAGTTGCCATCCACTTCGCTAAACAGCTCCGTCACCTCGCAGCCCAAAGCGCGGAAGATGGCAGGGGCTGTGGCACCTGCAATGCCGTTGCCGCAATCGACCACCACTTTCATGGGACGGCTCAGGCGCACATCGCCCACGATGCGCGCCACATAGTCGGCCGTCACATCGACCTGCTTGATGCTGCCACCTGCTTTGAGCGTCCAGCTCTCGGTTTGCATGATGTCACGCAGGCCTTGAATTTCGTCACCATAAATGGCGCGACCACCGAGAACCATTTTGAAACCGTTGTAGTCCTTGGGGTTGTGACTGCCCGTGACTTGAATACCGCTCTTGCACAGCGTGCTGGCAGCAAAGTACAGCATGGGGGTGGTCACAGCGCCTACGTCAATCACTTGCACGCCTGCAGCGACCAAGCCGCGCATGAGGGCTTCGACCAGCGAAGGACCACTCAAACGACCATCGCGGCCCACGGCCACAGTGGTTTCGCCGCATGCCGCAGCGTGTGTACCAAAGGCTTTACCAAGGGCTTCGGCCACTTCGACATTGAGGGTGGAGGGAACGACACCGCGGATGTCGTAGGCTTTGAAGATAGAGGCGTTAACTTGCATAGTGATCAGATTGTAGAGAGCCCAACACGGCTTTCCAGAGCCCACTATGATGATCTAGCACCAGCCTCTAAAACACTTTTTCGTGCCTGCTACTCCCATCCCCCGCATTGTCCAAAGCCACACCACCTCGCCCCTCGGCGATGTGCTACTGGCCGCCACCGAGCAAGGCTTGGCAGGCGTGTGGTTTGTGCACCGTCAAGAACACATGCCCGACAGCCGCCAATGGACGACTGACGAAGCCCATCCCACCTTGAGGGCTGCGGCAGCACAACTGCTGGAGTACTTTGACGGCCAACGCCAGACCTTCGATCTGCCGCTGCAACCCGCTTGGGGCACGCTGTTTCAACGTGCCGTGTGGCAAGCCTTGCTGCGCATCCCCTACGGGCGCACCAGCACCTATGGTGATATTGCGCGCGACATTGGCAACCCCAAAGCCGTGCGTGCTGTGGGTGCAGCCATTGGGCAAAACCCACACAGCATCATCGTGCCCTGCCATCGCGTGGTGGGAGCCAACGGATCGCTCACAGGTTTTGCAGGCGGCTTAGACCGTAAACAACATTTGCTACACCACGAGGCCACGCACGCATGAGCGATCGTCATTTGCATTGGCGCGAGTGGGTGCCCGACTTTGTGCTGCTGGCCGTGCTGTGGGGTTCGTCGTTTTTGTTCATGCGCGAAGGCGCCCATGAATTTGGGCCCTTTCCCACATCGTGGGTACGCGTCACCTTGGCTGCCCTCTTTCTCACACCCGTTTTGGTGTGGCGCAGAGAAGTACCCGTACTCATCGTGCATTGGCGTCAGGCCATGTCAGCCGGCGTACTCAATGCAGGCATTCCGTTTGCCTGCTATGCCTATGCGCTGATGCACATCAACACTGGCCTCACCTCCATCTTGAACGCCACCACGCCTTTGTTTGGCGCACTCATCGCTTGGTTCTGGTTAGGCGACAAACTCAATGCCATGCGCGCTTTGGGCTTGGCGCTGGGCTTCACAGGTGTGGTGCTGTTGGCCAGCGATGTGCCGGGCGGTATCTCGTTCAAGGAAGGCGGCTCAGGGCTGGCTATAGCCGCTTGTTTGGTGGCCACGTTTTGCTACGGCATCTCGGGTAGCTTCACCAAACGCTATTTACAAAACGTACCCTCTTTGGTCACCACCACGGGCAGCTTGTGGGGCGCAAGTTTGGGGCTGGGTATTCCGGCCTTGCTCACATGGCCCGACGCAGCCCCCAGCTTACACGCATGGGCCGCGCTTGGTATTGCAGGCCTCCTGTGTACTGCCTTGGCCTATGTGCTATTTTTTCGGTTGATGACGCGCACTGGCCCTGCACGCGCCATGACCGTGACCTACCTGATCCCCGTGTTCGCCAATTTACTGGGCGTGATCTTTTTGGATGAGGTCGTCACGCATTGGATGATGGGCTGCGCCGTGGTCATCGTGGCGGGCACGGCTTTGGCTTCAGGTTTGGTCGGAAGAAAATAAACAACCACGGCACGCACAAGCCTGTTACATTAGTTGATCGCTTTAGTCGACTTCTAGCACGCTACCTCTACCTAGCGCGTGCCAGCCTCTTAGCAAAGGGGCGTTTTAAGTAAATTCCCACTTCTACGCGTATTTCCAACCAGTGCCAACTGCACTGCGTTTTGTCGTTCTATTTTTAAGATTTTCATGATTTCAGCTATTCAACCCCAACATACATCCATCACGCTTGGCAAATACCGCATCGCGGCCTGCCCACGTGCTCTACCCAGTGGCCGTTTTGCCGCACAAGTCTCTGTGGCCAGCGGCCAAGGCAGCGCAAGCACAGCACGCATCATGTGCTTCATTGACGAATTTGCCACCCACGATGACGCGGCCCAATATGCATTGGCGCAAGGCATGGACTGGGTCAAGGACGTCCAACCAACGCATTGATGCCCCATTACTTATCAAAAAACAACCCTAGTCTTTACATAACTTAGCCGTAGCAACACAGACACAACGAGACGCAGGGCTTACACTTTTTGAAACTTGAAATGCAGATCAAGTTGAAAGACGCCCATGCGCAATCTCCACGCAGGTCAACCGCTTATCACTGATGAAGAGCGCCATGCGCTCATGGATGAGGATGCGCCTGTTGTGTCCAACACAGATGCGTGGTTCAAGTACCGTAATTTGTTTTTGTTGGTTGTGATGATCTCTCAGGTCGTCAAGCTGCTGTTTTTCTCACACTTAGCCATTGGCAACTTTGAAATAGGCAAGCTCGATCCACAGGCGTTTGAACACTACCTCGTGTTTCGAGCTTGCTTCGTACTGACCATCAGCGCGATTTACCTTTTCAGCTATTTGAAAGATTGGTATTTCGAAAAAGTCTCACTGCTCTATGTCGGTATCGCCCTCACCGCATTGGTCATGGATTACTTCAATGCTTATATATACCTGAGCGAATCGCCCATGCAGTGGATAACAGGGCTCATTGCACTGCGGTTTCTGGCTGTAATTTGTTTGTTCATGAATGCATGGCATGCCAAACGCGCGCCAGCTTTGCCAAGAACGTTATGGTCATGATTGTTAAATTAGAATAAATAAGTAATATAAGTAAACTAAATTTACCTTCAATTCGTTACTTTCTTTCTAACAACTTTAGAGAGAAAGCATATGAGCTTCAAAGTAAAAGCCCCACTGATCACATTGGGCCTGATGACAGCACTGACCTTGGCAGGTGCGGCCCACGCGGCGAACCCGCTAGAACAAATCGTCAACCAAGGCGTAGAAAAATTGCAGCAACGCAGCAATGAGCGTAGCTCTGACAACGAGCGATACAGCGAGAGACAAGATGACCGTGAACACCGCGGTCGCCGTGAACACCACGGCCGTCACGATGACGATCACCACAACAATGCCAACGCATCTTGCCGTGACGAGCGCAGCCTGCGCTCAGTGCAAGGCAATGTGCACAACACCATGAAGTTTGTGAACCACACCAGCCATGAGGTCCGCTCGTATTGGCTGGACTACAACGGTCGACGCGTGTTCTACAAAGCCATTGCGCCCAACGGCAACTACACCCAACCCACATTTCAAACTCACCCCTGGGTGATCACAGACCAATATGACAATTGCTTGAATATCTATGTGTCCAATCGATCATCGGAGGTTGTTGAAATTCGCTGATCAACTATCGACGAAACACAGCTGTGGGGCATCACTGCTGTGTTTTTTTATTCAGAAAAGAAAAAAGCCTAAGTAGCGAACTACTTAGGCTTTTTATTTGGCGGAGTGGACGGGGCTCGAACCCGCGACCCCCGGCGTGACAGGCCGGTATTCTAACCAACTGAACTACCACTCCTGGTAGCAGTAGCGTTTGCTGAGTTGCTTTAGCAACCTAGCCAAGTGCTACAAAACTTGGCGACCCTACGGGGATTCGAACCCCGGTACTCACCGTGAAAGGGTGATGTCCTAGGCCTCTAGACGATAGGGTCATAACCTGGACGTGTTTCTTGCGAAACGTCTCGACATTTGGTGGAGGTAAGCGGGATCGAACCGCTGACCTCTTGCATGCCATGCAAGCGCTCTCCCAGCTGAGCTATACCCCCGTTGGGTGTCGAGAACGTTAGTATAGCAAGAATTTCAGCGTTTGGTCAAACGAGCCAAAACTTTTTCTTTGCCGCACAAGAAAAGCACCGCATCCACCGAGGGTGTTTGCGGTGTACCCATCACCAACACGCGCACGGGCATGGCGAGTTGCGGCATTTTCAAACCTTGCTCGGTCAACACCTCTTTGAAAGCTGCGCTGACATTCAACACGCTCCACTCCGCTAATGCACCCAGCTTTGCGGCCAAAGCGTCCAGTGCTGGCAACACATTAGGGGTGATATGTTTGGCCACATCATCCGCTTGCGGTGTGACGTCTTTGTAGAAAGCGCTAGCCCAATCGGCCAAGACCAACAAGGTGTCGCAGCGGTCTTTGAACAAACCACAAATAGCAGGCAAGCGATCGTCAGCGGTGATGCCGCGCTTGGACAACTCGGCACTCACCAAAGATGCGAGCGCATCATCCGCCATGGCTTTCAAATGCTGGGCGTTCACCCACTTGAGCTTGGCTTCATCAAACTGCGCTGCGCTGCGGCCGAGGTGATCGAGATTGAACCACTCCAAGAACTGAGCGCGACTGAAAATTTCATCATCGCCGTGACTCCAGCCCAAACGTGCAAGGTAGTTCACCATGGCATCGGGCAAGTAGCCTTCGTCACGGTATTGGGTCACGGCTTTGGCGCCATTGCGTTTGCTCATCTTCTCGCCTTGCTCATTGAGCACCGTCGGTAAGTGGGCATACACAGGCGGCTCTTTGCCCAGCGCCTTGAAGATGTTGATTTGGCGCGGCGTGTTGTTCACATGGTCATCGCCACGGATGACGTGGGTGATGGCCATGTCGATGTCATCCACCACCACGCAGAAGTTGTAGGTGGGCGTGCCGTCAGGACGAGCAATCACCAAATCGTCCAGCTCGTCGTTGCTGATTTCGATGCGGCCTTTGACTTTGTCTTCCCACACAACCGAGCCGCCTTGTGGGTTTTTAAAGCGCAACACGGGCTTCACACCTTCAGGAATCGCAGGCAATGTTTTGCCAGGCTCTGGGCGCCAAATGCCGTTGTAGCGTGGCTTTTCTTTGTTGGCCATTTGCTGCTCGCGCAGAGCGTCGAGCTCTTCCATGCTCATGTAGCAGGGGTACACATGGCCAGCGGCCTTGAGCTCTTCCAACACAACCTTGTAGCGGTCCATGCGTTGCATTTGGTAGAACGGGCCTTCGTCATGATCCAAGCCCAACCATTTCATGCCTTCGATGATCACGTCTACCGAGGCTTGAGTAGATCGCTCAAGGTCGGTGTCTTCAATGCGCAAAATAAAGTCGCCACCATTGGCACGTGCAAACGCCCAAGGGTACAAAGCCGAGCGGATGTTGCCGAGGTGAATAAAGCCCGTGGGAGACGGGGCAAAGCGGGTACGAATTTTTGAAGTCATTACAAAATTTACAGAGTGTCCAAGCCGCGTGAAAGATCGGCTTTCATATCGTCTAAATGCTCTAAGCCAGCCGCGACACGAATCAACCCTTGGCCAATGCCAGCAGCTTGGCGCTGGTCTTCCGAGAGCTTGCCGTGCGAGGTGCTGGCGGGGTGCGTGAGCAAAGTTTTGGTGTCGCCCAAGTTGGTACACAGCGAGAGCGTGCGCAAGCTGTCGAGCACATGAAAAGCATTGGCGCGTGACGTGTGTGGGTCAGCCCCTTTCACATCGAACGACAACACCGCACCGCCAACACCCGACATTTGCTTCATCGACAAATCATGTTGTGGATGACTAGCCAAGCCTGGGTAGTACACGCGTGACACGCGCGGGTGAAGTTCCAGCCACTCGGCCAAGGCATGTGCATGAGCGCTTTGGGCGCGCATGCGCAAGTCGAGTGTTTCCAAGCCTTTGAGCACCACCCATGCATTGAAGGGCGACAACACCATGCCGCTGTTTTTCATCACAGGCAGCAATTTTTCTTTGATGAGTTGCTCGCTCGCGCACAAAGCGCCAGCCATCACACGCCCCTGACCGTCCAAATACTTGGTGCCCGAGTGCATGACGATGTCTGCGCCCATGGGGATAGGCCTTTGCAATGCAGGCGTGGCAAAACAGTTATCCACCGCCAGCAAAGCGCCTGCGTTGTGCGCCATGTCGGCCAAGGCCGCGATGTCGCACACCTCGGTCAACGGGTTGGTGGGTGTTTCAGCGAATAGGATTTTGGTGTTGGGGCGAATGGCGGCTTTCCACGCGGCCAAGTCGGTTTGGGGCACCACGGTCGATTCCACGCCAAAGCGTGCAAACTCCGAGCCCACTAACTTCAAGGTCGAGCCAAACATCGACTGCGAATACACCACGTGGTCACCCGCCTTGAGCAAGCTGAACAACATCAGCATCACAGCCGACATGCCGGACGATGTGGCCAAGCAAGCCTCGCTGCCTTCCAAAGCGGCCAAGCGCATTTCAAAGCTGGTGACTGTTGGGTTACCCGAGCGACCATAGGTGTAGCCCTCCTCTTCACCCGCAAAGCGGCGGGCTGAGGCTTCAGCAGAGGGTTGCACATAACCACTGGTGAGGTACAGCGCTTCGGAGTTTTCACCGTATTGGCTGCGGTCTGCAGCCAAGCGCACGGCCAAGGTTTCTAAATGCAAATCAGTAGGCAAAGGGTGTTGGCTCATACCTTACTCACTCCGATTGGTTGGGCAAAGCAAGGCGCGAGTTATCTTCAGCGCCCTCTTCTGTGCCCACGCGTTTTTCATTCAAGCGCGCGATGTCACCCACAGACACATCGCCCGTCACATACACACCGTCAAAGCATGAGGCATCAAAGCCATCAAGCTGATGGGCATCCGTGGCCGTGGCGGCATGCACAGCTTGTTTCATCGCATCCACATCTTGATAGATCAAAGCGTCGCAACCAATGAGGTCGCGCACTTCGTCGATGCTGCGGTTGTGCGCGACCAACTCTTCGGGCGTGGGCATGTCAATGCCGTACACGTTGGGGAAGCGCACAGGCGGCGCAGCGCTGGCCATGTAGACCTTGCGTGCGCCCGCATCACGCGCCATTTGTACGATTTCTTTGCTCGTCGTACCGCGCACGATGGAGTCATCGACCAACAACACGTTGCGGCCTTTAAATTCACTAGCAATCACGTTGAGCTTTTGGCGCACCGATTTTTTGCGCACGCCTTGGCCCGGCATGATGAAGGTGCGACCCACGTAACGATTTTTCACAAACCCTTCGCGGTAAGGCACACCCAACAAATGCGCCAGCTGTGTAGCGCTGGGGCGGCTTGATTCTGGAATCGGAATGATCACGTCAATGTCTGTCGGTGGCACGACCGAAATCACGCGTTTGGCCAATGTCTCGCCCAAGTTCAAGCGAGCTTGGTAAACCGAAATGCCATCCATGGTGGAATCGGGACGAGCCAAGTACACGTATTCAAAAATACAAGGCTTGAGCTGCGGCGCATCGGCGCATTGCATGAAATGGGCTTGGCCCGCCATATCAATGAACACCGCCTCGCCTGGTGCAATATCGCGCTCAAACACATGGCCTGTGCCTTCTAAAGCCACCGACTCACTAGCCAGCATGTAGGTGCCGTCAGCACCGCGGCCAATGCACAAAGGGCGAATGCCAAATGGGTCGCGAAACGCCAACAAGCCGTGGCCCGCAATCAGGGCGATCACCGCATACGAGCCTTTGATACGGCGGTGCACACGACGCACGGCTTCAAACACGTCATCCGACTTGAGAGGCAGACCGCGAGTGGTTTTGTCAATCTCGTGCGCCAACACGTTGAGCAAGACTTCAGAGTCGCTCTCGGTATTGATGTGGCGGTGATCTTGCGAAAACAACTCAGCCTTGAGCGCGTGCGCATTGGTCAAGTTGCCGTTATGCACCAACACCAGACCGAAGGGAGCGTTCACGTAAAACGGCTGCGCCTCTTCTTCGCTGAACGCATTGCCTGCTGTGGGGTAGCGCACTTGACCCAAGCCACAGTTGCCGGGCAAGGCTCGCATATTGCGCGTACGAAACACATCACGCACCATGCCTTTGGCTTTGTGCATGAAGAATTTACGGTCCAACTGGGTGACGATGCCCGCAGCATCTTGGCCTCGGTGCTGCAAGAGCAACAAGGCGTCATAAATCAATTGGTTCACGGGTGCGTTGCTTGCAACGCCGACGATGCCACACATTAGGGGAGGTACTTTCCAAAATCAGCCGGCAAAACCGGCTTCAACACATGCAAAAACTGTTGCAACCACTGCGCACCTTGGGCTTGTTTCCAACCATCGGTTTCGCGCATCGGCGTCATGCCCACAAACACAGTCACGGCCAACAAGATGACCACACCGCGCATCAATCCAAACAAGCTGCCGAGCAGGCGGTCGAGCGGTCCTAAGCCCACAGCTGACACCAGCTTTTTCACCACCCAGCTGACGAGCACCGTGGCTACCAACACCGCCACAAACACCACCACAAAACCTGCGGCATAACGCAACATCTGGCTGCTGCCTTCCATGGGCAACCACGCGGCGGCGAGTGGTGCATACATCTGCGAAACATAAAACGCAGCCACCCAACCAACCAACGACAACACCTCTTGCACAATGCCGCGCCACATCCCTAGCAGCAACGACAGGCCCAAGACGGCCAGCAGAATCCAATCTACGGCCGAAATTGCTTGCATGGCGGTCGTATTACAGCGTCAAGACTTGCGGCTGCAACGACAACTGCTTGATCTTGCGTGCTACTTTGTCGGCTTCATCGCGGCTGGTGAACGGCCCCACGCGCACACGCACGCGACGCCCCTCTTTGCCTTCGATGACTTGGGTGTAGGTACTGATGCCCGCCTTCTCTAGCTTGCTGCGTGTTTCGCGCAATTTGGACTCATCTGAGAACGTGCCCGCCTGCACCACAAATCGACCAGCGTCTTTGCTGTCGGTGGGCTTGGCGGCTTTGGCCTCGACCTTGGCATCGGCCTTGGCGTCTGTTTTAACTTCTGCTTTCACAGGTTCAGGCTTTGTCTCAGCCTTGGGGGCTACCGCGGCCACAGCGGCTGCACCAGCGACACCTGCCACAGCCACTTCGGGCTTGATGTCCACTTTGGCTTCGGGCTTGGTTTCTGGTTTAGCTTCGGGTTTTGAATCGACCACTTCCTCTTTGGCATCCAAGCCTGCGGAGGCCGACAACGGCTTAGGCGTCGATGTGTCCACCAACGGCTTGGCGGTGGCACGGTCTGGAATATCGACCGCGATGTCCACCGACACCGGACGAGGCTGGGTATCGAACAACACTGGGAAGCCCACCACCCCCAAAACGACCAACACCGAAGCGCCAATCAAACGGTGACGAGCACGGCGACGCAAAGCGTCCACGCTCTCGGCAGGAGAGTTGCTGGCGTTGCCTTGCGGCTCTGCAGCGGCTTGACCGGGGAGTCGAAACTTAAAAAAAGCCATGTGGATGGAGTCTCAAGAGCTCAAATGAGGGGCGTCCAGACGAGGGATGCCGTTGGCCAAAATCCCCCCGACTGTGAAGAACGAGCCGAAGACCACGATTCTATCAGTGGGGCCCGCTGCAGCTACCGCCGCATCGAGTGCGGCTTGCGGGTTTGCATGCGTGGTGGCTTGGACCTCTTGACGGGTATTGCCTGCTTGCCAAACGTCTTGCAGGTCCACCGCTTTGGCTGCGCGTTCGGTGGGCAAATCGCAAAAGTACCAGCGATCCACCAAGGGGCCCACACGCGCCAACATGGGAGCCACGTCTTTGTCTGCCATCGCGCCGAATACCACATGGGTGGTCGGGTAAAAGCCCATCGCGTCGAGGTTTTCGGTCAGGGCCGCCACAGCGTGGGCGTTGTGCGCCACGTCAAACACCAAAGCGGGCTGGCCTGGCACGATTTGAAAACGCCCTGGCAGCTCCACCATGGCCAAACCATTGCGAATGGCTTGCGCAGTCACCGGCATATCGGTGCGCAAGGCCTCGAGTGCCGCCAACACGCCGCTGGCATTGACCAGCTGGTTGGCCCCGCGCAGTGCGGGGTAGGCCAAACCGCTGTAACGACGGCCACGACCTGCCCAACCCCACTGCTGCTTGTCACCGGTGAAATTAAAGTCGCGGCCAAACAGCCACAGATCTGCGCCAATTTCGGTGGCGTGATCGATCACGCTTTGGGGCGGCACAGGGTCGCTCACAATCACCGGACGTCCCGTGCGCATGATGCCCGCCTTCTCGCGGCCAATCGTTTCGCGGTCGTTGCCCAAAAAATCCATGTGGTCCAAGTCCACACTGGTAATGATGGCGCAAGTCGGGTCAATCACGTTCACCGCATCCAAACGCCCACCCAAGCCGACTTCAAGAATGGCCACGTCAATCGGAGACGAAGCCATCAAGCTCAAAATCGCCAAGGTGGTGAACTCGAAGTAAGTGAGCGACACCTCACCCCCTTGCGTGCGTGCAGCCTCAACGCGTTCAAAGTGCGGCAGCAAGTCGTCGGGCTGTACGGTTTCGCCGTGCACACGGCAACGCTCTTGAAAATGCACCAAATGCGGCGAGGTGTAGACGCTGGGGCGATAACCCGCCTCAAGCAAACACGCCTCCAACATGGCACAGGTCGAACCCTTGCCGTTGGTGCCCGCCACCGTGATGACGGGGCAGTTGAATTTGAGCGCCATGCGCTCGGCCACGGTACGCACGCGGTCCAAGCCCATGTCGATGTTTTTGGGGTGCAAGCGCTCGCAATGTGCGAGCCAGCTGTCGAGTGAATTCATGCCGCAATTGTCACCCAGCGTTTGCGGCCATCGGGTTTGGGGCATGATTCACCCCCATGAGCAAAACAACCATCACCGTTTACGGCATCCCCAACTGCGACAGCGTCAAAAAAGCCCGCGGGTGGTTCACAGAACGCGGCGTAGACTACGTGTTTCATGATTTCAAAAAGCAAGGTGTTCCCGCCGAGGCCATCGACACATGGCTCAAAGCCGTTGACTGGGAGGTCTTGGTCAACCGCAAAGGCACCACTTGGCGCAAGCTGGATGCAAACATACAAGCCCAGGTGATCGACACCGCTTCGGCTCGTGCTTTGATGCTCGAACACGCCAGCGTCATCAAGCGCCCCGTGGTGGTCAAAGGCAAAACTGTGATCGTGGGCGTCAACCCCGAAGCTTGGGCAAACGTTGTGGTTTGAGTTGTGACGGTGCAGGTTTTACCGCCGCTTTACAGAGCACGGCAAGCCAAGCACTACACTTCTGCCAAGTTAAAAAAGGGATTCCCTATGAAAAACAAATCTATCCAAATCGGTTTGATCACGGGCTTGATGGCCGCTTGCGCCTCTACGGCTGTTCAAGCCCAAGAGGTCGGCAAAGTACTCTCCAGCACGCCCATCATTCAACAAGTGGCGGTGCCACGACAAGTGTGTACCAACCAGCAAGTCGTCACAGGCGGCCAAAAATCTGGTGCAGGTGCAGCCATGGGCGCCATCGCAGGCGGCGTCATTGGCAACCAAGTCGGTAAAGGTTCAGGCAATGCTTTAGCCACCATGGCAGGTTTGTTCGGCGGCGCAATTCTGGGTGACAACATTGAAGGCGGCGGCACTCCCGAAGTCCGCAACGTTCAAAACTGCAGCACCCAAACCGTGTACGAGAACCGCACCATGGCTTACAACGTGGTCTATGAATTTGCAGGCAAGCAATACACCGTGCAAATGCCACAAGACCCAGGCCCCACCGTGCGCTTGCAAGTCACCCCTGTGGTTCCACCACCCGCATACGGCAATGTGCCCCCTCCCGGATCTGCCCCACGCTACTAAGCACTTGCTGGTGCTCACGACCCAAGCCGCTGCCCCCAGCGGCTTTTTTCTTGGCCAGCACGCCCCATCCTTTAAAATCAACGGTTTTGCATCTAACCACCGAGTCGCACCATGACCACAGAAAAAATCGACAGCGTCAGCGTCACCACCAAAGCCAATGTTTTCTTTGACGGCAAATGCGTGAGCCACGCCATCACTTTCGCCGACGGCACCAAAAAATCTGTGGGCGTGATCTTGCCCGCCACACTCACCTTCAACACCGGCGTACCTGAAATCATGGAATGCGTGGCTGGCTTTTGCGAATACAAACTCGACGGCTCCGACACTTGGGTCAAGTCTTCGGCTGGCGAGCAGTTCAACGTCCCCGGCAACTCCAAGTTCGACATCCGCGTGACCGAGCCCTACCACTACATCTGCCACTTCGGTTAATTCCAAAGGGCCAAGACCATGAGCACCATTCTTCAAAACTTGCCCAAAGGGCAAAAAGTCGGCATCGCCTTCTCGGGCGGCCTCGACACCTCTGCCGCGTTGCTGTGGATGAAACAAAAAGGCGCTGTGCCTTACGCCTACACCGCCAACCTCGGCCAACCCGACGAAGCGGACTACAACGAAATCCCACGCAAAGCGATGGAATACGGTGCTGAAAAAGCCCGCCTCATCGACTGCCGCACCCAACTCGCCCACGAAGGCATTGCTGCCATCCAATGCGGCGCGTTTCACATCAGCACCGGTGGCGTGACTTACTTCAACACCACACCCTTGGGCCGTGCCGTCACCGGCACCATGCTCGTGGCCGCGATGAAAGAAGACGACGTCAACATCTGGGGCGATGGCTCCACCTTCAAAGGCAACGACATCGAGCGCTTCTACCGCTACGGCTTGCTCACCAACCCCAGCTTGAAAATCTACAAGCCTTGGCTGGACCAACTGTTCATCGACGAACTCGGTGGCCGCGCTGAAATGTCAGCGTTCATGACTGCCAACGGTTTTGGCTACAAGATGAGCGCCGAAAAAGCCTACAGCACCGACAGCAACATGCTCGGCGCGACGCACGAAGCCAAAGACTTGGAGCACCTCAACAGCGGCATCCGCATCGTCAACCCCATCATGGGCGTGGCGTTTTGGAAACCCGAAGTCGACGTGAAAGCCGAAGAAGTCACCGTGCGCTTTGAAGAAGGCGTGCCCGTCGCCTTGAACGGCGTCGAATACACCGACCCCGTGGCACTGTTCTTGAAAGCCAACGAAATCGGTGGCCGCCACGGTTTGGGCATGAGCGACCAAATTGAGAACCGCATCATCGAAGCCAAGAGCCGTGGCATTTACGAAGCTCCCGGCATGGCGTTGCTGCACATCGCTTACGAGCGTTTAGTCACCGGCATTCACAACGAAGACACCATCGAGCAGTACCGCATCAACGGCCTGCGCTTGGGCCGCTTGTTGTACCAAGGCCGTTGGTTTGACCCGCAATCCATCATGCTGCGCGAAACTGCGCAACGCTGGGTGGCCCGCGCCGTCACCGGCGAAGTCACGCTCGAACTGCGTCGTGGCAACGACTACAGCATCGTCAACACCGACAGCCCCAACCTCACCTACGCGCCCGAGCGTTTGAGCATGGAAAAAGTCGAAGACGCACCGTTCAGCCCGCTGGACCGCATCGGCCAACTCACTATGCGCAACCTCGACATCGTGGACACGCGTGGCAAGCTGGGCATCTACTCGCAAAGCGGCTTGTTGTCGCTGGGTAAAGGCGACCACTTCTTGAGCCTCTCTAACGACAAGCAATAAGAGATGAGCGCCTTACCCAACTGCCCTCTGTGCAGCGCCGACTTGACCTATCAAGACGGCAGCTTGTTCATTTGCCCCGTTTGTGCCCACGAGTGGAGCGCGGAAGAAAGCGCCGCTGCCGAACCTGCCGAGCGCGTCTGGAAAGACGCCCACGGCAATGTGCTGCAAGACGGCGACACCGTGACTCTGATGAAAGACTTGAAGATCAAAGGCTCGTCCTCGGTCGTCAAAGTGGGCACCAAGGTCAAAAACATTCGCCTCATCGACGGCGACCATGACATCGACTGCAAGATCGACGGCTTTGGCCCGATGCAGCTCAAGACGGAGTTTGTGAAGAAGGCTTAACCGCACTTCGACACGCCAAAGAAAAAGCGACCTTGCGAGGTCGCTTTTTTCATGCGCCGCTCAGTTGAGATGCGAGAGATTTAAACCACCACTGGCTCCGGCTCCAGCCGAATGCCAAAGCGCTCGTACACGCTGGTCTGAATGGCTTTGGCCAGCGTCATCACCTCACCACCGGTGCAGGGGTGTTCGGTGCCGCCCACGTTGACCAGCACCAAGGCTTGTTTCTCGTACACGCCGGCGTTGCCCACGGTTTTGCCTTTCCAACCGCAAGCGTCAATCAGCCAACCGGCTGCGAGCTTGATGCGGCCATCGTCTAGCAGGTAGTGAACTACTTTGGGTTCGCGGGCGATGATGTCGTCACACTGGTCTTGCGTGACAGTGGGGTTCTTAAAAAAGCTGCCCGCGTTGCCAATCACCGCAGGGTCAGGCAGCTTGGCTTGGCGAATGGCGCACACCCATTCAAAAATTTGCTGAGCCGTGGGCTGGCTGATGCCGGTCTCGGCCATTTTTCGTTCGAGGTCGAGGTAGCCCAGCACAGGCTTCCAGTCTTTGCGCAGGTCAAACCGCACACGGGTGATCAACGCCTTACCCGCTAAGCCCAAACCATTCGGTCCGCTGCTTTCGTGTTTGAACACCGAGTCGCGGTAGCCAAACGCACATTGCGCGGCATTCAGGCTGAAGCCTTGGCCTGTGGTGAGGTCAATCGCATCGAGCGAGTGAAAACGGTCTTGCAGCTCCACGCCATACGCGCCAATGTTTTGCACAGGCGAAGCGCCCACTGTGCCGGGGATGAGGGCCATGTTTTCTAGACCAGGCCAACCTTGCTCAAGCGTCCACGCCACCAAGTCATGCCATTTTTCACCGGCGGCGGCTTCCACAATCCAGGCTTTGTCGGTCTCTTCGACCAAGCGCATGCCCTTCATTTCCACCTTGAGCACCAAGGGCTTCACGTCGCCCGTGAGCACAATGTTGCTGCCGCCACCCAACACAAACTTGGGCGCGTCGCGCAGGTTCGCATCGGCCAGCACAGCCTGCACATCGGCGTCGCTGTGCACGCGCACCAGCTGCAAGGCTTTGGCCGAAATGCCAAAGCTGTTGTAGGCCTGAAGGGGGGTGTTGGGTTCCACTAACATACGGCAATTGTCTCATTCTGAATTTGAAAGCCGACTGCCATGCCTTCTTTTGACACCGTCCTCGAGCCCAACTTGGTTGAAGTGAAAAACGCCGTTGAAAATGCGAGCAAAGAAATTGCCACCCGTTTCGACTTCAAAGGCACCTCTGCTGCTGTGGAGCTGAAAGACAAAGAAATCACCATGTTTGGCGATGCCGACTTTCAGCTGGTTCAAGTCGAAGACGTGTTGCGCAACAAGCTGACCAAGCGTGAAGTGGATGTACGCTTCCTCGACCGAGGCGATGTGCAAAAAATCGGTGGCGACAAGGTCAAACAAGTCATCAAAATTCGCAATGGCATCGAAACCGAAGTGTCGAAAAAGATCCAACGCCACCTCAAAGACAGCAAGCTCAAAGTGCAAGCCGCCATCCAAGGCGATGCCGTGCGTGTGACCGGCGCCAAGCGCGACGACTTGCAAGCCGCGATGGCTTTGATTCGCAAAGAAATGACCGACTTGCCTTTGTCGTTCAACAACTTCCGCGATTAAGCGCTAACGCCACCAACGAAAAGGGCCTCAACAGAGGCCCTTTTGTTTTGCGTCTGAATCCGCTTTACTCGGCGCCGTCGGCAGCCGCTGCTTCCTTCTTCGCGCCAATTTTCGATTCTTGCCCACGCAGCAAGCGTCCAATGTTTTCTTTGTGACGCCACAAGAGCAAGAGGCTCATGACCATGACCGTCAACAGCTCAGCTGCGCTGGTTTGCCACAACACTTCGTTGCCAAACAGGTAGTAGCCAGGCGACAGCACCGACGCCATCAAAGCGGCCAATGACGAGTAGCGCGTGACGAACGCGACCAAGAGCCAAGTGCCCATCACAGCAGCGCCCAGCAAGGGCTCCACAGCAAACAAAATACCTGCTGCGGTGGCCACACCCTTGCCGCCTTTGAAGCGGAAGAACACTGGCCACAAATGCCCCACAAACGCGGCCATTGCCACCACAGCCACGGCTTCGTCGTCTAAGCCGAATGCAGGGCCATACCACTTGACCAAGAGCACAGGGAAGTAGCCCTTGAGCGCATCCAACAACAAGGTGGCCAAGGCCGCTTTTTTGTTGCCCGAACGCAGCACATTGGTCGCGCCTGGGTTTTGGCTGCCGTAGGTACGGGGGTCGTCCAAGCCCATCACACGGCTGACGATCACTGCAAACGACAACGAACCAAACAAATAGCCAGCCAAAGCCAACACCAACAACGTCTTATCCAAAATCAATCTCCCTGATGACGCGCAAATTTATTGCGCCAAATCGCGCATGTCCCAACGAATGGCGTCAATCGCCGCCAACACCTCTGGCGACAGCGTGGTGCCCCATGCATCCAAATCGGCATCCAACTGCGCGAGGGATGTCACACCAATGATGGTGCTGGTCACTTGCCACTTGGTGTAACAAAACGCCAAGGCCATTTGCGTGGGCGTCATGCCGTTTTCACGCGCCAACGCGTTGTAGCGCTTGGCCGCAGCCAGCGACTCGGGACGTCCCCAGCGTTGCTTGCGCATGCTCTCGTACTTGGCCATGCGGCCCTCTTTGGGCGCTTGCTCGCCCAACAAGCCGCTGTCATCGTACTTACCCGTGAGCAAGCCAAAGCCCAATGGCGAATATGCCAAGAGCGACACGTTCAAGCGGTGGCAGGTTTCGTCCAAACCGTTTTCATAGCTGCGGTTGATCAGGCAGTATGGGTTTTGCACCGTGGCCACGCGCGGCAAGCCGTGTTGCTCGGCCAAGCGCACAAACTCGTGCACGCCATACGGTGTTTCGTTCGACAAACCAATGTGGCGCACTTTGCCCGCCTTCACCAACTTGGCCAAGGCTTCAAGTTGTTCGTGAATGCTGGTTTTGGAATTCTCTTTTTTCGGGTCGTAATACACCGCGCCAAAAGCCGGCACATGACGCTCGGGCCAGTGGATTTGGTAGAGGTCAATCACATCGGTTTGCAGGCGGCGCAAACTACCTTCGCACGAAGCCAAGATGTCGTCAGCCGACATGCCTTGGTTTTCACGCACCCACGGCATGCCACGCGAGGGGCCAGCCACTTTGGTGGCCAACACCAGCTTCTGGCGGGCACCGGGGTTCTTGGCAAACCAGCTGCCAATGATGGTTTCGGTGTGGCCAAAGGTCTCAGCCTTAGGGGGCACCGAATACATCTCGGCGGTGTCGATGAAGTTCACGCCACGCGCCAGCGATCGTTCGAGGATGGCATGTGCATCGGTTTCATTCACTTGCTCGCCAAACGTCATGGTGCCCAAACAAATGGGGGTGACGTGCAAATCGCTGTTGCCCAGCTGAACGAGGGGAAAAGTCATGTGTATTTACTCCGAGAAAGGAGACAGATGAAAAACCCGACAAGTCTAAAGCCTGCCGGGGCTTGAATAAAGTTTGCTTATTGCGCTTTGGCGCGCTCTTCTTCTTGCAAGCGCAACACACGGCGTTGCACCTTGCCCGTGGTGGTCATGGGCAGTTCACCAATGAACTCAATCTCTTTGGGGTATTCATACGGCGCGAGCTTGCCACGCACATGCAGTTGCAGGTCGGCCACCAAGGCATCACTGGCTTCAAACCCTGCGGCCAAGACCACATAGGCCTTCACCAAAGCGCCACGCTCAGCATCAGGTTTGGGCACCACGGCGGCGTTAGCCACAGCGGGGTGTTTGACCAAACAGTTTTCAATTTCGCTCGGACCAATGCGATAGCCCGCCGCTTTGAACACATCGTCTGCACGGCCTTGGTACCAAAGGTAGCCGTCTTCGTCGCGCACCGCCATATCGCCGGTGCGGCACCAGTCGCCCGTGTATTTGCCCAAGGTCGATTTTTCGTTTTTCCAATAGCCCAAAAAGAAAATCGGGTCAGGCTGGCCGTGTTGGTTGTAGCGGTTGAGCGCCACATCACCGGGCACACCTGTGGGGCACTCGTTGCCGTCTTCGTCAATCACCGCCACGCGGTGACCGGGGTAGCCCTTGCCCATGCTGCCGGGCTTGGCGGGCCAGCCCACGTTCGTGCGGTGGGTAGACACGCCCTCGCCCATGGTGCCCCACTCCATCGCGCAGTTGCCCACGATGTAGTTGATCTCGGTTTGACCAAACATCTCATTCACCGTCACACCCAGCTGGGTTTGGCAATAGCCAAACACCGCATCGCCCACAGCCTCGCCCGCGCTCATCATGGCTTGCAGTTTGAGTTTGAATTGGCTGCTGGGCTTGGGGTAGGCCTTCATCATGGCCTTCAACGCTGTGGGGAACAAAAACGTGTGCGTCACACCATGCTGCTGCATGAGCGTGAATGCCAGCTCTGGGCTGAAGCGCCCGTTCCACGCCACGATGGGGCGACCAAAGTACAACGTGGGTAACAAAGCGTCCATCAAGCCGCCAGTCCATGCCCAATCGGCGGGCGACCAAAACACCGCATCGCTGCCTGTGGGCAAATGCGCGGCGTTTGAAGCTTGGTTTGAAGTGGCTTTCGTGGCAAAGCCAAACCAGTTTTGGCTACACACAAAACCTGTCAAGTTACCAATCAGCGCACGATGCGGAATGAGTGCACCTTTGGGTGGGCCTGTGGTGCCACTGGTGTAAATCAACACCGCGCCTTCGTCCGCTTTGGTTTGCACCGCTGTGAAGGCCCGCTGCTGCGCGGCAGTGGCGCTGGCGTAATCCACATCGACGTGCAGCATGTCGGCGGCGTTGCTTAGCTCAACCCCGATCACCTCGCGTAGCGCGGGGCACTGGGCGCGCACCGTCAGCACGTTGTTCACCGACGATGCATCCACAATCGCCACCACGGCCTCGCTGTCTTGCAAGCGGTATTCCAAAGCCTCAGGGCCAAACAGCAACGACAGCGGCATGGCCACCGCGCCCATTTGCATCACGGCCATATAGGCCACGGCGGTTTCAAAGCGTTGCGGCAGCACGATGGCCACGCGATCGCCACGCTGCACGCCAAGGTCAGCCAACACATGGCTCAACGCATCTGCGGCTTGCTGCAACTGCGCATAGGTGTAGCTGCGCGGCGCAACCGCATGTCCGCTCGCATCCGCAGCGGCGTGCTCAACAATCGCCACGCGCTCAGTCGCATCCGGTTGCGCTGCCCATCGACGGCTGCACACCTCAGCCATGTTGAAGTGCTCGGGCACCTGCCAGCAAAAACCATCTTGCATGGCTTGGTAAAAGTCGTGTGAAGTCGTCCCTACGGAATGCTTGGCCATGTCTCGGTCCTTATGATTACGTGCAATGTACCCAATCCAAAAACCTTCGCGCAGCGAGTTTGTCCCAATCCGTCACCTGAGTTACCACGTCTTGCAGTGGGGCACGCCCTCACCCGACAAAACACCCCTCGTCATGGTGCACGGCTGGATGGATGTCGCCGCCTCATTTCAATTCGTCATTGACGCCCTGAAAGACGACCACTGGATCATCGCCCCCGACTGGCGTGGCTTTGGTCTCACAGAAACACCCAACGTCGATCACTTCTTCTTCCCCGATTACTTGGCCGATCTCGACCAGCTGCTCGACCACTATGTGGGCGACCGCAAAGTTCACCTCATCGGCCACAGCATGGGCGGCCACGTCGCCACGATGTATGCGGGCGTTCGACCTGAACGCATTCAAACCCTCATCAACCTCGAAGGCTTTGGCATGCCCGCCACGCGTCCCTCGCAGGCCCCAGGTCGTTTGGCCAAATGGATGGACGAGCTCAAAGCCGTGCAACGCGGCGAGATGACGCTGCGCCCGTACCCCGACCAAGAGTCGGTAGCGCAGCGCCTCATCAAAACCAACCCGCGCTTGGACGCAGACAAAGCCCATTGGCTGGCTCAGCATTGGGCACAACCCGATGCACAAGGCCAGTGGCGCATCTTGGGCCATGCGGGCCACAAAGTGGTCAATGCGCAGCTGTTCAAGATCGATGAAACCCAAGCCATCTACGAACGCATCACCGCGCCCACCCTCTGTGTGGTGGCCGACAGCGACAGCATGAGCCAGTGGTGGAAAGACAACTACACCTTGCACGAGTTCAAGCAACGCATTGCGGCTGTGCCCCATCTGACCCATGCGGTGATTGAAGATGCAGGCCACATGCTGCACCATGACCAACCCGAAAAACTCGCGAGACTGATAGAAGAATTCTTAAGCATTAAAAGTGCCGCTTAACTGATTAGAATCAGGCACTTTTTAAATCGAATCCATCATGTCTTTTCCCTCCAAACTCAGCGCTTGGATTGCAAGCTGCGCACTCATCGGCACTGTCGGCCTCGGGCACGCCCATGCCGCAGAGGACAGCCTCTACGACTTGCAACCTTGCCCTGACAGCTTGGCCGTTGAAGGTGGCGCGAAAGCGGACAAGACGTGGGATTTGACGCTCTCGCCCTTCACCCACCACTGGCACAGCAGCTCGGAACACAAACCCGTCAAACTGGTGGCGCTTGACCGACATGTCTCGGGTGGCCGATTCTGTGGCTTGGCCCTGTTCACCAACTCCTTTGGTCAACCCTCGGCCTATGGCTACGTGGGCCAGCAATGGAACAACATCCTGGGCAACCCCCAGTTATTCACTAAAGTGTCCGCCGGTTTCATCTATGGCTACCGAGGCAAGCACAAAGACGCGATTGGATTCAACTCAGCGGGTATCGCCCCTGCCATCATTCCGTCACTGGGGTATGCCTTCAACCCCAAAGAATCTGCGCAAGCCTTTTTGCTAGGAACAGCAGGTGTCACATTTGCTTACGTACGCAGCTTCTAAGCCGCGGCCCGAACGTGAGAAAATCCAAGGTTTTCGCCAATACACAAAGAAGACCTCATCATGGAAGCAGAACGCATCAACCTCATTGGAACCACCCTGGCCAACCTGAGCGCGCGCACGGTGGATCTACGGAGGTATCTTTGACTACGATGCCAAAGCCGAACGCCTGCGCACTGTCAATGCTTCGCTAGAAGACCCAACGATCTGGAACGACCCCAAGAAAGCCCAAGAGCTGGGTCGTGAGAAAAAAGCCCTCGACGGCGTGGTCGTCACCCTCACCCGCCTCACGCAAGAGTTGGCAGATAACGCCGAGTTGTTTGAAATGAGCAAAGCCGACAACGACGAAGACGGCTTGATGACCATCGAGACCGACACCCAAGGCTTGGTCAAAACCATCGAAGAACTCGAATTCCGTCGCATGTTCAGCAACGAGGCCGACCCGCTCAATTGCTTCTTGGACATCCAAGCCGGTGCCGGTGGCACCGAAGCCTGCGACTGGGCCAGCATGTTGCTGCGCCAGTACCTCAAGTACGCCGAACGCAAAGGCTTCAAAACCACGGTGGAAGACGAATCTGCTGGCGACGTAGCCGGCATCAAAGGCGCGACCATCAAGATCGAAGGCGAATACGCCTTTGGTTTGTTGCGCACCGAAACTGGTGTGCACCGCTTGGTGCGCAAGTCGCCGTTTGACAGCTCGGGTGGTCGCCACACTTCGTTCGCGTCGGTGTTTGTGTACCCCGAAATTGATGACTCGATCGAGATCGACATCAACCCCTCAGACGTGCGCACCGACACCTACCGTGCCTCGGGCGCGGGTGGTCAGCACATCAACAAAACCGACTCTGCGGTGCGTTTGACCCACATCCCCACCGGCATCGTGGTGCAGTGTCAAGACGGCCGAAGCCAGCACAGCAACCGTGACGTAGCTTGGAAACGCCTGCGCTCGCGCTTGTACGACTTTGAAATGCGCAAGCGCCAAGAAGAACAGCAAAAGCTCGAAGACACCAAGACCGATGTGGGCTGGGGTCACCAAATTCGCAGCTACGTGCTGGACAACAGCCGCATCAAAGACTTGCGTACCAACGTTGAAGTCTCGGCCACACAAAAAGTCTTGGACGGCGACCTCGATGCTTTCATCGAAGCGTCACTCAAGCAAGGTATTTAAGGAAAACTATGTTCCGCGAAGGCACAGCCCCATTGATTCAACGCGCCGACTACACCGCGCCTGCGTTTTGGATCGACACCGTCGATCTGACGTTTGACCTTGACCCCGCCAAGACCCGCGTGCTCAACAAAATGCGCGTGCGTCGCAACCCCGACGTGGCGGCTCAGCCACTGCGTTTGGATGGCGATGAGCTCAACCTCGCCCGCGTGTTGGTCAATGGCCAAGGCACGTCGTTCAAGATGGACGGCAGCCAGTTGGTGCTGGAGAACTTGCCCGAAGGTCACGAAGCTTTCGACCTAGAAATCTTCACCACCTGCAACCCCGCGAAGAACACCAAGCTCATGGGCTTGTACGTGAGCAACGACTCGTTCTTCACCCAATGCGAGGCTGAGGGCTTTCGCCGCATCACGTATTTCTTAGACCGCCCCGATGTGATGTCGAGCTACAGCGTCACGCTGCGCGCTGACAAACAAGCCTTCCCTGTGTTGCTGAGCAATGGCAACTTGGTGGAAGAAGGCGACCTCGAAGAAGGCCGCCACTTTGCCAAGTGGGTCGACCCCCACAAAAAGCCATGCTACTTGTTTGCCTTGGTCGCAGGCCAGTTTGTGTGCCGCGAGCAGCGCGTCAAAGCGCCATCAGGCAAAGAACATTTGCTACAGGTCTATGTGCGCTCGGGCGATTTAGACAAAACCGAACACGCCATGAACTCGCTCATGGCCAGCATCAAGTGGGACGAGCAGCGTTTCAACTTGAGCCTCGACCTCGAACGTTTCATGATCGTCGCCACCAGCGACTTCAACATGGGCGCGATGGAGAACAAGGGCCTCAACATCTTCAACACCAAGTTTGTGTTGGCCAACTCTGCCACCGCCACCGACATGGACTACGCCAACATCGAGAGCGTGGTCGGTCATGAATACTTCCACAACTGGACGGGCAACCGCGTCACCTGCCGCGATTGGTTCCAGCTCTCGCTCAAAGAAGGCCTCACCGTTTTCCGCGACCAAGAGTTCAGCCAAGACTTGGCTGCTGAAGCGTTGAAAGACAACCCAACAGCTGCCGCCTCGGCCAAAGCCGTCAAGCGCATCGAAGACGTGCGCTTGTTGCGCACCGCGCAGTTCCCAGAAGACGCAGGCCCCATGGCCCACCCCGTGCGTCCTGACAGCTATGTAGAAATCAACAACTTCTACACCGTCACGATTTACGAAAAAGGCTCTGAGGTTGTGCGCATGATGCAAACCTTAACGAGCCGTGAAGGCTTTGCCAAAGGCATGACGCTCTATTTCGAGCGCCACGACGGCCAAGCGGTAACGTGCGACGACTTCGCTCAAGCCATTGCCGATGCCAACCCCGGCTCTGCCCTCGCCACGCACTTGGCGCAGTTCAAGCGTTGGTACGCACAAGCAGGCACGCCACGCGTGCAAGCTGCAGGCAGCTACAACGCCGACACACGCAGCTACACACTCACCTTGAGCCAGAGCTGCCCACCCAGCCCCGGCCAAGACCACAAAGAACCGTTCGTCATTCCCGTGCAATTCGGTTTGCTCGGTGCCGATGGCCGCGAGGTGTTGCCCACGCAACTCTTGGTGCTGACCGAGGCCAAGCAAAACTTCGAGTTCAAAGACCTCAACCTGCAAGCCGGTGAAGAGCCCGTGCCCTCCATCCTGCGCGGCTTTAGCGCCCCTGTGGTGTTAGAAAAAGATTTCACCGCCACGCAACTACTCACCCTCTTGGCGCACGACACCGACCCATTCAACCAATGGGAAGCCGCGCAACGCTTGTGCTTGAACGCGGCCTTGCACGCCATCGCACAAAGCGATGAACCCACGCAGGTGCTCGACGCCGCGTTGGTGCAAGCCCTGCGCACCGTGCTGCGCAACCCTGCGCTCGATGCTGCGTTCAAAGAACTCGTGCTCACGCTGCCGTCAGAAACCTACATCGCTGAACAGCTCGACGTGGTCGACCCCCAACGAATCCACGCAGTGCGTGAAGCCATGCGTGCGCAACTCGCCCGCGAACTGCACGACGATTGGGCGTGGGCTTTTGAAGCGCATCAAGACAACGGCGCCTTCCGCCCCGACCCTGTGTCGAGCGGTCGCCGTGCTTTGAGCGGCATGGCCCTCACCATGTTGTGTTTGGATGCTCGCACCAGCGGCGATGTGGTGTGGCCCGGCCGAACCTACCAGCGCTTCAAAGACGCGCACAACATGACCGACCGCTTCAACGCTTTGAATGCGTTGGTGCAAGCACAGTCAGTGAGCAACGGCCACGACTTGGCCGCTGACGCATTGCAGCGCTTTTACAACCAGTTCCGCAACGAAGCCTTGGTGATGGACAAGTGGTTTGCCTTGCAAGCTGGCAGCACCGACCGTGGTGGCAACATCTTGTCGCTGGTGCGCAACCTCATGTTGCACCCCGATTTCCACATCAAAAACCCCAACCGCGCTCGCAGCCTGATCTTCAGTTTCTGCAGTGCCAACCCCGGTGCCTTCCACCGCAGCGATGCGGCAGGTTATGTGTTCTGGAGTGAACGCGTGTTAGAGCTCGACGCTATCAACCCCCAAGTCGCCGCCCGTTTGGCACGCGCCTTGGACCGTTGGAGCAAGCTCGCCGAGCCTTACCGCACCGCAGCGCACGAAGCCATCAAACGCGTCGCCGCCAAAACCGATTTAAGCAACGACGTGCGTGAGGTGGTCTCACGCGCGCTCTCCAACTAAGGACTTGCCATGAGTGTTTCTCTCACCCGCTATCTGGTCGAACAACAACGCGCCAAAGGCCTCATTCCCTCTGAGCTGCGCTTGTTGCTCGAAGTCGTGGCACGCGCTTGCAAGAGCATCAGCCACGCTGTGAACAAAGGTGCTTTGGGCGAAGTCATGGGTACCGCTGGCAGCGAAAACATCCAAGGCGAAGTGCAAAAGAAACTCGACATCATCGCCAACGATGTGTTGATTGAAGCCAACGAATGGGGTGGCCACTTAGCCGCCATGGCGTCCGAAGAAATGGACAGCATCCACGTCGTGCCCAACCGCTACCCCCAAGGCGAATACCTGTTGATGTTTGACCCACTCGATGGCTCCAGCAACATCGAAGTCAACGTGAGCATTGGCACCATCTTCAGCGTACTCAAAAAAGTAGACCCCAGCAAAGGCGTGAGCGAAGACGACTTTTTGCAACCAGGCACCCAGCAAGTGGCTGCGGGCTATTGCGTGTACGGCCCGCAAACCACCTTGGTGCTCACCGTGGGCGACGGCGTGGCCATGTTCACCTTGGACCGCGAGCAAGGATCGTTTGTGTTGACCCAAGAAAACGTGAAAGTGCCAGAAGACACCAAAGAATTCGCCATCAACATGAGCAACATGCGCCACTGGGACGAGCCCGTGAAGCGCTACATCGACGAGTGCCTGCAAGGCGAAGAAGGCCCACGCGGCAAAAACTTCAACATGCGTTGGATCGCCTCCATGGTGGCCGACGTGCACCGCATCCTCACCCGTGGCGGCGTGTTCATGTACCCCTGGGACAAGCGCGAGCCAGGCAAAGCTGGCAAGCTGCGCCTGATGTACGAAGCCAACCCCATGAGCTGGTTGATCGAGCAAGCCGGTGGTGCCGCCACCAATGGCCAACAACGCATCTTGGACATTCAACCCACGCAGCTGCACCAACGTGTCAGCGTCATCTTGGGCTCGAAAAACGAAGTGGACCGTGTGACCAGTTATCACACCCAAAAGTAAATATTTACACTTCAAAAAAAAGGCCCGCATCATGCGGGCCTTTGTCTTTTGACTAGTTATGTAATGTACGGAAATAAAACCACCAAGCGGCAGTGCTAGGCTTATTCACAAATTCAAAAAATGTACTGATGCTTTTCTCTCAACTTGTTGCACGCTGTCTTTTTGCTCTGAGCATGTTCATTGGCTCAATGGCGATGGCGTCGGTGCACGACCACATCCAACAACGCGCGTACTGGGAAGACCCATCGGCACAAGCCTCATTCGAACAAGCGCAACAACAAACATTCACCTCCTATGACGGAGTGCTCAGCCGTGGCTACACACAGTCGGTCATTTGGGTGCGTTTTCAAATTGCCCCGCCCGAGGGCGCCAAGTCAGACGACAAACTGGTGCTGCGCATTTGCCCCATCTACCTCGACAAAATCAACCTGTTTGATCCGCTGGACCCACGCGACACACCACGCACCAGCGGCGACCAAACCGAATACCAAGACGAAGAGTACCGCTCTCTCTCGCATGCCTTTGTCATTCCAGCAGGCACAGAGCCTCGCTTTGTTTGGCTACGCATTCAATCTACCAGCACCTCCATGATGCACGCGCAAGCCCTCACGCTTGACGGCATGCACACCGCTGAACACACACTCATGTTGAGTGGCTACTTCACGCTGTCACTCATCAGCGTGTTTTTGATGCTCGGCCTGATGAACTGGTTCAACACACGCGAATCGTTATATGCCGCCTTTGCGTTTCGCAACTTCATCTACTTGATCTACACCGCTGCCTTCTTTGGCTTGCATCGCTATTTGTTGAGCGGCTCGGTGTCCGCTCATGACTTGGACTTGGGATACAACTGGCTCATCGTCGGTGCAACCGCTGTTTCTCTTTGGTTTGAAACACGTTTCCTGTCTGAATACAAACGTCCGCTGTGGGTGCAACACGTATTCAGGGGCTACTTCATGTGGTCTGGCTTCGTGGGTGCGCTGCTGTGCTTAGGCCATGCCCACTACGGCCTCAAAGCCAACATGATGCTCAACGCTGCGGGCATGATTTCGCTGCTGGCTTTGTCTGTCTTCTTCATCAAAGACCAACCCCCTGGACAAAAAAATAACCCCTCAGTGCTGAAGAAAAAATTCATCATCAGCTACTACGTTCTCCTCACCGGCTTGATGACATTCAGCATCTTGCCCTACCTCGGCAAAATGGCTGGGAGCGAATTTGCCGCCAGTGGCTTGGTGTACTACGCTCTCCTGTCTAGCTTGAACATCGCCATCTTGATGGACCTTCGTGCCAGACAGCTACGCAAAGCGCACGCACAAATGTCGCGTGATCTGGCCCTGTCAGAACAACAAGTGCTGATTGAAAAAAACCGCCACGAAGAATCCACACAACTGCTCACCATGCTCATGCATGAGCTCAAAAACCCCTTGGCCGTCATCGACCTGGCTCAGCAAACCTCTGAAGACGCACATGCCAGAGACTACGTCAGCCGCAACGTATCCATCATTCGCAACGTGCTAGACCAATGCTTGAGTGCCGATCGCCTGTCAGACGGGCGAATCACCATCCAAAAACAAAACGTGGACTTGATCGAAATCATCGACGATCTCACCACAGAAAAACAACGCGACAACCAAACATTCCATGTGCACTTCGCTGTCTCGCCCATCACCCTTCACACCGACTACCAATGCCTGCGCATTGTGCTGAGCAACCTGTTAGACAACGCGCTGCGCTACGGCGACCACAGCCAAGCCATCGACATCGAAGTGCTGGCTCAAAACAATGCACAAGGCCAATCGGGCATTGCCATCCGTGTGGCCAACAAACCGGGCATTGCCTCATGGCCTGAAGCCGACAAGGTGTTTCACAAGTACTACCGCAGCATCGGTGCCAAAACCATTTCTGGCACGGGCTTGGGGCTGTTCTTGGTGCGTAGCATTTGCACCCTCTTGGGCGGCACTTGCACCTATGAACCAGATGACATCCATGTGAGATTCAGCGTATGGTTACCCAACTAAACATCGTCGTCGTTGAAGACAACACCGACTTGCGCACGCTCCTAGAAAAGGCCTTGCGCAAAGACGGTCATCACGTCATCCCTTTGTCGTGCGCCGAAGAGCTCGAAGACCAAGCTGGCAGCGATCACGCCGATGCATTTTTGATTGACATCAACCTGCCCGGCGAAGACGGCCTCACCCTTGCCAAACGCATTCGCAAAGCCCACCCCTTGGTGGGCATCATCATGCTCTCGGCGCGCTCGGCATTGGACGACAAGCTCAACGGCTACGACTGCGGTGCCGACATCTACCTCACCAAACCTGTCTCGTTGCCAGAGCTATCGGCCGCACTGCGCAGCTTTGCGCGTCGCCGCATGGCCACACTCACACACATCACACCGCAAGGCTTGACCCTCAACAAACTTGAGCTGCAAGGCAAACAAACCACCGTCAAGCTCACCACCCAAGAAGCCATTGTGCTCACCGCACTTGCACGCGCGCCAGCGGGTCGTTTGGAAACATGGCAAATTGCAGACTTGCTGGGTGCACAAGTCGACGAACCCTTCAAAGCCAGCCTGGCTGTGCGCATGGTGCGCCTGCGCAAAAAACTCATGGACACAGGCGCCGAAGGCGTCGTCATCGAGTCTTTGCGCAACATCGGTTACAAATTAACAACACATATCCAAATTCTCTAAAACTAAAGTTACGTTCTGTAATTTACGGTAATAAAACAAATTTGGCTTTTTTGACAATTCATGCTGGTTTTTACTAATTCCAGCTGAATGTCACACACCGCACACCCTCGCATCACCCTTCTCGCCAGCGCAAGTCTGGCACTGTGCCTGTCCTACGCACACGCCGCTAGCCCGAATGTCGATGCAGGTAGCCTGCTGCGCCAAGCTGAACAAGACCTCAAGCCCGCCAAGGCCGCCAAAAAACGCGCACCTCGCAAAGCAGCACCCACAGCCGCTGCGCAAAACACAGAAGCTACTGTGCAAGTCAAAGCCTTTGCATTCAAAGGCAACACCTTGCTCAGCAGCGATGCGCTGCAAACCGCACTCACCAGCTTCACCAACCGTGCACTCACGCTGGCTCAGCTCAAAGAAGCGGCCGATGCCATCACCAACACCTATCGCGAAGCGGGTTGGACCGTGCGGGCCTACTTGCCCAAACAAGAAATCAACAACGGTGTGGTCACCCTGCAAATCGTCGAAGCCGTGTTTGGCAACGCTCGCGTGCAAACCACATCGCTCGAACGCATCGAAGCCTCACGCTTGGTGAACATGGCCCAAGCCCTGCTGACCCAAGGCCAACCCATCCACGCCAACGACATTGACCGCGCCCTGCTCTTGCTCGATGACCTCCCAGGCATCAGCGTCTCGGGCAACTTGGCAGAAGGCCAACACGATGGCGAAACCGACCTCGCTATCTTTGCCGCCGACGATGCCCTGCTCACAGGTAACGCCAGCATCGACAACCAAGGCTCACGCGCCACCGGCACCAACCGCCTGAGCGTCAACCTCAACCTCAACAGCCCCGCACGCATGGGCGACTTGCTCAGCACCAACCTGTTGCAAACCCGTGACAGCAGCTACGGCCGTGGCAGCACCTATGCACGCGGCAGCTACAGCCTGCCCGTGGGCTACAACGGCGCTCGTGCAGGCATTCACACCAGCAGCCTGCGTTACAAAGTGTTGGAAAGCTACGACGCCTCAGCCTCTGGCACCTACGGTACAGCCGACACCACAGGCTTCGACGCCAGCTACCCACTGCTACGCAGCCAGTTCAACAACGTCAACCTCACTTGGAGCTACGACGAAAAGAAACTCGAGAACTTCGCAGGCGAAATCCTCAACTCGAGCTACAAAATCAAAGCCAGCAATGTGAGCCTCAGCACCAACCACAGCGACAACTGGGGGCGCGGTGGCTTCACCTCCACCTCGGCCACCATCACCCAAGGCAACCTCAACAACGATGGCTCACCCAATGCAGTGGCCGATGCGCAAGGTGCGCATGTGGCAGGCACGTACAGCAAATTCAACATCAGCATCAACCGCTTGCAAGCCCTCACCACAGACGTGAGCTTTTATGCATCGCTGTCGGCACAAGTGGCCGACAAAAACTTAGATTCCTCTGAACGCATGTACTTGGGCGGCGCCACCGGTGTGCGCGCCTTCCCCGCCAGCGAAGCTGGTGGCGCGGCTGGCCATGCCGTCACGCTAGAGCTGCGCAAACGCTTAGACAACAACTTCACGCTGACGAGCTTTTATGACGTCGGTCACATCACCGTCAACCAGCACAACGCCAAAGCCATAGACAGCAGCGCTGTCCTGACCCACTTGAACGCCTATGACCTCAAAGGCTACGGCGCCTCTGTGGCATGGCAAGACAGCAAAAACATCGAGTTCAAAACCACCCTCGCCCGACGCATTGCCAGCAATCCCAACGCAGACGTGTTGGGCATGGACAGCGACAAAACCAAACACACCCTGCGCCTGTGGATCAGCGCTGGCATTGGCTTTTAAGGCAACGCACACATGAACCGCATCTACCGCACCCTTTGGTCAGCCGCCACGCAGTCGTGGCAAGCCGTGCCTGAGACCGCTAAAACCGCTGGCAAAAAAAGTAAGTCATCAGCGGGCGGTGTGGTGGCATCGGTTGCCTTGGGCTTGTCCTTGCAAGGGGGTGCGGGCGCACAATCGCCTCCGGCGCCGCCCCCCGCCATCAACCAACTGCCCACGGGTGGCAACGTGGCACGCGGCACCGCCACCATCAGCCAAACGGCTACTGCACAAGCGGCGGCCATGGTGGTCAACCAAAGCAGCCAACGCGCGGTGGTCAACTGGAACACCTTCAACGTCGGTAGCAATGCCAGTGTGAACTTTGTGCAGCCCAACGCACAAGCCGTGACACTCAACCGCGTGAACGACAGCAACCCTAGTCAAATCTTTGGGCGCATCACCGCCAATGGCCAAGTGTTCATCACCAACGCCAATGGCATTTACTTCTCGCCCACCTCGTCGGTGGACGTGGGCGCCATCACTGCCACCACCCACAGCATCACCGACGACAACTTCATGTCGGGCAAGTATGTGTTTGAGCGCAACGGGGCCACAGGCAAAGTCATTAACGAAGGCAACATCACCGCCGCTTTGGGTGGCTATGTGGCCTTGCTCGCACCCGAGGTGCAAAACGCAGGCGTGGTCGTGGCACGCGCAGGCACCGTGGCCATGGCTGCGGGTGAACTGATTACCCTCAACATCGATGGCGCAGGCAGCTTGGCGGGCATCACCACCACACCCAGCACCATTGATGCACTGATAGAAAACAAACTTGTTGTGCTCGCCCCTGATGGGCAAATTATTTTGTCTGCCGTGGCGCTAGACAAACTGCAAGCCGGTGTGGTGAAAAACAGCGGCAGCCTAGAAGCCAACAGTTTGGTCAACAAAGGCGGCAAGATTGTTTTAGAGGGCGACGAGATCGTCATGGACCGCAACAGCAAGATAGAAGCCAAAGGCCGCACAGGCGGCGGCGTGGTGCTGGTGGGCGGCGATTGGCAAGGCAGTGGCGATGTGCGACAAGCCACCAAGGTGACGATGGAGGCTGGTGCCACCATTGACGCCAGTGCCACCGACAACGGCGACGGCGGCAAGGTGGTGTTGTGGAGTGACATTCACAACGCCGACAGCGTGACGCGAGTGAATGGCAGCATCAAAGCAGAAGCAGGACCCAATGGCGGTGATGGTGGGCAGATTGAAACGTCGGGCCATGTGTTGAATGTGGATGGCATTCAAATCAGCACGCAATCGCAAAACAGTGCAACTGGCATGTGGTTGCTTGACCCTTGGGACATCACCATCGACTCGAGCAATGCAACGGGAACAACTTGGGCAAATCCTTATACATCGGCCGCAACCAGTACGATTTTGGTGTCAAGCATCACAGGTGCACTGGGCAGCGGTACTGGTGGTAGCAACGTGACTATCACCACGGGCGGTACAGCACCTGATGGCAATGGAAGCGGCAACATCACGGTCAACGCTGACCTCTCTTGGTCCAGCATCAGGACACTGACACTGACAGCACTCGGCGGTGTCAGCGGCACTGGTAATATTTCAATGGCAGGTGCTGCAGGTACAGGAGTGATCTTCAGTCAAACTGGCAGCTCAACCTACTCTGGCATCATCAGTGGAACCAATGCAAAACTAACTAAGTTAGGCGCTGGAACACTCACACTCACAGGTAACAACAGCTACGGAGGCGGAACCACACTCTCAGCAGGCACATTGAATCTGGGCTCGGCCAACGCCATTGGCACCAGTGGCACCATGCAATTTGCGGGTGGCACATTGCAATTTTCAAGTAATAACAACACCACCGATTACTCTGCTCGATTTGGTCTTGTAGCCGGTTACAACTATCTCATTGACACGAATGGCTATGACATCAAACTTGCCGCCAATTTAGGGGCAGCCACTCTGACGAAATCAGGTGGCGGCACCCTGACGCTAACTGGCACAGACACCGGCATCACAGGCGTCACAATCAACGGTGGAATCTTGCAGATAGGTGATGGCAATACAACCGGTGCCATCGCTAACAACGCAGCAGTGACAACTACTGCCAATACCACCCTCATCTTTAATCGCAGCGATGACATCACGTACAGCTCATTGGCAGTCGGCGGTGCTGGTGGTTTGACCAAAATTGGTAATGGTACCTTGAGCATGTCAATGTCATTTGCCAATAACAAGTACTCAGGCCCCACTCTCGTTAAATCAGGAACTCTTTTCTATAACAGCATGGGCGGTGTGCTCAATGTGTATTCACCGCACACTGTCGAATCTGGAGCAACGCTCAAATACATTTCCGGCGTATATATTGGTAGCTTGAGCGGTGCGGGCACAGTTTATGGAACAGGTACCACTGGACCAGTGACTTTGTACATGGGGAACGATAACACCAGTACCACGTTCAGTGGCATATTCAAAGGCGATGCAGCCGCAGGCCCCAATATTGTTAAAAATGGCACAGGAACTTTCACCTACACGGGTAGCTTATCTGGCTATTTTTCTGGACTTTCCACAGGGGTGAGTGGAGGTACTGTACAGATTGGAAACGGCAGTGCAGGCCTAGGTGATATAGGTACAACGAGTTTATCTATCAATTACAACAGCACGGTCATTATTAACCGCAGTGATGATTTTTCGATCGCAGGTCTCACTGCTGGTATGAGCGGAAGCGGTGCATTCATTCTTAACAGCGCGAACACGGTGACCTTGTCAAAGTCTGGCTCTTTTGCTGGTTCGGTTGTTTTGAATGCAGGCACTTTGCATTTGAGTCCTAGCATCCTTGCAAGTTCTGGCACGCTTATGCAAGGCTCCGGCCAAGCAACACTCAAATTCACATTCAACGGTGGCACGCTGAAATACTCAGCCAATGACACTTACGACTATTCGCAAAACTTCATCACCACAGCCGGGCAAAACTACCGTATCGACACAAGCGGTCAATCCGTCACATTTGCCACAGCCTTAACCAGTGTAGGGGGCGTGCTCACCAAAATAGGCAGCGGCACACTGAATTTAACGGCAGCCAACACCTATGACGGTGGCACCACCATTGGCGCGGGGGGGACCTTGCAAGTAGCAAGTGGGATGGGTACGGTTGGTGCACTAGGCTCAGGCTCCGTCGTCGATAACGGCACTCTCTCTATCAACACGACAACTGCTTACACATTAAACAACGTCATCAGTGGCGCTGGCTATTTAACGCAAACTGGCACGAGTACCACTACAGTAACGAGTGACAACAGCAGCTTCACAGGTGGCATCAACATCAATGCAGGTACGCTGACCGTAGGCTCGACCAATGCATTGGGGATTGGTGGAACCATCAGCTTTGGCGGTGGCGCTTTGAAATACGGCACAGGCTACACCACCGATTTTTCTAACCGATTCAGCAACGCCATCAATCAGCTTTACAAGATTGATACCAACAGTCAAAACATCACGCTGGCATCTTCTTTTGGAAACACCGGCAGCAGCTTTACCAAGCAAGGCGCTGGCACTCTCACACTTACAGGCACCAACACCTACACTGGCAACACAAACATCAATGCAGGCACTTTGAAAGCAGGCAGTGCCAGTGCTTTTGGCTCAGGCGCTGTTATTGAAACCAGCGGGGCTGTGTTGGACCTCAATGGACAAACCATCACCGGCAACACAGGCTTAACCTTATACGGCACAGGCATCAGCAGCGGCGGGGCTTTGATCAACAGCAGCGCGACAGGTGCAAGCTTTGCAGGCTTGCTCACTTTGGGTACAGCCAGTTCAATCGTGGCTGGCACAGGTTCTATTGCATTGACCCACACAGGCACCATCACAGGCGGTTTTGGTTTGACGCTCGATGGTGCAGCGGGCGGATCCATCAACAGCATCATTGGCACGGGTGCAGGCACGTTGACCAAAAATGGCGCTGGCACTTGGACACTCAATGGTGCCAACACGTTCACAGGCAGCACAACCATTGGCACTGGCACGTTGACGATTGGTGGTGCAGGCTCACTCGGTGGTGGGACGTATGCAGGTGCAATAACCAACACTGGAACTTTCAACTATGCCTCATCTGCAACTCAAACCTTATCGGGAGCAATTTCAGGCGTCGCAGGTGTTTTGACAGACAGTGGTACGGGTACGTTGACCTTGACCGGCACCAACAGCTATACAGGTACAACAACCATCAACAGCGGAAGCACACTGCAAGTGGGCAGTTTGAGTGGTACGTCAGGAACCCTTGGATCAGGCGCAGTCACTGACAACGGAAATTTAATCATCTCTCGCTCAGGTGCATTAACGTTGAATAGCATTGCATCTGCGGGCATCACTGGCACGGGCAACATCACTGTGCAGTCCGCAAGCACCGTCAATGTCAATGCAGCCATCACATTGAGTGGTGCTACCAGCACCATCTATGTTGAAGCGGGTGCCAATTCGGCAGCGGGTGTTTCATTGCTAAGTGATGTCACGTTAACCAACACAATCACCACCAGCGCCACCGGAACCGTTGCTATTTTTGCAGGCTCTCCAACATTCGTTCCGGCGAATGGCTCAACAGCCAATCTGAGTCTCAAAATGGCTGGAGCCACAGGCGCCATCCAATACAAAACCTACAACGCCAACCTAGCCTCACTAAGCACTGTGGTCGCGGGCACACGTAACTTTTATTACCGTGCCAGCCCCACCGGCGTCACAGCCACTGGTATACGGGCAACAAAAACATACGACGGTACAAACAACGCCTTGGGCTACATCGACACCAGCGCGGCGTCTGTGTCTGGCCTCTCATCTGATGAGTCAGGCATTGGAGCCGTCACTGGCTTTGCATTCACCACAGCCAACTTCAATGATGCCAATGCAGGTACAAAAACGTTGACCTTGGGTGGTGCATCCATCAATACAGCCACTTGGACCATCAAAGGTCTGTCTATGTCGACCACTGGCGGGTCCGCCACGATCAACAAAGCCAACTTGGTATTGACGGGTTCTAAAACGTACGACGGCACATCGTCTGTCTCTGGCGCGCAATTGATTGCCACGGGTGTGCATAGCGAGTCGTTCGCGATCACTGGCACAGGTGCCAGCGGCAACCTCGGCACTGCCGATGTTCAAACCAACGCGCTCATGACCAGCGTGACTGGTTTGACTCTAGGCGCCAGCAATGGCATCAATGCAGGCGCTTCAACCAACTACAACGTCTTGGGTACCACTGGCTCCAGCTTTACCGTGCAGCCCGCCACTGCCATATTGACTGCCACCAAAACCTACGATGGCAACACATCGTTGACAGGAAGCCAACTCACCATCACGGGCGTGACCGTAGGCAGCGTGACGCAAACTTTGGGATACAGCGGCACAGCCAGCTTGATGGATGCCAATGTGGCCACTGCCAACAATTACATCTCGGGCACAGGCTTGGTCTTGACCAATGGCACTGGCACAGCCAGCAACTATGTACTGCCTGCTTACAGCTATAGCGCAAACAACAACCGAGCCACCGTCAACGCCAAGTCAATTCAAGTGACGTTGGCATCACCCAGCAGCACCTACACCTACGATGCTGTGACGTCATATGCCACGCTTGCATCCGGCTTGACGGCTTACACCACCAATATTCCGATGGTGGGTAGCGACAGCATTGCAAGCCTGAACTATGCAGTCACCAGCAATGGCGTGGCGGTCAGCACAGGCGTGGCGCAGGCTGGTAACTTCTCTGTCACACCCAGCCTCAACAGTTTGAGTGCGGGCGCAGCCGCCAGCAACTACAGCTTCACCTTCAACCCCTTGATCGTGGCAGTGGCCAAAGCCACTCTCACCGTGGGCGGCACCCCCATCGCTGCCAACAAAACTTACGACCGCACAACCGCTGCCACTGTCAGCGGCGGTTCGTTGGTCGGTGTGCTGGGCAGCGACAGTGTGACTTTGACGGAAGCTGGCACTTTTGCATCGGCCAATGTGGGCAACGGCATCGCGGTAACAGCCAACGACACCATCAGTGGCAGCAGCGCCAGCAACTACACGCTCATTCAACCTACAGGTTTAAGTGCTGACATCACAGCCAAAGCACTCACGGTGAATAACACCACCGTCGCCAACAAAGCCTACAGCGGTACCAACACAGCCACGCTCAGCGGCGGCACATTGGTGGGTGTGATTGCGGGTGACACCGTGACCTTGAATGAAGCTGGCACGTTTGCATCGATCAATGCCAGCAGCTCCCCCATTGCAGTAACTGCCGCCGACACATTGGGTGGCGGCAGCGCAGGCAACTACACCCTCACACAACCCACTGGCTTAAGTGCCTACATCAACAAAGCCAACGCCACCGTCACAGCCAGCAGCGGCACAGTCACGTACACAGGCTTGGCTCAATCGGTGAGTGGTTTTACGGCCACTGGTTTGGTCAATGGTGAGACTGCCGCAGTCCTGTCTGGCGTGAGTGCTGGTGCCACAGGCACGAATGCTGGCAGCTACGCCTCTGTCGCCACTGGTACCGACAACAACTACAACCTCACATTCGTCAACGGTGCGCTCACCATCAACAAGGCCAATGCCACCGTGACCGCCAGCAGTGGCTCCACCACCTACAACGGCTTATCGCAATCAGTCAGTGGGTTCACCGTCACCGGCTTGGTGAACAACGAATCTCCAAGCGTACTCACAGGCGTCAGTGCCGGTGTCACAGCGACCAATGCGGGCACATATGCCTCCACAGCAACAGGCACCGACACCAACTACAACCTCACGTTTGTGAATGGTGCATTCACCATCAACAAAGCCAATGCCACCGTGACCGCCAACAGTGGCACAGCCACCTACACAGGCTTGGCTCAGTCGGTGAGTGGCTTCACAGCCTCAGGCTTGGTCAATGGCGAATCTGCCTCTGTACTCACGGGTATCACGGCCAGCGGCACGGGCACCAATGCAGGCACATACGCCTCAACCGCCAGCGGCACCGACACCAACTACAACCTCACCTTTGTTCCTGGCTCGTTCACCATCAACAAAGCACACCTCACCGTCACTGCAGACAACGCCAGCAAAACCTATGGTGCTGCCAATCCAACGCTGAGTGCCACTGTGAGTGGATTTGTGAATGGGGAAACTTTGGGTACATCAGGCGTCTCAGGTGCAGGAGCCGCCAGCACCACGGCCACCGCTTTGACTGGTGCAGGCACCGCCGTCATCACTCCCAGCTTGGGCACATTGACTGCCAGCAACTACGACTTCACCAACTTCGTCAACGGCACGTTGACGATCAACAAAGCCAACGCCACCGTGACAGCCAGCAGCGGCACCGCCACCTACACAGGCTTGGCCCAATCGGTGAGTGGCTTCACGGCCTCTGGCTTGGTCAACGGCGAAACTGCCACAGTGCTCACAGGTGTGAGCACCACCGGCGGCACCGGCACCAATGCAGGCAGCTACACACACACCGCCAGTGGCACGGCTGCCAACTACAACCTCACCTTTGTGGATGGTGCGCTCACCATTGGCAAGGCGAGTGCCACGGTCACAGCCAACAGCGGCAGCACCACCTACAACGGGGCAGCACAATCGGTCAGCGGCTTTACCGCCACAGGCTTGGTGAACGGCGAAACCACAGCCGTGCTGAGCAGCGTGACGGCCGGTGCCACAGGCACCAACGCAGGCACCTACACCGCCACAGCCAGTGGCACCGACAGCAACTACAACCTCACGTTTGTAAACGGCACCTACACAATCAACAAAGCTCCGTTGAGCGTGAGCCTGACTGGCCAAACCAAGGTGTACGACGGCACAACCAATGCCACACTGGCCAATGGCAGCCTAACGCTCACCGGCTTTATGAGTGGTGAAGGCGCTACCGTGTCGCAAACACAGGCCAGCTACAACAGCCCCAATGTGTTGAATGCCACGTCTGTCACGGCCAGCTTGGCCGCTGGCGACTACACCGCCAGCAGCGGAACATTGCTGAGCAACTATGTGTTGCCCACCAGCGCCACGGGTACAGGCAGCATCACCCCCGCGCGCTTGAGTGCATCGGGCACGAAGACGTATGACGGCTTGGTGGCATTTAATGCCGCAGGGCTAACCGTGTCAGGCGTGAATGGCGAAACTTTTGCAGCCACGGGCTCTGGCACGATGGGCAGCAAGAACGTGCAAACCAACCAAGCTTTGTCTAGCGTGGCGGGCTTGAGCCTGAGTGGCAACAGCGGCGCGCTGACCAGCAACTATGCGGCTTTGGCTACGAGTGACACGCAGGTGTCGGTCACCCCCTTGGCAGTGAACCTGAATGCGCCATCGGCCAACAAGACCTATGACAGCACCACGTTGTACCAAGTGAGTGCAGCTGATTTGACAGCCCTGTCGAGCCAGTTGGTGGGCGGCGATCGCGTGACAGCGGCCCAGGTGACGTATGCCGACAAAAACGCAGGCAGCAACAAACGCGTGATGCTCAACAGCGTGACCATCAACGATGACAACGGTGGCAACAACTACACCGTGGGCAAGTTGGATGTGAACACGGGCGTGATCAACAAAGCACCGCTGACCGTGACGGCAGTCAGTGATGCACGCTTTGTGACGCAAGCCGATGCCGCTGGCTACGCAGGCGTGGTGTACAACGGTTTGGTAGGCGGCGAAACCGCATCGGTGCTCACAACCGGCACCATTGCACGCAACAATGCCAACACCAACACGGGTGCAGGCCAATACACAGGCACGTTGCAAGCGTCAGGTTGGCAGTCGGGCAACTACAACATTAGCTACGTTGCGGGCGACTACACGATTGTGGGGGCACACACCCTGCTGGTGCGTGTGCCCACGGTCAGCACCACGTATGGCACGGCGGCGACTTACACACCCGTCGCGCAGTACTTGGATGGCAGCAACAACACCATCGTCACCCTCACCCCCACCGTGACTGGCAACGCATTGACGGTGAACGACAACGCTGGTGGCTCGGCAAGTTTTGCCATCACTGCCGCCAACGCCACGCTGAGCAGCTCGGGCAATGTGCAAGCGGGTGGTTACAACTTGCAAGCCAGCAATGTGGTGAAGGTCGGCAATAACTTCCAAAACTTGGTGATGACGGGTGGCCTGACGGTGAACCCCAAAGTGCTCAACAGCAATTTGGGCGTGCAACCCATCACCAAGGTGTATGACGGCAGTGCCAGCATCAGCAATTTGGGTTTGAATTTCGACCAACCCTTGGCAGGTGTCACCACGGGCGACACGGTGAGCTTGACTGGCTCTGGCAGCTTTGATGACCGCCATGTGGCGACCAACAAAACCGTCAATCTGAGTTTGGGCTTGCTCGGCACCGACTCGGCCAACTACGCTTTGGCCACGCCAAGTTTCACGACCAACACAGGATCAATCACGCAGTTGGCCTCGGTCACCTACACGGGGGCAAGCAACGGCAACTGGTCAGACTTCAGCAACTGGGCAGGGGGCGCCATGCCTGACCGCAACAACGTGGCGCAAGTCATCGTCCCCACGGGTAAGACGGTGGTCTACAACAGCGACCAAGTGGGCACGATTGGCAGCACATTGACGGTGGATGGTGCAGTTCGCTTCACATCCAGCAATGCGTTCACGCTGGCCAACACGGTGTCAGGCGCAGGTGACTTGCAACAACGCGGCAACGGCATGCTGACGGTGAGCGGCACCAACACCAACTTCACTGGCAACTTAGACATTGGCAGCTACCAAGCCACGCTCAACAACGCGCAAGCATTGGGCACAGGGCATGTGGTGGCCAGTGGTGGGCAGTTGTCGGTAGCGTCGGGCGTGACGCTGTCAGCCTTGCATGTGGATGGTGCGGTGACGGTAGACACTGCTATCAAGACCACCGGCGATCAGGTGTACAACGGGGCATTGACCTTCCTCAGCTCGGGCACGGCGCAAGCGCCTAACTTTGAGTCAGATGCAGGCAATGTCGACTTCTTAGGCACGGTGAGTGCCGGCAGTGGCTCTAAAACAGCACAGCGCTCATTGGCAGTTGCAGCCCCTCAAGGCAGTGTGTTGTTCAACGACCAAGTGGGCCGTATGGTCAAGAACCTTGACTTCAACATCTACCTCACCTCCGGGCTGCTAGACACCAGCCCTTACGCGTTGACGGTGACTGCACCGACCATCAAACTGTTGGGCGATGTGACCACCTTTGATTCACAAACCTACGATGGCGCAGTGCGCGTGGGCAACAACACGTTGAACAGCAATACACGTTTGTTGGTGTCGGTGGACCCGAGCATCACCTTCAAAGGCACCGTGGACGATATCGCCCCTGCAGGCAAGGTGAACGGTTTGGATGTGCGTGCCATCAGCCTGGCCGCCATCACCGGCAGCACGCCCGTGCCCACCATTACCTTTGAGGACAACGTGGGCACCACCTCGCCTTTGGCGAGCTTGCGGTTAGCGGCAGGTACGCAAAGCACTGTCTCAGGCGCGATGGTGACAGACATCAAGACCGATGACGCCTCACGCCGCGATACCAACTACAAGGGTGACATCGTGCTCAAGGGCAACCTGACTGTGGATGTTGCACCTGAGATGATTGCCGAGCAGTTGCTAGCACCTACTGGCTCGCCCACCTTGACTTGGAGTAGCGGCACACCTGATTTCAGATTGCGTTTGGCGGGTGTTGGCAACGACATCGTGCTGCCAACCAATTTCCATCAAAACGCACCTAACCAAGGCGGCAGTTCAAACAGTAGCGGCAATAGCAACGCTGGCGTGGTCAACACGACCACAGGCCTTGATGCCATTGAAGCAGGCTCTCAGTGGTCCATGGCACACCGCACGCGTGTTGCGCAATTGGCGGTCAACGATGCACCGATGAAGGTGTTGCGCGAACCATCGGGCCAGATGGTGGCCGATGTGCAAGTGGGCAATGAAGCCACCACGCTGCCCAACGTCTCAAGCGGCAATGTGTCACGCGTGCAGGCACAAACGGTGAACGTGAGCAGCTCCGGTGCGTTTGTGCAGGTGCGTGAGTTTGCACCGCAAGCCTTGGAAGCTCAGAAACCTTTCGTGTTTGAGTTGCCAGCGGACACGTTTGTGCACAGCCGCGAGGGCGAGTACCTGAAGCTTTCTGCCACCCTGAGCAATGGTGCGAATTTGCCACGCTGGGTGAAGTTCTCGTTCAGAGATCGCAGCTTCAGCGGTGAAGCCCCCAAGCATGTGAAGTCGCTCGATGTGAAAGTGACGGCCACAGATCGCCAAGGCAAGCGCGCTTCAACGCGTATCCGCTTGGTATTCACGCATGGTTCAGGTTCATAAAAAGTTTGACCAACTCACGTTGGCCCTCATAGCGGGGGTCGCGGTTGTGCATCTTTTGGCTTTGCATCCCGTGTCGTGGGGCTCTGACGAAGACACCCGCGAAGATGAGGTTGAAGTGGTGATTGAGGTGGCAGCCAATCGGCCCATGGCGACCACGCGCACGCCCGAGACAGCCGCACTCACACCACCGCCGCGTGCCTTGCCCAAACCAAGTACACGAGAGGCCGCCGACGAGGTGGCCCCACAACCCACGATGAGCCGTGCCGCCGCACCCGCCACACAAGGGGCAGAGGTACCCAGCACGAATGTGACCTACGAAGTAGGCAGCACCAAGAACCCTCGCCCACCCTACCCGCCTGCGGCTTTCATGGCCCGCATTGAAGGGCGTGTGATTGTGAAAGTGCATGTCATGGCCGATGGCAAGCCGGCAGAGGTTCAGTTGCTGCAAACCAGTGGTTCAGCACAGTTAGACAAATCAGCCCTCGACACCCTTGCCAAGTGGGAGCTACAGCCCGCACGCAAAAACGGTGAAGCCATTGACCAATGGATTGAGATTCCCATTCACTTTCGCGTTCTCCAAAAGTAAACCACCATGCATTCTTCTTGGGTCATTGACACCACTTTGTATTTGCTCACGTTCATGTCGTTTTTGAGCTGGAGTATTTTTATCGCCAAGACCTTGGCCGCATGGCGAAGCCAACGTGCCACTGCGCAGTATTTGGCAACGCAATGGCAATCACCTCGCTGGGAAACACTCAGCGATGCCACACACGCACAAGACAGTGACTTGGCCAAGTTGAGCCATGCCGGCATGTCGATATGCCACGAATGCACCCACGGTCAATATGGCACCGAAGAGTTGTATACCTTGGTGTCTGCGGGTTTGGGGCAAGAGATCAAGCAACTCACACGCGAGCGTGAAAGCTGGTTGGGTGTGTTGGCCAGCGTGAGTTCGATTGCACCGTTTGTGGGTTTGTTTGGCACGGTGTGGGGCATCATGCACGCCTTGGTGGTGATTGGTGAAACAGGACAAGCCACGATTGCGGTGGTGGCTGGCCCGATTGGCGAGGCCTTGATTGCCACCGCCATTGGTATTGCCACTGCAGTGCCTGCTTTGATTTTTTACAACGTGTTGATGCGCAACACGCGTTTGCATGTGACGCAGCTGGAAGCTTTCGCTGAGCGCTTTTTGCGCCTCGCTTTGAAGCACCGAGGAAAGTGGAGCGGCGCATGATTGGCGCACAAGAAGACAACGCAAGCGGCATGTTGGCCGACATCAACATCACACCGCTGGTGGATGTGATGATGGTGTTGCTGGTGATTTTCATGGTGACGGCGCCACTCTTGGTGCCACAAAGCATTGGCATTCACTTGCCGAAAACAGCATCCGTCAAATCGCCCCAACAGCCCAACAAGGGGCGTTTGACGCTGGATGACAAAGGTGATTTGCGCATGGATGATCGCGCCATCACCTCAGAGCAATTGCCCAAGTACTTGAGCGACAAAGCACAAGACGAAAACTATGCGCTGTCCATCGAAGCAGATGACAATGTGCGCTACGGCCGTGTGGCCGAAGTACTGGCGCTGGCACGTGCTGCAGGCGTGAGCAAAATTGCGTTTGTGACGGTGCTAGATGGAAAACGTTAATGACATGAAAGAAGTTATGAAATCTAAAACCAACACGCTGCGTCACTCGATTTTGGCGAGCGCTTTGTTTGTATTCGCTGGGGCAACACTCGCGGCGGACACCACGATTGCCACCGTCAATGGCGCCAAAATCAGCAGTGATGTGTTGGAGTTTTTGGTCGCCAACAATGTGGCACAAGGCATCAAAGACACGCCCGATTTACGGGCAGCACTCAAGACCGAGCTGATCTCTCGCGAGGTGCTGGTGCAAGAGGCCAAAAAGCAAAGCGTGGACAAAGAGAAGACCTTCAAGATGCAGTTGCAGATGCAACAAAACAGCTTGCTGATAGACGGCTTGCTGGCCAAGCAGTTTGCCAATCTGCAAATCGCTGAAGAAAAGCTGCGTGCCGAATACAACCGCCAAGTAGAACAACTCAAGGATGCCGAGCAGTACCAAGTCAGCCACATCGTCACGGCCACAGAGGCGGATGCGAAAGCGGTGATCAAAGAGTTGAATGCCAAGAAAAACACCACATTCGCCAAGCTAGCGCGCGAGAAGTCGATTCATGCCAGCGCACAAAATGGTGGCAACTTAGGGTGGCTTTTGCCCAATCAAATTACCCCTGTGCTGGCCAATGTGGTGATGAATCTCAACATTGGCAGCATCACCACCACCCCCATCGCCACGCCCGAAGGTTGGCAAATTTTGATGGTGGAAGGAAAGCGCAAATTCAAAGTGCCTACTTTTGAAGAAAGCAAGCAACAACTGGTGAATGCCGTCTTCGCCCAAGAACGCGCGGAATATGTGCAAAAGCTGGTGAATGCGGCGAAGGTGGAATGACCTCCATTGATTGACAAGGAACAAACGCCATGGCTCATGAAAACATTGCAAATTCAATCGGTTTCGACGGCGTTTGGGTAGATGTCTTGATGCCGCTTCAAGCGGACTTCAGCATTGACGAGCCTAAGTTGGCTTCGCACCTGCGCAACCTGAGCGCCAAAGGGTTCGAGAACTTTGTGTTGTTTGGTCATGCAGGCGAAGGCACATCGTTTTCAGCCGATGAAAAACTGGCCGCCATGACGCATGTGATTGCGGCTGGCGTGGAAGCCAAAAATTTACTGCTGGGCGTGAGCTCGTCTTCATACACCGAGGCCGCGCAGTTCATGCGCAAGGCTTATGGCCTTGGCGGGCGACGGTTTTTGGTGTCGGCACCGCTGTATGACCAACCGTATAGCCACATTGGGTTGTTTGATTATTTCGACCAGATGATCAGGCAAGTCAATCAAAGCGACTGGCAACTGTTCATTCATCAGTTGGGTGGCAAAAACCAAGCGTCTGATTTGCCAGAGGCCACCTTGGCTGATTTGCAAAAGACACACCCGCAGATTTTTGTAGGCATCGTGGACCAAGATAGCCACGTCAACCACACGGTGGAGTTGATTCGCGCATTCGACACCACACTTGCCATTGCATCGTGCCACGAGCCTAACCTGACCATCCTCAGTCCCACAGAGGTATGCGTGTCTGCATTGGCCAATGTGATGCCCAACACCATCAAGCATGTGATCGCCCATGACTTTGTGAACAACGCCACCAAGGTGCCAGGCATGAAAGTGGCAAAGCCTGATGACCGCGTGACAGAGTTGATGGCCATTTTGGACAACTACCCGCAAGTGGCGGCCCTCAAGCTAATGCTGTCACAGCACTACCGCATGGAGAGTTGGGAACGTGTACGACCGCCCCAATCGGCACTGACCAAAGAGGCCAAGGCAAAGCTCTTGGCTGCATTCAAAACATTCAACTTGCAGGCCACCGAATGAACTTTGCAAACACTTGGTATGTGATTGAACGCAACAACCACTTTGAAACCATCTCGCACGAAGCCATGTCGCTGCTCCCCGAAGGCAGCTATGTGATGCTGCAAAACTTCGCCACACACCACGAAGCGCTGGAAGAACACAAGCGCTTGGTTCGCTTAGCCATAGACGAGATGAAGCACAAGCTGGGCAGTTAATCGCCTGCCACGTACTTCCCAGCTCGCAGGCATTTTGTATACGCCCTCCATTTGGGAGTTCAGAAAATAAAGGCTATCCATTTTCTTGATAAGCCTTTATGAAAAAAATCCTCCTCTTAGGTTCCGGCGAGCTCGGCAAAGAATTCGTCATTAGCGCCAAGCGCTTGGGCTGCTATGTGGTGGCCTGCGATAGCTATGCAGGCGCACCGGCCATGCAAGTGGCCGACGAGTGCAGCGTGTTCAGCATGTTGGACGAAGCGGCATTGCGTGCAGCCATTGCCCAACACCAACCCGACTTGATCGTGCCTGAGATTGAGGCCATTCGGACCGAAGTGTTGCTCGAGGTGGAGAAAGAAGGCTTTGAAGTCATCCCCAGCGCCCGCGCTGCCAACCTCACCATGAACCGCGATCGCATTCGTGACGTGGCCGTGGGCTTGGGTGTGCGCACTGCCAAGTTCAGCTACGCCGAGTCAGCCGAGGAGTTGATGAGCCAAGCCAAGGCGATTGGTTTTCCGGTGGTCATCAAGCCGGTGATGAGCTCGTCGGGCAAAGGCCAAAGCGTGGCAAAGACCGAAGCCGACATTCAAACCAGTTGGGACTACGCGTGCGAAGGCATGCGCGGTGACCGCCGACGCGTCATCGTGGAAGAATTCATCCACTTCGAGTTTGAAATCACCCTGCTCACCATTCGCCAACGCAATGGCAACACGGTGTTTTGCCAACCCATTGGCCATGTGCAAGAGCGCGGCGACTACCAATACAGCTGGCAACCTCAACCCATGAAGCCTGAATACCTGAAGGCCGCAGAACAAATGGCCGAGAAGGTCACGTCCGACCTGGGCGGTGCGGGTTTGTTTGGGGTGGAGTTCTTTGTGACGAAAGACGAAGTCATCTTCAGCGAGCTCAGCCCTCGCCCACACGACACGGGCATGGTCACGCTCATCAGCCAAAATTTGAGCGAGTTTGATTTGCACGCCCGCGCCATTTTGGGTTTGCCTATCCCGAACATCGACACGGTGGAAGGCGCGAGCGCGGTGGTGCTGGCGACGAAAGAAGGTGTGTCACCCACTTTCACAGGCGTGGCCGACGCCATGAGCGAGCCAGGCACCGATGTGCGCATCTTCGGCAAGCCCACCACGCGCCCTTACCGCCGCATGGCGGTGGCTTTGGCAAAAGGCGAGAACGCACTCGAACGTGCGCGTGCCGCCGCGAAGAAGATCACGGTGGTCACGCAGTAAGCGCTTTAAGCGCTGACGCCAAAACCTGCGGGGTGCGCCAGCGTGCCCCCCGCAGTGACGGACACCGCGCAGTACTTGAGCTCTGGAATTTTTCCAAACGGGTCGAGCGCGGGGTTAGTCAACAAGTTGGCTGCGGCCTCTTGATACGCAAACGGAATGAACACCGCGCCCACAGGCGTGCCCTCGTCCAAGCGCACACGCAAACACACTTGACCACGGCGTGAGGCTACCGTCACCACATCACCGGCTTGCACGCCCAAGGCGTTGAGGTCGGCACTGCACATCGACACCGTGGGCATGGGCTCAACGGCGTGCAACACCTCGGAGCGGCGCGTCATACTGCCGGTGTGCCAGTGTTCAAGTTGGCGTCCAGTGATGAGCACAAAAGGGTATTGCGCATCGGGCGGCTCGTTGGCCGAAATCAAACCTGCGGGCACCAAATGCACCTTGCCATCGTCGGTGGCGAAGTGATCGGTGAACACGGTGCGCTCACCCGGATCGTCTGCGCTGTGGCACGGGTAGGTCACGCTACTTTCGCGTTGCAAGCGCTCCCACGTGATGCCACCGATAGCAGCGTGCATGGCTTGGCGCATTTCCTCGTACACCTCTGCCACGCCGTGGTGATCACCGGCGTAGTGCCAGTTCAGACCCATGCGTTGGGCCATTTGCTGAATGATCCACAAATCAGCCCGTGCATCGCCCGGCGGCGTGATGGCTTGGTGGCCCAGCTGCACCATGCGGTCAGTGTTGCTGACCGTTCCGGTTTTTTCAGGCCATGCTGTGGCGGGTAACACCACATCGGCAAGCCATGCGGTTTCGGTCATGAAGATGTCTTGCACCACCATGTGTTCAAGCGAGGCCAAGGCATGACGCGCATGGTTGAGGTTGGGGTCGCTCATGGCGGGGTTCTCGCCCATGATGTACATGCCGCGCACCTTATGGGGGTCGCTCTCGTCGGCCAAGATCTTGCCCATGATCTCCACCACGGTGTAGCCGGGCTGTGGGTCAAGCGGCATGCCCCAAAACTTTTCAAACCAATCGTGCACCTCGGGTTGAGCGACGCGTTGGTAGTTGGGGTACATCATGGGGATGAGGCCCGCATCGCTGGCACCCTGCACATTGTTTTGGCCGCGCAGCGGGTGCAAGCCAGAACCAGGCTTGCCCACTTGACCGGTGATGGATGACAAGGCAATCAAGCAGCGCACGTTGTCTGTGCCATGCACGTGCTGGCTCACGCCCATGCCCCACAAGATCATCGCTGCTTGGGCGGTGGCATAAGCACGCGCTACCTCGCGCAGCGTGTGTGCATCAATGCCGCAAATGGGCGCCATGGCCTCGGGGCTGAATGCTTTGACGTTGGCTTTGATGGCATCAAAGTTGTTCACGCGTTGGCGAATGAAAGCTTCATTTACCAATCCCTCTTCAATGATGACGTGCAACATGGCATTGAGCATGGCCACATCGGTGTCGGCCTTGAAGTGCAAAGCGCGCCATGCGTGTTTGCCAAGATCGGTGCCGCGTGGGTCTGCCACCACCACTTTGGCGCCGCGTTTGGCAGCGTTCTTCATCCACGAGGCTGCTACGGGGTGGTTCGACGTTGGGTTAGAGCCAATGACCAAGATGAAGTCAGAGTGCTCAACATCATTGACTTGATTTGTCACCGAGCCAGAGCCCACACCTTCGAGCAAGCCAGCAACGCTAGACGCATGACACAAGCGCGTGCAGTGGTCGACGTTGTTGGAGCCAAAGCCCGTGCGCACCAGTTTTTGGAACAGATACGCTTCTTCGTTGCTGCCCTTGGCCGAGCCAAAACCTGCGAGTGCTTTTTTGCCATGTGTGTCGCGCAGGTGTTTGAGTTTGGATGCAGCGAGGTCGAGCGCTTCTTCCCATGTGGCTTCGCGAAACACTTGCGACCAATCGGCAGCATGGAGATTGAGTTCATTCAATGCTTCGGGTTCTTTGGGTACACCCGCCTTGCGAATGAGTGGCACAGTCAAGCGTTGGGGGTTGTGGATGTAGTCAAAACCAAAGCGACCTTTCACACACAAGCGGCCTTGGTTGGCGGGGCCATCGCGCCCATCCACGCTGACGATGGTGTTGTCTTTCACGTTGTAGGTGAGCAAGCAGCCCACACCACAGAACGGACAGACCGAATCCACTTTTTTGTCCACTGCTTGCGAGCCCACATGCGCCTTGGGCATCAACGCGCCTGTGGGGCACGCCTGCACACACTCGCCACAGGCCACGCAACTGCTCAAGCCCATCGGGTCGTTCAAATCAAACACGATTTGCGAATGCGCACCACGGTTGGCATAGCCAATCACATCGTTGACTTGTTCTTCACGGCAGGCACGCACACAGCGGTTGCACTGAATGCACGCATCGAGGTTCACTGCCATGGCGGGGTGAGACGCATCGCTCGTGGGTTGCTCGCGGCGCAAGGCACGCAACTCAGGCCGCACAGCCACACCCATGCGCGCAGCCCAGTCACTGAGCTCACCATGCTCACCCACACCCGCTGCGATGGGGGATGCGCCGGGCAATGATTTTGGCTCGCCGCATGAGGCGCCCGGCGTATCCCCCGTCGCAGCAGCGAGAGAAGAAGCATCGTTCCACTTGTAGCCCACATCAGGCATATCCGACAACAGCATTTCAAGCACCATCTTCTGGCTCTTGACCGCACGGTCACTCACCAGCACCTCAAGCCCGGCGGTGGCATTGCGACAGCAGCTAGGTGCCAAGGTGCGCTCGCCTTTGATCTCGACCACACACGCACGGCAATTGCCATCGGCTCGCAAGCCGTCGGTGTAGCACAGGTGAGGAATGTCGACGCCGTTGCGTTGCGCGGCTTTGAGAATGCTCTCGCCCTCATAGGCTTGAACAGTTTTGTCGTTGAGTTTGAAATCAATCATTCACGCCACCTCGTGCGAGAAATAGGTTTGCACACAACGCACAGGGTTGGGCGCTGCTTGGCCAAGGCCACAAATGGATGCGTCGATCATCACTTGGTTCAAATCTTCCAGCGTGGCGTTGTCCCACTTGGGCGCTTGCATGAGCTGCACCGCCTTGGCCGTGCCCACGCGGCAGGGTGTGCATTGGCCGCAGCTCTCGTGTGCAAAAAATTGCATCGCGTTCAAAGCCGCATCGCGTGCTTTGTCGTGCTGGCTCAGCACCACCACAGCAGCCGAGCCAATGAAGCAACCGTGCTCTTGCAGCGTGTCAAAGTCCAACGGCACATTGTTGAGCCGCGCAGGCAAGATGCCACCCGATGCACCGCCGGGCAAATAGGCGTACAGCGTGTGGCCATCCAACATGCCGCCGCAATACTCGTCAATCAACGCCTGCACCGTGATGCCCGCAGGCGCGAGCTTGACACCCGGTTGTTTGACACGGCCACTCACACTGAAGCTGCGCAAGCCCACGCGACCATTGGCACCAAAACTGGTAAACCACTGCGGGCCTTTTTGGACGATGTCGCGCACCCAATAGAGCGTTTCAAAATTGTGTTCGAGGGTGGGCTTGCCAAACAAGCCCACTTGCGCAATGTAGGGCGGGCGCATGCGTGGCTCGCCGCGTTTTCCTTCGATGCTTTCAATCATGGCGGACTCTTCGCCGCACACATACGCTCCCGCACCTCGGCGCAACTCAATGTGCGGCAGTGGGCAGGGTGGGGTGGCTTGCAAGGCGGCCAATTCTTTTTGCAACAGTTCACGACAGCCGTGGTACTCGTCACGCAGGTAAATGTAGATGGCCTCAATGCCCACCACTTGCGCTGCGACCAACATGCCTTCTAAAAAGCGATGTGGGTCACGCTCCAAATACGTGCGGTCTTTGAAAGTGCCGGGCTCGCCTTCGTCGATGTTGACGGCCATCACACGCGGTGCGGTTTGCTCGCGCACGATGCGCCACTTGCGCCCTGCCGGAAAGCCCGCACCTCCTAAGCCGCGCAAGCCCGAGGCCTCCATGGCTTGCAGCACCTCATCTGTCTTAACGCTACCGTTGACCAGCGAAGCGGCCAGAGCATATCCGCCATCGGCCACATATGCAGCCATGTCCACGTAGTCTGGCAAAGCCTGTTGAATAGCCTTGGCGTTGACGGCAGCCGCCACGGTGTCGGGCGTGGCATGCGGCACAGCGTTTTGATGCACCACAGCGACAGGGGCTTGCTCGCAGCGGCCCACACATGGGGCGCTGATCACACGCACATCAGAACCCAAGATGTTGGGCAGCTTAGCCAACAGTTGTTTAGCACCACCCATCTCACAACTCAGACCATCGCACACGCGCACCATGAGTGCTGCAGGCTTAGCGTCGTTGGGCAACACCTCGAAGTGGTGATAGAAGGTAGCCACCTCAAACACCTCGGCCATGGGCAAACGCATCTCATGCGCCAACGCCACCAAATGACGCTCGTACAAACCGCGATAGGTATCGTTCAACGCGTGCAAGTGTTCGATCAGCAAGTCGCGTCGGTCAAACGCCGACACCAATGCGCGCACCTCTTGTAACGATGTCGCATCGGCTTGGCGACCTTTGAGGTGACTGATACGGCGCAGGGTTTGGCGCATATCGTCCACCGAGCTGAGTGTCTGTGTAGAGGGCTGAGTCATGAGGTGTGTAGAACGAATTTCTTTACCCTTGATTCTCAGTCAAATTCAGCCTAATTGGCTGTCACATTGGCTCTATGATTCTCGTCATGAAATTCATGACTTGGCCTGTTCCCGCCCTACTGGCTTGGGGTTCGTCTTGGCTTATTTTTAAAGGCCTGCAAAGCGTTGGTTTGAGCGAAACCATCGCGTTGGTGTTGGCGGCGTTTTGGGGCGGATTTTTAAGCCGCTTTGGCCATACCCCCATGCGCAAGGCGTTGATCGTGTTGGGCTTTCCTATGTCGGTGGTGGTGTCATCAAGCACCCTCAGCGTGCCGCCCTTGGCTTGGTTGTTGTTGCTCGCTTTGATTGTGTTGATCTATCCACGCAAAGCATGGCGTGATGCGCCGTTGTTTCCCACGCCCAAACAAGCGTTGCGTGAAATGCCAGAGCACATTGCCTTGCCTGCAGGCGCGCGCATTTTGGATGCAGGCAGCGGCATGGGCGATGGCTTGCTGGCATTGCGCCAAGCCTACCCGCGTGCCGAGTTACACGGCGTGGAAATGAGTTGGCCTTTGCGTGTGTTGAGCGCCATGCGCTGCTCGTTTGCACGCATTCGCCAAGGCGATATTTGGCTGGTGGATTGGCGCAGCTTTGACGTGGTTTACATGTTTCAACGCCCCGAGAGCATGCCCCGTGCCGTTGAAAAAGCAGAAGCTGAATTGCGTCGAGGTGCGTGGCTGGTGAGCTTAGAGTTTGAAGCCAAAGAACTGATGCCTCAAGCAACCCTCACCTGCCGCGATGGACGACCTGTGTGGATGTACCAAATACCGTTCAAGCGTGCGCAGCGTCCTCGTCACTGAGGAGGCGACTCACCAAGAGTTTGTCAATGCGACGCCCATCGAGGTCCATCACTTCAAAGCGCCATTGACCAAACTCCACCACATCCCCCTCGACGGGCAACTGACCTGAGATGGCCATGAGCAAACCAGCCACCGTGTTGTAAATGCCACGGTCTTCGTCTGGTAACTCTTTGATGCCTAAACGGGCTTTGAATTCGCTCACGGGCATCAAGCCATCGATCAACCACGAACCATCTGCGCGTTGAATGGCCCAAGCCTCGTCGGTAGACGTGGCTTGTAACAACTCACCCGTGATGGCTTCTAGCAAATCGCGCGGCGTGAGCAAGCCGTGCACCACGCCGTACTCGTCCACCACCAACACCATGCGACCATGCGCAGTGGCACGTTCGGCGGGTTTACGGAATTGCTCGAGCAAGTCCATGCCACTCAAGGTTTCGGGCACAAAGGCCACGGGTTTGGCCAAGGCCTCGACCATCATGTCCGTGCCAGGTGGCAAACGCAAAAGCTGAGACACGCTGATCGCACCCACCACGTTGTCCAAATCGCCTCGGCACACGGGGTACCACGAGTGGGCACCGCTCGCACCCACTTGCGCCAAGGCTTGAGGCACAGACAGTTTGGCATCGAGCCACTCAATGTCTGAGCGGTGCACCATGATGGAGGTGAGCGGACGCTCGTCGAGATTGAACACGTTTTGCACCATCTGGTGTTCGTGTTGTTCAATCAAACCCGCATCGACACCTTCGACCAAGCTGGCAGAAATTTCTTCTTCCGTCACCGTGCGCGCGCCGTGCGCGTTGATGCGCAACAACTGGAGCATGGCGCTGGTGCTGGCCGAGAGCAAATGCACAAAAGGCTTGGCCAAAGTGGCCAGCGCCAACATCATGGGAGCCGTGAGCCGCGCCACCGACTCTGGAAACAACTGACCGATGCGCTTGGGCACGAGTTCGCCAAACAAAATGGTGCTGAAGGTGATGAGCGTCACCACGCAAGCAGTGGCTAAACCAGCGGCCACGTTGTCGGGGACGCCTTGTACGAGCATCCAGTACGACAGATCTTGACTGAAGGCGGCCTCACCCACAATGCCGTTGAGCACACCGATGGACGTGATGCCAATTTGCACCGTCGATAAAAACTGCGTGGGCTGCTCCATCAACACCAGCGCGGCATACGCGCCACCATCGCCCGTCTCGGCCAACGCAGCCAAACGTGCTTTGCGGCTGGATGACAAAGCCATCTCAGTCATGGCAAACACGCCATTGAGCAAGGTGAGGAAAACAATCAGCAGAACGTCCATTGCGCAATCAAACAGTAAAAATAATAGAGACAATCAACACATGGCACTTTACTTGATTGGCGACGTGCAGGGCTGTGACGAAGCCTTAGAACGTTTGTTAACGCACATCGCGTTCTCCCCCAGCCGCGACACCCTCTACTTGCTAGGCGACTTGGTCAACCGTGGCCCCGACAACGCGGGCGTGCTGCGCCGCTTGATGGCGCTCGGCAGCAGTGCGCAATGTTTGTTGGGCAACCACGATTTGCACTTGCTCGCGGTGTCGCAGGGCGTGCGCCAACCCAACAAACAAGACACCACCCAAGACATCTTGACCGCGCCCGACAGCGCCGAGTTGCTGCACTGGCTGCGCCACCAACACATGGCGATGCAAGTGGGTCAAGTGCTGATGGTGCATGCAGGCGTGCTGCCGCAATGGACTGCCAAACAAACCATGACACTCGCAGGCGAAGTAGAAACCGTGCTGCGCAGCGACGACTGGGTGCACTTCATGCCGCAGATGTATGGCGGCCTGCCCAATGCGTGGCGTGATGACCTAGCCGGTGCAGACCGCTTGCGCGTGATCGTCAACGCCCTCACCCGCTTGCGCTTTTGCGATGAACAAGGCGCGATGGATTTCAGCGTGAAAGAAGGGGCTGACAAAGCCCCAGCGCACTTGATGCCGTGGTTTGATGCGCCGGACCGACTGACGGCTGATGTGCGTATTGCTTTTGGCCATTGGTCTACCGTGCACATTGAAGATCGCGCAGATGTGATTTGCCTTGACGATGGCTGCGTGTGGGGTGGGTGCTTGAGCGCGGCGAAGCTTGAAGCTTCAGCAACGCATGCCAGCGTCGCCGAAGCTCCTGCGTGGGAGCGACTGAGCGTGAAGTGCCCACAAACCATGGACCCTTTGGCCTGATCAGACTAATTCAAGCCTGAAGGGTTACTGAGTTGCCCTTTCCAACTCGCCACAGTTTCTTTGATGAGCTGTGAAACAATTCGACTGGCTTGTGTGAAATACCCTTGTTTTGGGTGGGCAAGCGTGACATAGCGTTTCAGGTCTGGCGCAATGACCTTTGCAGCTTGCAACTTGCCAGTACGCAACTCATCATCAACAGAAAACGGCCCTAGCAAAGCATACATATGCGGGTTGGACGCAATGATTTCCTTTTGAACGCGCAATGAATCGGCCTCCAATTCAGCCATCAAGCTAAACCCCTTGCTTTTTGCGGTTTCATCCAAGATCGATCGCCAATACGAGGGGCGACGCGGCAAAACCAAAGGCAGTCCTTCGAGCCGCTTGAAGTCTACGGTTTCTGAATAGGTCAATGAGAGCCCCGGACAAGAGACTAGGTAAGTATTCGCTGTCGATAAAAGTGTTTCATCACTTCCTGTTGGCTTTTCATACCGAAACAAGATAGCCATATCAACGGCTCCTGTATCTAGGAGCGTATCGAGTTCGCTGCCTTGCCCTTCACGAATGTTCAGTTTGATCTTGGGGTACTCGTGGTGCAGGCGTTTGAAAATATGCGTCATCAATGGATGCGCGGCTGATGGCAGCACACCAATCCTTACCTCGCCCATGGGCACTTTGGACGTTTGACGAATATCGGCAAAAAGCTCATCGCTGTCTTTGAGCCAACCTCGCACACGCTGCTGCACATGCTCGCCGAATTCGGTCAACACAACACCTCGCCCTGTTCGCCTGAACAGCGCACCTCCACAGTTTTTTTCAAACTCACTGATTTGTCGACTGATGTGGGACTGCACGGTATTTCTCTGTGCTGCCACTTTGGTGAAGCTGCCAAGTTCAGCGACTTCCATAAATAAGCGTAACTCATTGATTTGCATACGAACCCCTGTGATATGCCATTTTAGGCATATCTGAAATCTCAGAAAACATTCTATGCAGATGGTTTATCCATCCATAAACTCGCGCTCATTGTTCAGATGCATCGATGGTCGGTGCAACAAACCAAAGGAAAAACGATGAGCTTTGTCAGTTTTGAAATTGCCGGTCAACACACGTATGGCCTCTGGAAAGATGAAGGCAACTGGATTCAAGTGCCGCAGGCATTCCAAGCTCAATATGCAGATTTGAAGTCCGTCATCGCTGCTAACAAACTCGACGAGTTGGAAGCACTGACACACCAAAGTGGCACAGCGGTGACGGCATCACAAGCACGTCTTCTGCCCGTGATTCCCAATCCCAACAAAATTTTTTGCATTGGTTTGAACTACAAAACACACGTAGCAGAAACCAAACGTGCCGACAGCGAATACCCCGCCATCTTCACGCGCTTTGCTGATAGCCTGACCGCACACAACGCACCACTGCCACGCCCTAAGGAAACTCAACGCTTTGACTTTGAAGGCGAACTCGCCGTCATCATTGGCAAAGGTGGACGCAACATCACGCAGGCACAAGCGTTTGAACATATTGCGGGTTATGCCTGCTTTAACGATGGCACAGCACGCGATTGGCAACGCCACACGCACCAGTGGATTCCGGGCAAGAACTTCCCATCCACTGGCCCCCTTGGGCCATTCATGGCCACGCGCAAAGAAATTCCTGATGTGAACCAACTGACGTTGGAGTCCCGTCTCAATGGTGAAGTCATGCAACACGCATCTGTGTCTGACTTGATTTACACCTTGCCCGTGATCATCGAATACCTCTCTGGATTTACGAACCTCTCCCCTGGCGATGTCATCGCCACTGGCACACCTGGTGGTGTGGGCGATCGTCGCGAACCCCCTGTGTACATGCAAGCGGGTGATGTGATTGAAGTCGAAATCACTGGCTTGGGCACGCTGCGCAATGTGGTGTCAAACGCCGCTTAAAGGAATCATCCATGTCTAAATCAAAAAACTCTTTACGAATTGCAGTCGATATCGGCGGCACATTCACAGATATGGCTTGCTTTGACGAGTCCACAGGTGAAATTTCATTCGGCAAAGCACTCTCCACCCATGGTGAACTGGTCACTGGTATTCAAAACACCCTCGACGGCGCTGGCGTTGATTTGAGCAATGGCTATCTGTTCTTGCACGGCTCAACCATTGCGATCAACACCTTGCTTGAGCGCAATGGCGCAAAAACCGCTTTGTTGATCACCGAAGGCTTTCGCGACATCTATGAAATTGGCCGCGTGAACCGACCCGACGCCTACAACCTGTTCTTCTCAAAGCATGAGCCTCTGGTTCCACGCTCTTTGCGCTACGAAGTATCGGAACGCCTGCGCGCCGATGGCTCCTTGCACAAGCCTTTGGATGAACAAGCTGTGCGCGCACTTGCACGAGAGCTGAAAGCAAAACACATTGAAGCAGTTGCAGTGCTGTTGCTTCATTCATATCGCAACCCTGACCACGAGCGTCGCGTCAAGGCCATCTTGCAAGAGGAAATTCCAGGCGCATTTGTGACGGCTTCACATGAGCTATCACAGGAGTACCGCGAGTTCGAGCGCGTCTCGACAGCCGTCGCAAACTCATATGTCGGCCCGCGCGTCTCGGAGTATCTGGGTGAACTAGAGCATCACTTGAACGACAAAGGATTTGAGGGTGACTTTTATGCGGTGCAATCTACCGGTGGTTTGTTTCCGGTTGAGCACGCACGCCGCGATTGCGTGCGCATGCTGGAGTCTGGCCCTGCAGCGGGTGTGATTGGTGCGCAAGCCATTTGCGAGCAATTGGGCATGCCCGACTCCATTGCCTTTGACATGGGTGGAACAACTGCCAAGGCCGGCGTGATCAGCGAAGGTCGTCCCTTGACGACAGGCAGCGCCCTCATCGGGGGTTATGAAAAGGCTTTGCCAATTCAGATCCCAATGATGGATATTTTTGAAGTGGGCACAGGTGGCGGTTCGATCGCACGCGTTGAGTTGGGTAACTCATTGCGCGTCGGCCCGCGCTCTGCGGGCAGCATGCCAGGCCCCGTTTGCTACGGTCGCGATGGCACTGAACCCACTGTGACAGATGCCAACCTGATTCTGGGTCGCTTGGACGAACACAACTTTCTCGGTGGCGAAATGCCGTTGTACTTGGACCGTGCCAAGCAGGCCATGGAAGAAAAAATCGCCAAACCTCTGGGCTTGGATGCCACCAAAGCTGCCGATGGCATTTTGCGTATCGCTGTGACCCAGATGTCACATGCAGTCAAAGCCGTGACGACCGAACGCGGTTTGGATGCCGGCAGTTTCACCATGGTGGTGTACGGTGGTGCAGGCCCCCTACACGCATCAGCCATTGCGCGTGAAATTGGCATCCGCAAAGTTTTGATTCCCTATGCACCAGGCTACTTCTCTGCCTATGGCATGTTGTTCAGTGACTTGCGCTACGACTATGTCCGCTCAGTGTTCCGCCGCTTGGACGGTTTGTCATTTGATGAAATCGAAGCCTATTACAAAGAGATGGAAGACGAAGGCCGTGCAGCCATCAGCGCCTCACAAATTCGCCCAGAAGAAATCGTCTTTGAGCGTGCCGCAGACATGCGTTACTTCGGCCAAGAGCATGCTGTGACAGTTGACTTGCCTCACGAGTTTTTTGTCAGCAAAGACCGTGCGGCGATCAAAAACCATTTCGACGAAGTACACAAAGTTCGCTATGGAACTTCTGCCCCCAAAGAAGCTGCCGACATTGTCAGCTTGCGGGTCACCGTGTTGGGACGCATGAAAAAACCACCGCGTAACGCTGTGGAATCTGGACAAGCCGCCCCCGATGCCAAGGCATTGCGTGCGCACAAGCCGGTTTATTTCCGCAGCGCGGGTCAGTTCGTTGACACGCCTGTGTACCGACGCGATTTACTCAAGAGCGGCAACGAGTTCCACGGCCCTGCCCTCGTGGAAGAGCATGCATCCACCACCGTTGTTCAACCTGGCGATAGCGTCAAAGTTGATCTGTACGGCAACCTTCAAATTTCCATCGGGAGTGACCGCTCATGAGCACGACACACGTACAACACACCAATGCACAGGCTGTAGATCCAGTCATAGTGGAGATCATCCGTAACGGCCTGTTTGCCGTGACCGAGGAGATGAAAACCAATTTGATGCGCACCGCCTACAACCTCATCATTTATGAAGCGTTGGATTTCACAGTCGGCTTATTTACCAAAGAAGGCGATACGGTGTCCATTGGCTTGGGCTTGCCCATGTTCATTCGCGGGATGTCTGAAACTGTCAAATCGAAGATTCGTCACTTTGGCTACGAAAACATCCACCCTGGTGACATCTTGGTCACGAACGATGCCTACACCACAGGCAGCCATTTGAACCATTTCACATTCACCATGCCCGTGTTTCATGAGGATGAGCTGATTGGCTTTACCTGTTGCATGGCGCACTGGCTGGATGTGGGTGGCAGCTTGGGACAGATCACCACGGATATTTACTCCGAAGGCATCCAGATTCCGATTGTGAAATATCAATCTGCTGGCAAAGTCAACCAAGACCTCGTCGACATCATTGCCATGAACGTGCGTATGCCTGAGCGTGCCCTGGGTGACTTACGCGCACAAATCACGGCCATCACCACAGGTGAACGTCGATTCTTGGAGTTGGTGCAACGTTACGGCAATCATGATGTCCAAGCCGCCATTCTTCAAATCATGGATGCCTCTGAAGCTCTGGCGCGTCAAAACACCTTGTCTATTCCGGATGGTGTGTACGAAGCCGAGTCGTTCATGGATGACGATGGTTTAGAAATCGGCAAGCGCATCCCTATTCGCGTCAAGGTCACCGTCAAAGGTGATGAGATGGAAGTGGACTTGTCGGATGTGAGTAAACAAGTCAAAGGCTTCTACAACTCTGGCTTCACCACAGGCATTGCTTGCGCACAAGTTGCCTACAAATGTTTGACCACACCGACCGACTACCCAGTGAATGACGGTAGCTTCCGACCTCTGAAAGTCATCATGCCCATGGGCACGGTCATCAGTGCTGAACGGCCCTACCCCATGCGTGTGTGGATGACGTTTCCCATGACTGTGATCGACACCATTTTCAAAGCCCTCGCACCAGCGATACCGCACCGTGCCATTGCGGGCCATCACGCTGACTTGGTGTTCCCCAACATCCACGGTATTTCGCCTGAAGATGGTCGCTTGTTCATTGTGGGCATTGGCCCCTTGGGTGGCGGCTGGGGTGCCAAGTCTCGCGAAGATGGTGTGTCCGTCACGGTCTGTATCAACGATGGCGACACACACAACAGCCCAACCGAACAACTGGAAGCGAAATACCCAGTTCTGGTTGAAAGCTATAAGATTCGTGAAGACAGCGCAGGCGCTGGCGAGTTCCGCGGTGGCTTAGGCGCTGAGATGGTGGTGCAAGCCTTGTCCCCGTTCTCGGTGACGACCCGCATTGACCGCATGCATTGCAAGCCTTGGGGCTTAGAAGGTGGCGGAGAGGCCGCAGGCAATGGCATTGCCATTCGCCACAAGGGTGAGTGGAATTCAGAGTTACCCAACGCCAAAATCTTCAACGTTCGCTTGGAACGCGGCGACGCCTACAAGATGCTCTCGGGTGGTGGCGGTGGTTTTGGCAGTCCATTCAAACGCGATGCACAAGCCGTGGCGCATGACGTGCGCGAAGGCTATGTCAGTCGCGAAGCTGCTGAAAAACTCTATGGCGTGGTGTTGGATGACAGCGGTGAAGTGATGTCATCTGAGACCCAAACATTGCGAAGCAAAGCCCTTGCTTGAGTTATTTGAAATGACAGCATCCCAGCAGCAAGCTGCTTACCTTTCCGGTCTTTGGAACCGGTTGTCAGGTCAGCACATTGCGATGGGATGCTCATGCACGATGAGCGGTATGAGTGTCACGCTCGAAGACTTCGAGCTCGACATTGCAGACTACTTATGGGCGGAAAGTGAGCGACTAGGTCAAACAGATGTCGTAGCCTTTTTGCTGGCCCCAGGCCCTATCGCCTCACAAAACCAAGCCATACGAAGCATCTTGAGCCGCTTGGAAGAAGACGAGGACGTGAGCGAATCTGTCAGCGATTGGCTGCTGCCACGTATGACAAAAACGATTGAGTCATACGCCAAGCTGCACGGCCCTGCACCTGAGGCTCCCTTATTTGGAGGCTCATCCTCGTGGCGCAAAGGTTACAGAGATTGATCAGGTGTGAGTTCAAAATTTATTGGAGACAAACATGATTTCATTGACTAAAAAAATGCTGTCTATTGCATTGCTGACCGCAACAGCACTTGCATCTGCACAGACCAAGTTTCCCGATGGCACGATCAAATTGATCGTGCCGTTTGCTGCGGGCGGTGGTGTGGATAACGCCGCTCGTTTGATTGCAAAACAAATGCAAACAAATTTGAATACCCCCATCGTGGTTGAGAACAAGCCTGGCGCCAGTGGAACGATTGGTGCGAAGTTTGTTCAAGCGGCCCCACCTGATGGTCAAACATTGCTTTTTTCTGCATCCACACAAGCACTGACCAAGCTGGTCATTGCAAATCCACCCTACGACCCATTGACCGATTTCTCTTATGTGGCCCGTGTCGGCGAAGCACCATTGCTCATGGTCATTGCGCCGACATTGCCACAAACGAAATTGAAAGAAGTCATGGAAGCAGCCAAACAAAACCCAGACAAATGGACGGCTGGCTTGCCCGCATTAGGCGCTGCCAGTCATTTGGCCACCTTGATGTTTGCCAAGGAAGGCAACCTCAACCTGACCATGACTGCCTACAAAGGCACGGCCCCGGCATTGACCGATGTTGCTGGGGGACACTCGCAAATCTTGATTGACTCCATCATCTCGCTGCAATCCATGGCCAAAGCTGGCAAGGTCAAACCCATCATCGTGACATCTGCCAAACGAAGCTCTGTGATGCCCAATGTACCTACTGCTTCAGAGAGTGGCTATCCCAAGTTTGTGACCGAGTCTTGGTATGGCATTTGGGCCCCCAAAGGCACACCGGATGACCGAGTTCAATTCTTAAACAAGGCAGCCAATGAAGCGGTGCGTCAACTCACCAAATCAGGGGCTTTCGAACAACTGGGCATTGAGCCCGTTGTGGAGTCGGTCGACGAATTCAAAAAGTACACCGGCAAGTACATCAACGAAAACGCTGAGCTTCTCAAAGGCGCAGGCTTTAAGCCTGAGTAAGGCGGATTCGCAATTCATACTGAATGTAAAAAGCCCCATTTATGGGGCTTTTTACATTCACTTAAGTCGTCGACTTGAACAAAGCCGCCACCACCCGCTTGGGCTTGATGTTGGCCGACTTGCGCAGCGGCTCGGGTGCGGCCACTTTGGGTGCATCGGTAGAGCGAGTTGTGGGCTCGTAGGGTTTGTCAAAGAACGGGTCGTTCTTGATGCGCGGTGCGGGCACGTAGCCCACTTCGCGGCGGCGCTCGTCGCTGTCGCGGCCCCCGCGTGAACGGCCCGAGTCGTAGCGCTCGCTACGTGATTCACCACGCGACTCACCGCGTGATTCACGGGGTTCGCGACGCTCACGCGAGCGGTCTTGCTCAACCGTCACGGTTTCGAGTTTGATTTTGGTCTTGAGCAACTTCTCAATGTCGCCCACCAAGCGTTGGTCGCTGTTCGACACAAAGCTGATGGCGTGGCCCAAAGCACCGGCGCGGCCTGTGCGGCCAATGCGGTGCACATAGTCTTCGGCGTTGAACGGGATGTCAAAGTTGAACACCGCGGGCACGTCTTTGATGTCCAAGCCGCGAGCGGCCACATCGGTACACACCAACAAATCGACCTCGCCTTGCTTGAAGCCTTCGAGGGCTTTGAGGCGTTCGTCTTGGCTCTTGTCGCCGTGCAAGGCGCTGGTACGGAAACCATCGCGCTCTAGCGAACGTGCCAAGCGGGCGCAGCCGAGTTTGCTGTTGCAAAACACAAAGGCTTGCTTCATGCCGTTGGCTTTGATGAGCTGACGCAAGGCGTGGTACTTGTCGTCTGTGGCCACGCTGTAAAACTGCTGCGTGATGGTGGCTGCGGTTTCGTTGGGGCGCGCCACTTCGATGGTGATGGGGTCTTGCAAGTAGCTGCCGGCCAAGCGCTTGATCTCGGGCGAGAAGGTGGCCGAGAAGAGCAAGGTGGTGCGGGTCTTGGGCAAGAAGCTCAAGATGCGTTGCAGATCTGGCAAGAAGCCAATGTCCAACATGCGGTCGGCTTCGTCGAGCACCACATATTCCACTTGGTTGAGCACGACGTTTTTGGCTTCAATGTGGTCAAGCAAACGGCCAGGGGTGGCCACCAGCACCTCGACGCCTTTTTTGAGCTCGATGGTTTGGGGCTTCATGTCCATGCCGCCAAACACCACGGCGCTGCGCAGGTTGGTGTGCACAGCGTATTGTTTGATTTGCTGGGCCACTTGGTCGGCCAGCTCGCGGGTGGGCAACAGCACCAGTGCGCGCACGGGGTGACGTGCGGGCGAGGTGGAGCTGTTTTCGTGTTTGAGCAAACGTTGCAGCAGCGGCAGCGAGAACGCAGCGGTTTTACCCGTGCCAGTTTGGGCTGCGCCCATCACATCCTTGCCTGTGAGCACCACAGGAATGGCCTGGGCTTGGATGGGGGTCATGTTTTCGTAGCCCATTTCGGCTACGGCACGTGCCAGCGTGGGGGCCAGCTGCAGTTGGGAGAAAGAAGTTGTCATGTCCCTCTATTGTCGCATCCCACGCGGGCGCGGCTTTGGCTGGGTTTTAGCCCTGTGTGCGCCCTGTGCGTTTGAGCTTTGTGGCCATGTCGCTGAGCAGTTGGTAAACCTCGCCAGCTTGACCGTGCCACGCCTGCACCACTTCGCCTTGGCGCTGCACCACGGCGGTGTCGCCACGCGCCGCAGGGCCAGTAAGGGCCTCAGCAGGCCCGAGCTTGGCTACATTGGCCACGCTGCTTTGCAGCAGGGCTTGCGTGAGCGGCGCTAGTAATTCAGCGGGTACGCCCGATTCACGCCAAGCCTCTTGCGCCACGCCTTGCAGCACCACGGTGAAGTTGCTGCAAAACACAGCCGCCGCGTGGTACAGCGGTTTTTTGGCCGATTCAATCTCAAAGCCCTGCCCGCCGATGGCAGCCACCAAAGGGCGCAACACGGCCAAGGCTTGGGGCTGCCCCTCTAGCCCGCACAAAGTGCCCGCAAACTGCGCCACGGCGCTGGCAGGCGAGGCAAAGCTCAACACAGGATGAACGCTGGCGGTGGCCGCGCCTGCGGCTTGCAAGGGAGCCAACACCTCCGCGCTTAAAAAGCCGCTGTTGTGCCAGGCCACAGCGCCTTGCATGGCTTGGTCCTGCGCTGCGGCCAGTTGCGCGGCCACTTCAGCAATTTGCCCATCAGGCACGCTGATGAGCCAAAGCTCTGCGGGGCGCATGGCGGCCAGCGAGACGGCCACATGGCCTGCACCCACAAAGCGGGCGGCCTGCTCGGCGCTGGCTGGGGTGCGTGAATACAGGTCTTGCACCACACACACGCCGTGCTGATGCAACAAGGCCGCGAGGGTTTGCCCCACGCGGCCGCATCCGATGACGTTGAGTGTGGTCAATTAGGTCTTGGGCAGCGTCACGCCCACTTGGCCTTGGTACTTGCCGCCACGGTCTTTGTAGCTGGTTTCGCACTCTTCGTCGCTCTCAAAGAACAACACTTGCGCGCAGCCCTCGCCTGCGTAAATCTTGGCGGGCAGTGGTGTGGTGTTGGAGAACTCCAAGGTCACGTAGCCTTCCCACTCGGGCTCGAACGGGGTGACGTTGACGATGATGCCGCAGCGCGCATACGTGCTCTTACCCAAGCAAACAGTGAGCACGCTGCGCGGGATGCGGAAGTACTCGACCGTACGGGCCAGCGCAAAGCTGTTGGGCGGGATGATGCACACGTCGCTGTGAATGTCGACAAAGCTCTTCTCATCGAAGTTCTTGGGGTCGACCACGGTGCTGTGGATGTTGGTGAACACCTTGAACTCGGGCGCACAACGAATGTCGTAGCCGTAGCTGCTGGTGCCGTAGCTCACAATTTTTTGGCCGGCGGCGTTTTGGCGGATCTGACCGGGCTCGAACGGCTCGATCATGCCGTGCTGCTCAGCCATGCGGCGAATCCATTTGTCTGATTTGATGCTCATGGCGTGATTTTAGGGGCTATCAAAAATGGCTCAGTGGTCGCCTTCGGCGAAGCGCTCAAAACAAACTTTGAGCTCGTGTAGCCACTTCTGGCGTTGCGGCTCGGGCACAAAGCTGGCTTCAAAGCTGTTACGCGCCAGCACATAGGCTTGCTGGGCACTCAGGCCCGTGGCTTCAAAGGTTTTGACAAAGTTGTCGTTCATGTAGCCGCCAAAGTAGGCGGGGTCGTCGGAGTTGATGGTGACGCAAAGGCCCGCGTCGAGCAGCTGGCCGATGTTGTGTTGTTTGAGGTCGGGGAACACGCACAGCTTTTGGTTGGACAGTGGACACACGGTGAGCGGTGTGCGGTCTTTGGCCAGGCGCTGCATGAGCGCTGCGTCGTGCACGGCTTGCACGCCGTGGTCGATGCGCTCAACATGCAACACATCTAAGGCGCTCCACATGTAGGCAGGTGGTCCCTCCTCGCCCGCATGGGCCACGAGGTGCAGGCCGTGTGCATGCGCCAAGGCAAACACGTTTTTGAATTTCTCAGGCGGGTGGCCCACTTCGCTAGAGTCCAAACCCACGCCGATGAATTTGTCTTTGAAAGGCAGCGCGTCTTTGAAGGTTTGCAAAGCAGCCTCTTCGCTCAAGTGACGCAAGAAACACAAGATGAGCTGCGCACTCACGCCCAGCTGCGCTTGTGCATCCGCACACGCACGGTGCAGGCCGTTGATGACGGTAGCCATGGGCACGCCGCGGTCGGTGTGGGTTTGCGGGTCAAAGAAGATTTCGGCATGCACCACGTTGTCAGCCTTGGCGCGTTGCAAGTAGGCCCACGCCATGTCGTAGAAATCTTGCTCGTGCAGCAGCACACTCGCCCCCGCGTAGTAAATGTCGAGGAAGCTCTGCAAGTTGGTGAAGGCATAGGCCGCACGCAGCGCCTCCACGCTGGCGTAAGGCAGCTTCACGCCATTGCGCTCGGCCAACGCAAAAATGAGTTCAGGCTCTAGCGAGCCCTCGATGTGAATGTGCAGCTCAACCTTGGGCATCTCGCACAACAGCTGAGGCAAACGATGAGGGGCAACGGCGTGAACTTTGAACATGACAGTCTCCTAGCAAGACTTCATGCTAACCAAAAAATGCTTGGTTTCGTGGAACTTTGAAAAGCCCATCCCCCTCACGGGTGATGGGCTACGCATCTTAGAAGCTGAAGCGATATCCCACAGCCACAGTGCTGTAGGTGCCCGCTTTCGCAGCGGCCAGTGTTTTGTTGTCTGTCGACGTGTAACGAACATAGGCAGCAGATGTGGCTTTGCTGTCTAAGAAGTAGTCATAGCCAAACGAGTAGTAGCCTGCAGTGGCGCTGCCTGCTGCTTTGTTGTCTTTGTAAGTTCCCAAAGTGGCAGAAGCTTGGTATTGACCCGTGGTGTACACGCCGCTAAGCGCTGTGTGTGTGCGATCTGCTGTGGCACCGCTGTCAGCCTTTTGCGCGTCATAAAGCCCCATGACTTTGAAACCGTTGCCAAGGACGTAGCTTGCGCCCAATGAATTGACTGTGTATTCCTTGGTAGCGCTCAAAGAAGCATTGCTGGCGTTGTCGTTACCAGTTGCACCGCCTGCCACTTCATTTTTCAAGGAAGCAAAACCCACAGACAGCGGGCCGCCGTTGTAGCTCAAACCGAATTCAGTCACGCCGGCTGTTTTGTCTGCCGCTGATGTAGAGCTCGAATTTTTAGCAGAGTAAAGCAACGATGCTTTGAACCCGCTCAGGCTTGGCGTTGTGTACTTGGCGCTGTTGTCGTAGCGCACCACGCCGTTTGTGTAAGTGTTGAAGTTGCTGCCCACCGCTGTGCCGTAGGGTTGGTAAAACAGCGTGTTGAAAAATGTTGCTGTGTTCACGCGGCCAGCTTGCAACGTGCCAAAACCACCGGTCAATCCAGCTTGCACTTCCCCGTTGGCAAAAGAGCCGTTCACCGCAGTGCCTGAACCTGGGCTGAAAAAGTCAGTCTCAACCGTAAAGATGCCCTTGACACCGTTGTTCAGCGCGACATCGCCACTGATGACAACGCGCGACAAGTCAGAGTAAGAACCATCTACTTTTTTCGTGGTCAAGCCTGGTTTCTTGGTGCTTGCGTAGCCCAAATCTAATACACCACCGATGGTCATCTCGGCTTGGGCACTCATGGCTGCGGCCATTGCGACAACCGAAATAAGGTATGGGCGAAGGGAACTTTTTTTCATGGAAACTCCTTAAGTTAGTTGCGTTCAACGCGCAATCCACTACGCAATTTCCAAGCCAAACAAAATATAAAAAATAACCATCTATCTCGCATCAACTGCGTGCACACAAGAGCACAAGGTAGGCAAGAGCCACCAAAAATGTGCGCCTGTGCACTGTGCTGCACCCATAAAAAAAGCCACCCGAAGGTGGCTTTGATACGAACCGTATGAACGGTTTATTTAGCGCCTGGCACTTTGCCTTCCACGCCTTTGACGTAGAAGTTGATGCCGCTCAAGAACTTGTCGTCAGCGACTTCGCCTTTCTTCAACACTTCTTTACCTGTGTTGTCAGCGAGTGGGCCTTTCCAAATGGCGAAGCTGCCATCTTTCAAACCTTTTTTCACTTCGTCCACTTTGGCTTTGGTGTCGGCTGGCACATCATCGGCGATAGAGACGATGTCAATCGCGCCATCTTTCACGCCAGACCATGTGTGGCCGCCGCCAGTCCATTTGCCTTCGAGCGCTTCACGCGTGGCATTGATGTAGTAAGGCGTCCAGTTGATCACAGCAGAAGCCAAGTGGGCTTTGGGGCCGTAGGCAGTCATGTCAGAGTCCCAACCGAAAGCGCGCTTGCCTTTGTCTTGGGCTGTTTTCAACACGGCTGGAGAGTCTGTGTTTTGGAACAAGATGTCTGCACCGCCGTTGATGAGCGATGTAGCAGCTTCGGTTTCCTTAGGTGGGTTGAACCACTCGTTGACCCACACCACTTTGGTTTTGACTTTGGGGTTGCTCGATTGCGCGCCCAAAGTAAAGCTGTTGATGTTGCGAATGACTTCAGGAATTGGAATAGACGCCACCACACCCAAGGTGTTGCTCTTGGTCATCTTGCCTGCAATCACGCCAGCCATATAGGCACCTTCGTAGGTGCGGCTGTCGTAGGTGCGCATATTGGGGGCTTGCTTGTAACCAGTGGCGTGCTCGAACTTGACATCGGGCGTGTCAGCAGCCACTTTGAGCATGGGCTCCATGTAGCCAAAGGTGGTGCCAAAAATCAGCTTATTGCCTTGGCCGACCATGTCGCGAATGACGCGCTCTGCGTCAGCAGACTCTGGCACGTTTTCAACGAATGAGGTTTCAATCTTGTCGCCAAACTCAGCTTGCAATGCTTTGCGTGCGTTGTCGTGCGCAAATGTCCAGCCGCCGTCGCCCACAGGGCCGACGTAGGCGAATGCGACCTTCAAAGGCGCAGGCTTGGCTGCAGAAGCAGGTGCTTCTGCAGGTTTGACTTCTTCTTTTTTGCCACAGCCAACCAACACAGCGGCAGAAACTGCAGTCAAGGCGACGGCCTGCAACCAGCGACGTTTGATTAAATTAGTCATTCAAAATCCTTGTTAAAAAGAACCATTAAAAAAGCGAACAAATTATCAACCAGGGAAAAACGGTTTCCCAATTGAGGCAGGCATGTTTACCCTGAGCCAGCTTGGATTTTTAGAAATCAGCGCCAGCACCACAATGGTTGACAGGTAGGGCAACATGCTCAAGAACTGGCTGGGCACATCCACGCCGGTGGCCTGCAAATGGAACTGAAGCATGGTGACGCCACCAAACAAATAAGCACCAAGCAACACTCGTGCCGGACGCCAAGTGGCAAAGGTGGTCAAGGCCAAAGCAATCCACCCTTTGCCCGCAATCATGCCTTCGACCCATAGCGGCGTGTAAATGACAGAGATGTAAGCCCCTGCTAACCCACAAAACGCTCCTCCAACCACCACGGCCAGTAAACGGATACGACGCACCGGGTACCCCAAGGCATGGGCCGATTCGGGCGATTCGCCCACGGCACGCAAGACCAAGCCTGCACGGGTTTTGTAGAAAAAGTAAATCAAGCCCAGCGCGAGCGCAATCGCCCCGTAGACCAAGGGGTGGTGCTTGAACAAGGCGGCTCCGAGCACGGGAATATCGGCCAAGTACGGCACTTCAAACTGCATGCGCTCAGGCAACTTGGCCTGCACATAACTCGTACCCACAAAGGCCGAGAAGCCACCGCCAAACAGGCTGAGCGCCAAGCCTGTAGCGTATTGGTTGGTGTTGAGCCAAATCACCAACACGCCAAACAGCGCAGCCATCAAAGCACCTGCGCCCATGCCCGCCAAAAAACCCAGCGTGTCGCTGCCCGTGGTGGCCACGGTGGCAAAGCCAGCAATGGCGGCGCAGAGCATCATGCCTTCTGCGCCTAAGTTGACGATGCCTGCTTTTTCGTTGATCAAAAGACCCAGCGACGCCAGCGCCAAAACAGTGCCAGCATTCATGGTGGCGGCCCACAAGAGTGCGTAAGTCTCCATCACAGTGCCTCCACAGAATTCGGATTGGCTGCGCGGGATACCCAACGCACCCGGTATTGCATCAAGGTGTCACACGCCAGCAGCGTGAACAACAACAAACCTTGAAACACACCTGTGAGTGAACGGGGCAAGCCAAGGCGCGACTGCGCCAGCTCGCCACCGATGTAAAACATGCTCATCAAAATGGCCGAGAACACCATGCCCACCGGATGCAAGCGCCCCACAAAGGCCACGATGATGGCCGCAAAGCCATAGCCCACGGGTACAAACGGCGTGAGCTGACGCAGCGGCCCCGCTACTTCTAGTGCGCCCGCCAAACCGGCGGCAGCACCCGAGGTGAGCAGCGCCAGCCACAAGGCCTTGCGTGACGAGAAGCCTGCATACCGCGCCGCATCAGGGGCCAAGCCGCCAACCTGCTGCGCAAAGCCTGCGTGCGTGCGAAACAAAAACACCCACAACGCGCCTACACCCGCCAGCGCCATGAGCACACCCACGTTCACCCGCGTGCCGCTGATGAGCTTGGGAATCTGAGTGATGGCGTCAAAGGTTTTGGTTTGCGGAAAGTTGTAGCCCAGTGGGTCTTTCCAAGGGCCGTAGACCAAAAAGTTGAGCAGCATGATGGCCACGTACACCAGCATGAGGCTGACCAAAATTTCGCTCGCATGAAAACGGTCACGCAAGAACGCGGTGATGCCCGCCCACACCATGCCGCCTGCAATACCCGCGAGCAAGATGAGCACCCAAAAGCCTGCACCTGTATTGGCGTCAGCCGTCAGCGCCACGCCGGCGGCAAACACCGCACCCATGACGAACTGGCCTTCTGCGCCAATGTTCCACACGTTGGAGCGAAAGCACACGGCCAGCCCCAAGGCAATGAGCAGCAGCGGCGTGGCCTTGACCATCAATTCGGACAAGGCATACACGCTTTTGATGGGCTCCCAAAAGAACACCTGCAAACCACGCACCGGGTCTTTGCCCAGCGCGACGAAAAGAATCACCCCCAACACCACCGTGATGGCCAACGCCAACAAAGGCGAGGCATAACGCCATAGCTGAGAGGTTTGGGCGCGGGGCTCAAGACGCAGCATGGTTCACCTCCTGTACTGCGTTGTCCCACAAGCCACTCATCCACGCGCCGATGCGCGAGACATTGGCTTCTTCACGCGAGAGCGCGGGCGACAAGCGGCCATCCGCGATCACATGCAAACGGTCTGACAGCTCTAGCAATTCGTCCAACTCCTCACTCACCACCAGCACTGCGCAGCCTGCATCGCGCAAGGCCAACAGCGCTGCACGAATTTGCGCGGCAGCGCCCACGTCCACACCCCAAGTGGGCTGCGAAACGATCAACAACTTAGGCGCAGCTTCAATCTCGCGCCCCACCAAAAACTTTTGCAAATTGCCACCCGAGAGCGACTGCGCCGCGGCATCGGGCCCACCAGCCTTGACTTTGTATTTGGCAATGATGTTTGCGGCTTGCGCTTGCAAGCTGTGCAAATTGAGCCAGCCCACAGCAGCGCCAGCGCCTGTGGAAGCCACGGCCTCATGCCGCGTGAGCAACAGGTTTTGCGCCAAGCTCAAGCTGGGCACAGCGCCTCGACCCAAGCGTTCTTCGGGCACAAAGTGCAGGCCCAAGGCGCGGCGTTGATCGGGGTCGAGTTGGCCCACGGCTTGGCCGCTGAGCGCAATGGCTTGTGGCTGCGCGCGGCAGTCTTCGCCCGACAAGGCAAACAACAACTCGCGCTGCCCGTTACCCGACACACCGGCAATGCCCACCACCTCACCAGCACGCACTTGCAAGCTCAGGCCTTTGAGGTCGACGCCAAAGGGGTCGTCAGCCTGCAAGGCCAACTCTTTCACATCGAGTACCACCGCGCCGGGCTGGTGCTCGCGCACATGTAACTCGGGTGGCAAGCTGCCAATCATGAGTTGGCTCAGCGAGGCATTGGTTTCTTGGCGCGGGTCGCACACGCCCGTGACGCGGCCAGCGCGCATCACCGTGCAGGCGGTGCACAAGGCGCGAATTTCGTGCAGCTTGTGGCTGATGTACAAAATGCTGCGGCCCTCTGCCGCCAACTGGCGCAGCACCACGAATAGTTTTTCCACCGCTTGCGGCGTGAGCACCGAGGTGGGCTCGTCCAAGATGAGCAGCTGCGGGTTGGTGAGCAAAGCCCGGATGATCTCAACGCGCTGCATTTCTCCCACACCCAGCGTGTGCACAGGACGCTCGGGGTCAATGTCGAGCCCGTATTGCGCAGCGGTTTGGGTGATGCGCTCGGTCACCTCTGCGAGGCTGAGCGACTTGTCGAGGCCCAGCCACACGTTCTCGGCCACGCTCAGCGTATGAAACAAGCTGAAGTGCTGAAACACCATGCTGATGCCCAAGCGCCTCGCCTCTTGCGGGTTGCGAATGTGGGCCACCTCGCCGTTGAAACGCACCTCGCCCGCATCGGGCTTGACCGCGCCGTAGATGATTTTCATCAGCGTGGATTTGCCCGCGCCGTTTTCGCCCAACACGGCATGAATTTCGCCGGGCTGCACCGTAAGGCTGACACCGTCATTGGCCACCACCGCCGGATAGCGTTTGGTGATGTGCGTGAGTTGTAGTCGAGGCTGGGTCATCGCGGGTTGGACTGAGAGGCGAAAGGTTGCAAGGTTACCAGCAGTCTCTGCTGCCGAGCTTGCAGGATTTGCCAAGGCTATTGCAAACACCGTGCCTATTGAGCCAAGCCTCAAAGCACCAAGATGGCGCGAAAGTCGTTCACATTGGTGTGTGTGGGGCCTGTGACCACCAGGTCGCCCACCGCTTCGAAAAAACCGTAGGCGTCGTTTCGGTCGAGGCAGTCAGCGGCTTTCACGCCTTTGGCCTCGGCGCGGGCCAAGGTGTCGGGCGACACGTAGGCTCCGGCGTTGTCTTCGATGCCGTCGATGCCATCGGTGTCGGCGGCGATGGCCCACACATTGGGCTGCGCTTGCAAGGCTACGGCTAGGCCTAGGCAGAACTCCCCTGCTCTGCCGCCACGGCCAGGCCGAGCATGCGGCAGAGCGCTCGGCTCCGTGTCCCCCGACCGCTGCGCGGTCTCCTCCTTGACCTGCGCAGAGCGCCCTTGCGCACGCAGGTCTTTGCGGATCGTTACGGTGGTTTCGCCACCGCTCAAGATGACGCAGGGCTTTTGGAACGGGCCTTTGCCGTGCGCTGCCGCACGCGCTAACGCGGCGTGGACCTTGCCCACTTCGCGGGATTCGCCTTCTAGCTCGTCGCTCAACACATAGGCATTCAAGCCTGCGGCACGCGCCAGCTCGGCGGCGGCATCTAGCGACTGTTGGGGGGTGGCAATCAGGTGCACTGGGTTCTTGTCCCACGCTGGGCTGGGCTTGGGTGTTTCGAGCGTGCCTGCTTTCAATGCGGCTTCAATACTTGCAGGCACTTCAATTTGGTAGCGCTTCAAAATCGCCAACGCATCGGCACAGGTCGTCGCATCAGCCACGGTGGGTCCGCTGGCGATGACCGAGGGATCGTCGCCCGGCACATCGCTGATGGTGAGCGTCACCACTTGCGCAGGGGCGCACGCGGCGGCCAAGCGGCCACCTTTGATGCGAGAGAGGTGCTTGCGCACACAGTTCATTTCGCCAATGTTGGCACCGCTGTTGAGCAGCTCTTTGTTGATGCGTTGTTTGTCTTCCAGCGTCAACCCATCGGCGGGCAGCGTGAGCAAAGCAGAGCCACCGCCTGAAATAAGGCACAGCACCAAATCGTCTTCGGTCAGCCCCTGCGTCAGCGCCAAGATGCGCTCAGCCGCTACCAGGCCAGCCGCGTCGGGCACGGGGTGAGAGGCCTCGACCACCTCAATGCGCTCAGGCACGCCCGCTGGGCGCGGTGGTATGTGGTGGTAGCGCGTGACCACCAAACCCGACAAAGGTTTGTCAGCAGGCCACAACGCCTCCACCGCTTGCGCCATCGCCCCACCTGCTTTGCCCGCACCCAACACGACCGTACGACCTTTGGGTGGCGGCGGCAAATAGGCTGCGGTGTTGTGCAGGGGCAAGGCGCGGTGTACGGCAGCGTCGTAGAGCTGTCGCAAAAAGGCTTGAGGGGCTGTGCGTGGGTCGGTCATCTGACTATCGTAACGCTGCACTCACCCACTCAAGCCACCACGCACACAGGCACGCTTAAGCCAACCAGCCTTTGATCGTGGCCGACATCTTCTCAGCGGAAATGCCGTAGCGGTCGTGCAAGGTGGGCAAGGCGCCCGCGTCCAAGAACGCATCGGGCAAGGCCAGCATGCGGAACTTGGCAGGAGCTGCACCTTCGCGCAACAACAAACCAGCCACCGCTTCGCCCAGGCCGCCAATCACAGAATGGTTTTCAGCCACCACGACCAAACGACCGGGCTTGCGCACTTCGGCCAAGATGGTGGCGTCGTCGAGGGGCTTGATGGTGGGGCAATGCAGCACAGCCACATTCACCTTGTCGGCTTCGAGCGCCTTCGCCACTTCGAGCGTACGCATGGTCATGAAACCACTGGAAATCACCAGCACATCATTGCCTTCGCGCAGCAGCCTGGCTTTGCCCAACTCGAACTTGTAGTTGTATTCGTCCAGCACCAGCGGCACGTTGCCACGCAACAAGCGCATGTACACGGGGCCTTGGTGGGCAGCGATTTGCGGCACAGCTTGCTCGATGTCGAGCGCATCGCAAGGGTCCACCACCGTGAGGCCGGGAATGGCACGCATCATTGCGAGGTCTTCGGTGGCTTGGTGGCTGGGCCCGTAGCCGGTGGTGAGACCGGGCAAGGCGCAGCAAATCTTGACGTTCAAGTTTTCTTCGGCGATCACTTGATGGATGAAGTCATACGCGCGGCGTGTGCCAAACACAGCATAGGTCGTGGCGAATGGCACCAAACCTGTTTTGGCCATGCCACCCGCAGCACCCATGAGCAACTGCTCGGCCATGCCCATTTGGAAAAAGCGCTCGGGATAGGCCTGTGCAAACAAATGCAAGTCGGTGTACTTGGCCAAGTCGGCGGTCATACCTACCACTTCGGGGTGGCTAGCTGCGTATTCCACCAAGGCTTTACCAAAGGGCGCAGCTTGCACGCGTTGGCCTTCAGACGCGATGGAGGCAATCATGGCTGAGGTGGTCAGCCGAGGTTTTTTTTCAGTGACAGAACTCATGTCTATTCCTTTAAGGACGGTTGGCGTCCAACACTTCTAAGGCTTGTTGCCACTCAGGAGGGTCAACGCGGATGAAGTGGTTTTTCTCGCGAGCTTCTAAGAACGGGATACCTTTGCCCATCAAGGTGTCGCACAAGATCACGCGGGGTTTGGCATCGCTCAATGCGCGGGCGGTATCAAACGCACGCACAACGGCGGGCAAGTGGTTGCCATCAACGCGTTGCACATGCCAGCCAAACGAAGCCCATTTGTCGGCCAGTGGCTCAAAGCCCAAAACTTTGCTGGACTGACCATCGGCTTGTTGGTTGTTGATGTCCACCATGCAAATCAAGTTGCCCAACCCATGATGGGCAGCAGACATGGCGGCTTCCCACGTAGAGCCTTCGTCCAACTCGCCATCGGACATGGAGTTGTACACAAAGGCTTTGCTGCCTTGATGGCGTAGACCCAAGGCAATGCCCACACCGATGGGCAAACCTTGGCCCAATGAGCCGCCCGAGATTTCCATCCCCGGCGTGTACGTAGCCATGCCAGACATGGGCAAACGGCTGTCGTCGCTACCGTAGGTTTCGAGTTCGGTTTCGGGGATGATGCCCGCCTCGATCATCGCGGCGTAGTGCGCAATGGCGTAATGGCCGTGCGAGAGCAAAAAGCGATCGCGCCCTTCCCACTCGGGGTCTTCGGGTTTGAATTTCATGGCGTGGCCGTAGGCCACCGCCAACACATCGGCATAGCCCAAGGCTTGGCCCACATAGCCTTGGCCTTGCACCTCACCCATGCGCACCGCATAGCGGCGGATGCGCCAAGCGCAGCTGGCAATTTCTTGAAGAGTACTCATAGGTCTTAGTCAAACAAAGTGAATCAACGCAAGGTCAGCCAAGGCAAGTAGGCAAAACCGAGCAAGAGCGCGATTGCAACCGCGTAGAAAGGAATCAGCTCCATCACCACATCACCAATGCGCACTTTGGCAATTGAGCTGGTGATGAAGAGCGTGGTGCCAATCGGTGGGTGGTACAAGCCGATGGACAAGTTCACGATCATCATGATGCCCAGCTGAATGGTGTCCATGCCCACGGCAGAAGCGAGTGGCACAAACATGGGCGTGAGCAACAACACCGCCGCAGGCAAGTCAATGAACATGCCGGTGGCCAACATGATGAGGTTCATCGCCAAGATGATGAGCCAAGGCTCTTGCAAAGTTTCTTTGGCATACAGGGTGAAGGCGGCAGGCAACTGCTCATACGTCACGATCCAACCCACCACGCTAGAGGCCATGATGATGAGCAACACCACACCAGTGGAGATACCAGCTTCGATCGCTGCAGACTTCAACTTGGTCATATCCAAATCGCGGTACACCAAGCCCGACACCACCAAGGCGTACAGGGTCGACATCACGCTCACTTCGGTGGGTGTGGCAATGCCAAAGCGCAAGAAGATGATGATGAGCACAGGCATCGCCAGCGCGGGACCAGCATGCAACAACTGGTGCATGAATGCGCCCCACTCAAACGGCGTGGTGTCACGCGGGAAGTTGCGACGACGCCCCTGCACGTAGCACACCAGCATGAAGCCGCCGCACATCAAAAGACCAGGCAAGATGCCCGCCACAAACAAAGCACCAATGGACGCACCCGATACCAAGGCGTACACGATCATCGGAATCGAGGGTGGAATCAAGATGTCAATCGTGGCGGCGGCGGCCAAGGTGCCTGCCGCGAATGGCGCGGGGTAGCCCAGCTTTTTGAGCCATGGAATCAACATGGAACCAATCGCAGAAGCATCCGCCACCGCAGAGCCCGACACACCACCAAAAATGGTGGACGACAACACGCCCACTTGCGCAGGGCCGCCGTGCACACGGCCAATCATCATGGTGAGCAAGTTGACCAAGCTCTGACCCAAACGACCGCTGACCATCAACGCTCCCGTCATCATGAAAAACGGAATCGCGATCAGCGGAAAACTTTGCGTTTGCGTGATCATTTGCTCCACCGCCAAGTGCACAGGCACACGGTCAATGATGAGCAAACCCGCCACAGACGCCAACACCAGCGAATGCGCGATAGGAATAGAGAACAGCGCCGCAGCGATGAACAAAGCAATGATTAAGAGGGTCATGCGTCGGCTCCAATTTCGTTGTGTTCTTCACCGCGCCACACTTGGGGCAAACGGCACAGCGTGACGATGGCGAGCATCACAAACCCGAGCAGCAAACAACCCACGCTCACCGAGCCTGGCACTTGCATGATGGGCGAACGCTCGTCCGCAGCAATTTCAAACACGGGCCAAGCGGCATAGGCCAAGCCCAAGTACAAACCCGCCACCACCAAGGATGCGCCGGTCAACACCCAGCGGCGGGCCGCGCCGAGTTTTTGGGTCAGCAACACCACAGCAATGTGTGAGCCATGTTGTGCGGCAATGACCACACCCGACATGATCATCCAAGGGAACATCAGCTCGGGCAGCTCCGACGCCCATGACAGGCTGGTGCCTGCGGCATAGCGCAAACACACATTCACACTGAGGATGACAAACACCACGGACAACGTGATGTACAGCACCGTGTGACACCACCAAGAGATGACCGAGTCGATCGCTTTGAAGAGAGGATTCATGGCAACACCTTGCGGGCCCGCTGATGCAGCGGGCCCTGGTTGAAGAACAATTAACGAGCGGCTTGCACCACGCGTGTCACGAAGTCACCGATGGGGCCAGAGGTCCACTTGGTGTAGACAGAGGCAGATGCGTCCACAAACGCTTTGCGGTCGATGGTGTCAATCTGCACGCCTTTGCCTTTGAGGTCGGCTACCAATTTGTCGTCCACTTCTTTGTTCAAGCGGCGTTGCAATTGGGTGGCTTCAGCCGCAGCTTCAGTCACCACTTTTTGGTCAGCAGGTGTCATGCGGTCCCAAGTGCGCTTGCTCATCAAGAACGGGGTGGATTCGTACTTGTGGCCTGACAACGAGATGTACTTTTGCACTTCGTACAGTTTGGCGGACGCGATGTTGGTCAGTGGGTTTTCTTGGCCATCGACCACGCCTTGTTGCAAGGCGACATACAACTCAGAGAACTTGATTTGTTGTGCATCGGCACCCATGGCTTGCATGATGTCCACAGTCACAGCGTCTGGTGGTGTGCGCATCTTCAGGCCCTTCATGTCGGCTGGCGACTTGATGGGGCGCTTGCTGTTGGACATTTGGCGAATGCCGTTGTCCCACAAGCCCAACAACACCATGCCTTTAGCAGCGGTCTTGTCACCCAACTCTTTGCCGATGGGGCCGTCCATCACTTCCCACGCTTTTTGCACGTTGCCAAACAAGAAAGGCATGCCCAAGGCAGCGTACTCAGGCACCACCGACGACACAGCGCCTTGGCTGTTGGCCGAGAAGTCCAGCGTGCCAGAACGCAAGGCTGTCACCATCGCAGCGTCATCGCCCAACTGGGCTGAGTGCGCCACTTGAATTTCAACGCGGCCATTGGTTTTGGCTTTGACGGTTTCGGCAAACTTCACAGCGGCCACGTGGCGAGGGTTGTCAGGTGGATTGCCGTGGGCCATGGTCAGCTTGACGGTTTGAGCCGATGCAAAGCCGGTGACGGCGAGCAAAGCTGTGGCCAATACGGTACGACGGATGAAAGATACGTGTTTCATGGATTTGTCTCCTGATGTTTTTGAAGTGGTTGACTGACGAGGGAAAACTTAGTGAATCAACATGCCACCGTTCACGTCGAGCGTGACGCCGGTGCAGTACTTGGACAAGTCGCTGGCGAGGAACACCACGCAACCTGCGACGTCATTGGGTTCGCCAATGCGTGCGAGTGGGATGCCGTCCAAAATGCCTTGGCGCTTATCTTCGGGAATCTTGCCCTTGTTGATGTCGGTGGCGATGAGACCAGGTGTCACGCAATTGACGCGGATGTTGTTGCCGCCGTACTCGCGAGCCATGGCGCGGGCCAGACCGAGCACACCTGCTTTGGCTGCCGAGTAGTGAGGGCCACCTAAAATGCCACCGCCACGTTGGGCAGACACGGAAGAAATACACACGATGGAGCCGCTGTTTTGCGCAATCATCAAAGGCAACACGGCTTGTGAGGCGTAGAGCGTGCCACGCAGGCTCACGTCCATGATGCGGTCGTAGTCGCTGCCTGTGATGTCCAAGAACTTCACGGGTTGGGTGATACCGGCGTTGTTGACCAAGATGTCCACGCGACCGTACTTGGCTTTGATTTGCGCCACGGCTGCTTCGCAAGATGCTTTGTCAGTCACGTTGGCCACCAGCCCCAGATGCTCAGCACCAAGTTGGGTGGCGGCGGCTTGAGGGTTGGCCACTTCCAAATCGAGAATGACGATCTTGGCACCTTGTGCCGCCATCATGCGGGCGGTGGCAAAACCCAAACCGTTTAAACCTGCACCGCCAGTGATGACGGCGACTTTGTCTTTGAGCAGCATGCGTGTCTCCTTTTGATTGCACTGCGTTGATCGAGTGGCGTGATTGTTGGCAGGCTTTTGCATGAAGACAAACGATATAAACTCACCAGCAATTCAATTTAATTCATGTTGCACTGCAACAATTGAACGGATTTCAAGCCATGATCCCGCCACTAGCCGCCCTACAAGCCTTTGAAACCATCGCCCGCCGCAAGAGCTTTGCGCTGGCGGCCGAGGAGCTGCACCTCACCCCTTCAGCCGTCAGCCACCAAGTGGCCAAGCTCGAAGGCCTGCTGCATGTGCGTTTGTTTGAGCGTTCGGCCCGAGGCGTGGAAATGACCCCTGCTGGTCAGCAATACCTGCAACGTGTGGCCAGCGCCTTGGGCGCCATCAACACCGCCACCGAAGACTTGCGACACGGCGTGCAAGACACCTTGTATGTGCACAGCAGCCCCAGCTTTGCCAGCCTGTGGCTGATGCCGCGCATTGCGCGCTTTGGCGAACGCCACCCCAACATTTCCCTCATGCTGTCGGCATCGCATGTGCACTCGGACTTTCAGTTGGGGCAAATGGACATCGATATCCGTTACGGCATGCCCAACTGGCCCAACCTCGAAGTGGAGCCTATCTTCACCGAGCGCATCATGCCGCTGGCCAGCCCAGAGTTCATTCGCACCCATGCTTTGCATGAACCTGCCGATTTGCTGCGTGTGCCGCTCATTCAATCGAGTGTGAACTTGGTGCAATGGCCTGAGTGGTTTGCTCGTTTCGGCGGCGATGTGCGCCCAGAACGCATGGGCCTGCGCTTCGACCGCGCCATGATGAGCCTCGATGCTGCCGTGCAAAAACTCGGCGTGGCGCTGGAGAGCGCCAGCATCGGCCAATCGCTCATCAGCAGCGGCAAACTTCAAGCTGTGTTTGGCGACAAGCTCAGCATGGAAGCCCAAGCCCACTTCATGGTCTACCCCGCACGCCACGCTTCGCGGCCTGAGGTGAAGAGTTTTGTGGAGTGGTTGAGAGAAGAAGCATCACCGACCAAAGGTTGAATTAAGTTCATTCAAACCTGAATATTCATCGCTTGCGTTCATGTATGCGGATGGGAAAAATCCACCGCCATGACGCACACACACCCACAACAAGCTCTGGCGCACGCCATCCGTTTTCTCTCGATTGACGCCATCGTCAAAGCCCAAGAAGGCCACCAAGGTGTGCCGCTGGGCATGGCCGAAATTGCCACCGCGCTGTACACCCGTCACCTGAAGTACCACCCACAAGACGCCGGTTGGTTTGACCGCGACCGTGTGGTGTTGTCCAACGGACATGGCTCTATGCTGCTGTATTCGCTGTTGCACCTGACCGGCTACCCCGCTTTTCCGATTGAAGAAATCAAGCGCTTTCGCGTGTTGGGCTCGGTGTGCGAAGGCCACCCCGAGCGCCCCCACGGCGCAGCACACGTTGCAGCCAACGGCATTGAAGTGACCACCGGCCCACTGGGTCAAGGCATTGCCAACGCCTTTGGTATGGCGGTGGCCGAGGCTTACTTGAACGCCCGCTTTGGCAACGACCTAGTCAACCACTTCACCTATGCGTTTGTGGGCGACGGTTGCCTGCAAGAAGGTGTGGGCCAAGAAATGATTTCACTGGCCGGTCATTTGCAACTGAGCAAGCTCATCTTGCTGTGGGATGACAACCTCATCACCGACGACGGCAGCACCGACTTGTCCATCAGCGAGAACGTGTCAGAGCGCTTTCGCATCGCAGGCTGGCATGTGATTGAGCTCGACGGCCACGACATTGAAGCGGTGTCTGCCGCGCTGGACGCTGCACGCCAAGACCCACGCCCGTCCATGCTGGCGTGCCGCACGGTGATTGCCAAAGGCATTGCGCGCCTACAAGGCCAACGCGGCGGGCACAGTGGTCGCTTGTTTGAAGAAGATGCACAAGCGGCACGCGAACTGTTGGGGTGGAAGCACGGCCCGTTTGAAATTCCTGCGGACGTGCAGCAAGCATGGCGCTCTGCAGGCCAACGCAGCGCTGGCGACTACCAAGCCTGGCAAGCCCGCGTGGCCGCCCTGCCCGCTGCCGAACGTGCTGAGTTTGAACGCGTGATGCGCGGCGAATTGCCTGCCAACTGGCAACAGGTGTTGCACGACTACAAACACAAAGCACAGAGTGCACCACCCGCGCCAAGCGGCATCTTCATCTCCGCTGAAATCAACGACCTGCTCACCCACATGTTGCCCGAGCGCATGGTGGGCTGTGCCGACCTCGAAGCGCCCACCAGCCACAAGCGCGGCTTGACCGCTTTCAGCGCGCACGACCGCGCAGGCTCGTATGTGCACTGCGGCGTGCGCGAGCATGTGATGGGCTCGATGGCCAACGGCATGGCGGCACACGGCGGCATCATTCCCCTGTCGGTCACCTACCTCGCGTTTGCCGACTACGAACGCCCTGCCATGCGCATGGCCGCGCTTATGGGCTTGCCTGTGAAGTTTGTGTTCAGTCACGACTCGATTGGCATTGGCCGCAATGGCCCAACACACCAACCGGTGGAAATCATCGCTTCGCTGCGTGCCATGCCCAATATGTGGGTCATGCGTCCGGCTGATGCAGTGGAAGCGGCCGAGTGCTGGGAGCTGGCATTGGCACACCAAGACGGGCCTGTGAGCATGGTGTTTGCACGCCAATCATTGCCCTTGGTGCGTCACACACACACCACCGACAACCTCACAAGCCGAGGCGCGTATGTGCTGCACGAAGCAGCGTGTGGCCCACGCCAAGTGACTTTGCTGGCCACAGGCTCTGAAGTGTTGCTGGCCGTGCAAGCGCGCGAACAGCTGGAAGCGCAAGGCGTGGGCACGGCCGTGGTATCCATGCCCTGCTGGGAGTTGTTCAACGTGCAAGACGCCGCCTACAAGCGCAGTGTGTTGGGCGACGTTGTGCGCATAGGTGTAGAAGCTGCAGTGCGCCAAGGTTGGGATGCTTACCTTGGCATCGACGGCGGCTTTGTGGGCATGACTGGCTTTGGCGCTTCGGGCCCCGCAGATGAGTTGTACAAACTCTTCAACATCACGCCTGAAGCGGTGGTGGCTGAAGCTCGCCGCTTGTTGGCATGAGGTTGGTTCACCTGACATTCGACGCCTGCCCTTGCACACACACCTTTTGTTGAGAAATTGCCAGCCATGAAAATCGTTTTCCTCGACCGCGACACCATTTCGCCCTACACCACCTTACGTGCCCCGTCATTCGCACACGAGTGGGTGCAACACAACCGCACCAGCGCTGATCAAGCAGCGGCGCGCATTGCAGATGCCGACATCGTCATCGTCAACAAGGTCAAGCTGCCGGCTGAAGTTTTGGCTCAAGCCCCAAAGCTCAAACTGATTGCTGTGGCCGCTACAGGCACCGACAACATTGACCTGCAAGCCTGCCAACAACGCGGCATCGTGGTGAGCAATGTGCGCAACTACGCCAAGCACACCGTGCCCGAACACACCTTTGCGCTCATCTTCGCGTTGCGCCGCAGCATCTGCGCGTACCGCGATGCGGTGAAGACTGGGCGCTGGCAAGAGGCTGCACAGTTTTGCTTTTTCGATTACCCCATTCGTGACCTCGCAGGCTCAACGCTCGGCGTGATTGGTGACGGCGTGTTGGGCCAATCGGTGGCTGCCATTGGCCGCGCCTTGGGCATGCGCGTGCTGTTCTCGGCGCACAAAGGTCGCACAGGCCAAGGCAGCCTGTACACCCCATTTGAAGAAGTGCTGAAGCAGTCCGACATCCTCACCCTGCACTGCCCGCTCAACACCAACACACGCCACATGATTGGTGCAGCAGAGTTTGCACAGATGGCGCGCAAGCCCTTGCTCATCAACACCGGACGCGGTGGCTTGGTAGACGAAGCCGCTGTCGGCCCCGCGCTGCAAGCCGGCCACATTGCAGGTGCAGCGTTTGATGTAACCAGCGTGGAGCCACCGCCCGCAGACCATCCATTCATGGCATTGCTGGACCGCCCCGACTTCATCCTCACCCCGCACGTGGCATGGGCGAGTGCTGAGGCCATTCAGGCCTTGGCCGATCAGCTCATCGACAACGTGGAAGCGTTTGTGCGCGGGGTGCCGGTGAATCAGGTGTTGCCAAAAGCCTAAAATCACAGCACTGCAAAAGCCCGGGATGCGCGGCAACGTGGTGCTCGCCCAAACCAAGGGGACTCGGCCACGACTTGTTTGATTGTTTTTGAAGGACAAGTCCATGACCACCTTGCTCATCCACCGCGCCCGCTGCATCGCCACACAAGACGATGCCAACACCGAACTCAAAGACGCTTCGCTGCTGCTACGTGATGGTCGTATCGATCGCATCATTCCTGCCAACGAAAACATCGACGAGCTTTTGAAGCAAGTCGACGAAGTGATTGACGCACGCCGCCACGTGGTGGTGCCTGGCCTGATCAACACGCACCATCACATGGTGCAAAGCCTCACGCGTGCCGTGCCGCAGGTGCAAAACGCAGAGCTGTTCAGCTGGCTGCAAGGGCTGTACCCCATTTGGGCGGGGCTCACACCCGAGATGGTGTTGGTGTCTAACCAGGTGGCGATGGCCGAGCTGCTGCTGAGTGGCTGCACCACCAGCAGCGACCACCTGTACATCTACCCCAACGGCGTGCGACTGGACGACAGCATCGAAGCCGCGCACACGATCGGTATGCGCTTCACGGCCACTCGCGGCAGCATGAGCGTGGGCGAAAGCCAAGGCGGCCTGCCGCCCGACCGCGTGGTGGAAAAAGAAGCCTTCATCCTCAAAGAAACGCAACGCCTGATTGAGACGTATCACGACGCCAGCTTTGGCGCGATGACCCACGTGGCTGTGGCCCCTTGCTCGCCCTTTAGCGTGAGCCAAGACCTCATGCGCGAAGCTGCCAAACTGGCCCGCGCGCACAAGGTGCGCCTGCACACGCACTTGGCCGAGAACGACCACGACATTGCGTACACGAAAGAAAAATTCAACTGCACCCCCGCGCAATACGCCGAAGACTTAGGCTGGGTTGGCAATGACGTGTGGCACGCCCACTGCGTGAAGCTGGACGATGAAGGCACGTATTTGTTTGCACGCACACGCACCGGCATTGCCCACTGCCCGTGCAGCAATATGCGATTGGCGAGCGGCATCCTGCCCCTGCGCAAAATGCTAGACGCCGGGGTGCCGATTGGTTTGGGCGTCGACGGCAGCGCTAGCAACGATGCGGCGCACCTGCTGAACGAAGCACGCCAAGCCATGCTGCTGGCACGCGTGGGCCGAGCACTGGACGACTTTGGTTGCGACCACGGCCCTGCCGAGATGACTCCGCGCGACGCCCTGCGCCTAGCCACACGCGGCGGCGCTGAAGTGCTGGGCCGCGCCCACGAGCTGGGGCAAATCAAAGAGGGCTATTGCGCCGACATCGCCATGTTCCGCACCGACACCCTCAGCATGGCCGGTGGCGCCGTGCACGACCCCGTGGGAGCGCTGCTGCTGTGCGCCAGCGACAACGCAGACTACACCATCGTCAATGGGCGTGTGGTGGTGCGCCAAGGTGAGATTGCCACGGTGGACATGGGGCCGTTGATTGAGACGCATAACCAGCTGGCGTTGCAATTGGCGTTGGGGGCAAAGTAAAGATCAGTGCGCTTGTGGATAGGCGTGTATTTCAACGCCCAAAGCACGCAATACTTTAAGCACCGTGTCAAAGCGCGGCTTAGCGCCTACCGCAAAGGCTTTGTACAAACTCTCGCGCCCCAAGCCCGTGTCCCGCGCTATCTGTGCCATGCCTCTGGCTTTGGCCACGTCGCCAATGGCAGAGAGCAACAAGTCAGTGTCACCGCTAGCTAAAGCTTGGTTCAGGTACTCGGCGATCATCTCCTCGCTATCGAGGTAACTGGCTGCGTCGAATTCTGTTGTCTTACCCATGCGTATGCTCCTTGGCCAATTGTTGGGCGCGAACGATGTCTCGCTGCTGTGTTGACTTGTCGCCGCCCGCGAGCAACAAAATAATCTGATCTCCACGCTTACAAAAATACACGCGATAGCCCGGCCCCAAGTGCCATCGCAGTTCTGATACCCCACCTCCCACAGACTTCACATCACCCAAGTGACCCGCTTGCACTTGCTTGAGCCGCAACACAATGGCTGCTTTGGCTTGCAAGTCCTTCAGATTTTTAAGCCAGCGACTGAACGCAGATGTTTGCTCTAGGTGGTATCGCTTTATTGTATCCATTTAGATACTTCCATGTTTGGCCATGAAAACCTCTCTAGTGCGCTCCATTTTTAGAAGCCTGACCACTAGAGAGTGAAACGAAAAGTCAAAACTGTTTGCACTCGCCACCACACACGTACACGCCTACACTGGCATGCATGATCCAAGGCCTCGTCCAACTCTTCATCTTCCAAGCCCTCGGCGAACTCATCTCTAAGTTCGCCCTGCCCTTCATCCCAGGCCCTGTGTTGGGCTTGGTTTTGTTGCTGGCGTATCTGAGCGTGCGCGGCCACGTGCCTGCGGCGATTGATTTGGTGGGTGGCAGCGTTCTGCAACACTTGGGGTTGTTGTTCATCCCCGCGTCGGTGGGCGTGGTGCTTTACTTGCCCGTGTTGCAGGCCAATGCGTGGGCCATCAGCGCGGCGCTGGTGGTGAGCGTGGTGGCCACGGTGGCGGTGACGGCGGGCTTGCTCAAAGTGTTGGCCAAGAAGGAGCCGACCGATGCGTAACGAATTTCAAACGCAGTTGCCGCCCATCTCTGACATCTGGGTGTACCTCTCGGGCAGCCCGCTACTGGCCTTGGTGCTGACACTGAGCGCATATTTGTTGGGCCTCACGCTGTACGAGCGCAGCCAGCGCAACCCGCTGGCCAACCCTGTATTAATTGCGGTGGTGGTGGTCACGTTCAGCATCAGCGTGCTCGACATGCCGTATGCCAAGTATTTCGAGGGTGCGCAGTTTGTGCACTTCTTGCTGGGCACGGCCACGGTGTCGCTGGCCATTCCGATCTACAAAGGTTTTGCGTCGCTCAAAGGGCGTATGGGCGTGTTGCTGCTGTCTCTGATAGCGGGTGGCATCACCTCGGTGTTCACCGCCGTGGGTATGGCGCGTTGGTTGGGTGTGGACGAATCGTTGGTGAGCAGCTTAGTGGCCAAGTCGGTCACCGCGCCGATTGCGATGGGCATTGCCGAACGGGTGCAAGCCTCACCCACGTTGACGGCTATCTTTGCGGTGAGCACAGGCATCTTGGGCGCCATTCTGGGTCGCTACGTGCTTGACGCCTTGCGCGTCACGCGATGGTGGCAACGCGGCTTTGCCCTCGGCGTGGCCGCGCACGGCTTAGGCGCATCGCGCGCGTTCAGCGTGCACCCAGAAGCCGGTGCGTATGCCAGCCTAGGCATGGGCCTACACGGCATTGTGGGTGCGGTGATGATTCCTTATGCGGTGGCTTGGTGGTTTTAAACCGCCACTGAGTGGGCAGACAAGCTCACTTGCAGCTTCTCGCGCATCGCCAAAAAGATAGCTGCCAAGTTGTCCATGCTCGGGTTCCCCGTGGGCGACAACATGCGGTGCAAGCTCTTGCTAGGTTTATGCGTCATCGTGGCGAGTTGCTCAAACCCAATCGTGGCGTTGACGAGGTCGCGCAAGATGAGTCGTGCGGTTTCTGGCTCGCCATTCAAGAACAAAGTAGCGGCTTCGTCGAGCAAGGCTTGTGCAAACGATGCATCGGTCTGCACGCGTTGAATGACGGTTTCTTTGAAATTTCTGGTCAGCGCCATGTTCACCTCTTTTGCTTTTTACGGGCTTTGTACTCAGCCAACAAAACCTTGGCCTTGTCGATGTTGCGCTGTTGCCCGCGCTTGGTTCCACCGCCAAACAAAATGATGAGCGTGTCACCTTCTTTGGCTAGGTAAATCCGGTAGCCCGGCCCCCAGTCGATGACGTATTCGCCCATGCCGTCAAACCACTTGATATTTGACGTGTTGCCTAACTCCATGCGAAGTTTGGCCACCGTCACCTTGGCAGCAGCTTGCGCTGGCAAGCTGTCAAACCAAGTTTTATAAGGGCTTGAGGCGTCCTCGCGTAGGTACTCTTCTACTTTGATTGGCATGTTAATGGTAACACATACGTTACTTGTGGTGGTTCCACAATTTTGCGAGTCTGCCTAAGCCCGCAAGTACACAAACACTTGCGTTTATTTAACGAGCGCCACCGACTTCACCTGCGCCCACGCAGGCATGCCCATCTGCAACTCCAAGTCATGCACGCCACGCGCCGTGACGCGTGCCAGCAGCACGGTATCGCCACAACTCAAACGCAGCAGCATTTGTGACGGATGTGCCTCTGGCGTGATGGCGTCCACCACGCAGGGCACGTGGTTTTGAATGCTGGTGTGTGTGGCTTCGTGCAAGGTCACACTCACATCGCGGGCCAGCACACGAAGGCGCACGGTTTGACCCACCGCCAAGCCACTGTCACGCACCCACAGCACACCACCGGCAAAGCCGACCTGAGCCAAGTGCCATTGTGTGTCGATGGCCAGCACGATGCCTGTGAGCAACGCGCCTGCATCCTCACCCACCACCACGGGTAAGTTGGCTTGGGTCAGCACCTCGGCAACAGGGCCGTTGGCTTGCACACGGCCTTGGTTCATCACTACAAGTGTGTCGGCCAAGCGCGCCACTTCATCAACCGCGTGAGTGACGTAGAGCATGGGGATATTTAAATCGTCGCGCAGTTTTTCAAGCCACGGCAACACTTCTTGTTTTCGTGCGTGGTCGAGTGCAGCCAAGGGTTCGTCGAGCAACAACAAACGCGGCTGTGTGACCAAGGCACGGGCAATCGCCACGCGTTGGCGCTCGCCGCCCGATAGCTCGTGGCTGCGGCGTTTGAGCAAGTGGCCAATGCCCAGCAGCTCAGTCACCTGTTGCACCACGGCTTGGCTCATCGCGTTGCGGCTGAGCTTTTCCGCACGCTGATGGCCGTAGGCCAAGTTGCCCGCCACATCCAAGTGGTCAAACAACGACGCCTCTTGAAACACATAGCCCAAGGCACGTTGGTGCGTGGGTAGGCACACGTTCTGCGCATCGTTTTGCCAAACCTCATGACCCAGCTGCACCATGCCACGCGCTTGCGGCTCTAGGCCTGCAACACAGCGCAGCAAGGTGGTTTTGCCGCAGCCGGAGGGGCCATAGATGACGGTGATGCCGTGTGCGGGCAGCTGCACATCCACTGACACATCAAAGTCGGCACGCGCAATATCGAGCTGCAGGTGGATGTTCATGCACCCACCTTTTGATGACGAGTCGTACGACGGTTAAACCACGACAAGCCCAACAACACCACAAACGAGAACACCAACATCACGCCCGCCAAACCATGCGCTTGGCTGTATTCCATCGCTTCCACATGGCCATAAATTTGGGTGGACACCACGCGCGTTTTGTCGGGGATGTTGCCGCCAATCATCAGCACCACACCAAACTCGCCCACGGTGTGCGCAAAGCTCAACATCGCAGCCATCACAAAACCAGGTTTGGCCAAAGGCACGGCCACGGTAAAGAAAGCATCCCACTTGCTGGCTCGCAAAGTGGCAGCCACTTCCATCGGGCGTGGGCCCATCGCCTCAAAAGCATTAACCAGAGGCTGCACAGCAAACGGCAACGAATACACGATTGAGCCCAACACCAAGCCCCAAAAGCTAAACGCCAACGTGCCCCAGCCCGCCCACTGGGTGAATTGGCCAATCGGGCCATTGGGCCCGAGCGCCAGCAACAAATAAAAACCCAACACCGTAGGCGGCAACACCAAAGGCAGCGCGACGAGCGAGGCCACAGGCGCACGCCAAGCCGACTGCGTATGCGCCAGCCACCACGCCACGGGCGTGGCCAGCAACAGCAGCAACACCGTGGTGACGCTGGCGAGTTGCAGCGTCAGCGAGATGGCTTGAAAATCTTCGGCGCTTAAGTTCATGCCCACACTTTACAAGGCGTAGCCGTAACTTTTGATGATGGTTTTGGCAGTGTCGCCCTGCAGGTATTTCAGCAGCGCCGTTGCAGCCGCGTTGTCTTTACCTGCATTGAGCAGCACAGCATCTTGCTTCAAAGGCGTGTGCAAGTGTTGCGGCACAACCCACGCCGAGCCTTGGGGAATGCGACCATCAACAGAGATTTGCGACAAGGCCACAAAACCCAGCTGCGCGTTTTCGGTGCTGACGAATTGGTAAGTCTGGCCAATGCTTTCGCCTTGCACGAGCTTCGGTATCACGCTGCCCTGCACGCCCATCTTGTGAATCACTTCCATCGCCGCAATGCCATAGGGTGCGAGCTTGGGGTCGGCAATGGCTATCTTGTGGATCCCTAACTTGTTCAAGCTGTTGCTGCGCAGCACTTCCCCCTTGTCATCCACCACGTTGGCTTGTTTGCTCCACAGCGCCAACCGGCCCGTGGCATAAGTAAAGCGCGTGCCTGCAATAGCGAGGCCTTCTTTTTCTAAGCGTGCAGGGGTTTCGTCATCGGCGGCCAACAACACAGCAAACGGCGCACCGTTTTTAATTTGTGCGTAGAACTTGCCCGTCGCACCAAATGCCAACTGGGCTTTGTGCCCCGTGTCCTGCTCAAACGCCTTGGCGATTTTTTGCATGGGAGCGGTGAAGTTGGCTGCGACAGCCACCGTCACTTCACCCGCTTGTGCAGCAGCAAAAAAAAGAGTGCTGGCGAAAGCCAGCATCAGGCGTAGTGTCATAGGCGCTGATTATCTCAGCGCGGCTCCTGCTTCGTACCAACGCTTGATGGTGGCACGTTCGGCCTCGGTGATGCCTGTGGCGTTGTTCATCGGCATTTGCTTGGTCACCACGGCTTGTTGGTAAATGCCCAAAGCATGTTGCTTCACACCTTCTGGTGTGTCGAAGCGCACGTTCTTCATTTGCACTTGCTCGCCGTGGCAGCTTTGGCAGCGTTGCACAAAGATGGCATTCACTTCTGCAAACGTCACAGGCGCATCACTTGCAGCTACGGTGGCAGATGGCGCTGGGCGCATCCACACAATGACGCTCAGCAAAATCACCACACCTGCAATGGCAAACGGCAGCGGGTTTTTGGCGCGGCCCAAGTGGTAGCCGTGGCGTTGCACGAAGAACTGACGAATCAAGGCGCCGGCCAACATCATCATCACCAAGATGATCCAGTGGTTTTCGTGCGTGTACAGAAAGCTGTAGTGGTTGCTCAGCATTGCAAAGATGACGGGCAGCGTGAAGTAGGTGTTGTGCACGCTGCGCTGCTTGCCGCGCTTGCCGTGCGTGGCCAGCTCTTTGGGGTCCATCGCCACGCCCGATGTCATGGCGGCCACCACCTTGCGTTGGCCTGGGATGATCCAGAAGAACACGTTGGCACTCATCGATGTGGCAATCATCGCGCCCACCAACAAGAAAGCTGCACGGCCTGCAAATAACTGGCACGACAGCCAAGACGCAAACGCCACCACCACGATCATGGTGAGGGCCACGATGCGCTCGCCGTTTTCACGGAAGCCAAACACGCGACACACGGTGTCATAGATCAACCAAAACGCGACCAAGAAACCCAAAGCTGCGCTGATGGCCGCAGCGGGCGACCAGTCCATGAGCGACTTGTCAATCAAAAACGTGCTCGCGTTCCAAAGGTACAGAACGGTGAACAAACCAAAGCCCGTGAGCCAAGTGGAATAGCTTTCCCAATAGAACCAGTGCAGTTTGGTGTGGATCTTCTTTGGCGCCACCATGTACTTTTGCGGGTTGTAAAAACCACCGCCGTGCACAGCCCACATCGCACCGTCCACGCCTTTTTCAAGCAGGTCAGGCGAGTTGGGTTTGATGAGGTTGTTGTCTAAGAAGACAAAGTAAAACGAAGAACCGATCCATGCGATGGCGGTGATGACGTGCACCCAACGCAACAGCAGGTTGGCCCAGTCTAAAAAATATGCGTCCATGTCGAGACCTCAGTCACTTGATGCTAGTTTGCCTTTCACCACTGCGGGCGCTGTGAATGGCACGAGGGTCGCGAACAAGGCCTCGACTCCAAGGCCTGCTCCGCTGCGACAGGTGACATGAAGTGTATACAATTTTTGTCGCCAGTCAAAACGGACAGGTCTCGGATAAACCCTAGCAAGGCCTGCGCCATGCAGGCCCCGTTGGGCAGGTCAAGCGGTTTGCAAATGGCCCGGCACTTGCACGGCACGGGCGGTGTCTGCCACCACGTTGCCCAGCATATCGGCCGTGACTGCCGACAAGGTCCAGCCCAAGTGGCCATGCCCCGTGTTGTAGAACACATTGGCCGCACGCCCCTTACCCACACGCGGCATCATGTTAGGCATCATGGGGCGCAAGCCTGCCCATGGCACCACGGAGCGGGTGTTGATGTTGGGGAAACATTGCTCCACCCAATCGATCAATGGGCGAATGCGGTCAGCTCGGATGTCACGGTTCACGCCGTTGAACTCGGCTGTGCCCGCCACGCGGAAGCGGTCTACCCCCAAGCGACTGGTGACGAGTTTGGTTTCATCGTCGAGCAAGCTCACATTGGGTGCGCCCGCTTGGCTGGCCGCGTCGTTCAAGTTGACGGTGATGGAATAGCCTTTGACGGGGTAGATGTTGACACGATCGCCCAACTGCGCTGCAAAGTCGCGGCTGGCCACACCCGCACACACCACCACGCCATCAAAGGTGTGAACGCTCGGTGCGGCGTCTTCTTGTGCCACGGTGATAACGACTTGTGTGCCGTTGCTTTGCACGGTTGCGACGTCTTGGCCATACAAGGTGCGCACACCCAAACGAGCCGCAGCAGCAGCCAAACCGTTGGTGAATTTGTGAATGTCGCCTGTCGAGTCACTCTCGGTGAAATAGCCACCGTAGTAAGTACCTGCCAACGTGGGCTCGATGGCTTTCATTTCAGTGGGTGTCACCGCGCGGCGTGGCAGGCCGCCTTTGGCCAACAGCTCGGACACTTTGCCCGCATGGTCAAAGCCTTTTTTGTCGCGGTAAATGTGCAAGATGCCTTCGCGCTTGTGGTCAAAGTCGATGCCCTCTTCCGCCGCCCATGCAAACAAATGCTGGCGGGCGGCCACAGCCATGCGTGCGGTTTCTACCGTGTTGCGTTCATAGTCTGGAATGGAGGCCATGAACTCGGCAAACCACGAGAGCTTGTGCCAAGTCGGTGCGGGGTTGACCAACAACGGTGCATCGCTCTTGAGCATCCATTTCAAACCTTTGAGAATGGTGCTCCAGTGCGTCCACACTTCGGCGTTAGATGCCGAGAGTTGGCCGCCGTTGGCAAACGAGGTTTCCATGGCGGCATAGCGGTGACGTTCAAACAAAGTGACGTCAAAGCCGCGCTTGGCGAGTGCGTAAGCGGTGGTCACGCCGGTGATGCCGCCACCAATGATTGCGATGGTTTTCATGATTAAGAGCTTTCAAGACGTCAAGGGGTTGTGCGCCAAGCACGCAAGCCGCGTGCCCAATGCGCCCCCTCTGTATCTTGACCTGAGAGATTCACAAACCACTCACGCGGTTTGCTTGCTCCTTCGGTGCACTGGCGGACGTAAGCGCCAATAGCTCTTCAGAGATAGTGCGTGTGACCGGTCCCTTTGCCTGAGAGTTTCCGGGGCGGTTGCTCCTTCGGCGCTGCCCACACGCTTGAAAACGCTGGCAGTCTCTCCCGGTCAACACGTCGACGTGTCGTCGATTGAATTTCAAATCATTCTAGACGGACAAATACCTCTCTACCAGCGCCACCCAGTAGGCCGCACCGGTGGCGATGTTGTCATCATTGAAGTCGTAGCCGGGGTTGTGCACCATGCACGCACCAGCCGAGTCGCCGTCGCCATTGCCGATGAGCAAATAGCTGCCAGGAATTTTTTCGAGCATAAAAGCAAAGTCTTCACTGCCCGTGAGCGCGGGGCCGTGCAAGGTGACGTGCTCTGCCCCCACCAAACTGAGCGCCACGTCACGCGCGAAGTTGGTTTCCTCCACGCTGTTGACCAGCACACAGTAGCCGGGCCGCCAATCAACTTCGGCCGTCACGCCAAAGCTCTCAGCCTGTGCAGCCACCAAGGCTTTGATGCGCTGCTCTAGCAAGCGGCGCACATCGGCATCCAAGGCACGCACACTCAACTCCAAAGTGGCCAAAGCCGGAATGACGTTGTTGGCTTGGCCTGCGTGCATCGCCCCCACCGTGACCACTGCGGTGTGCAAGGGGTCAACATTGCGGGCCACGATGGTTTGCAGCGCCATGACGATGGACGCAGCGGCCACCAGCGGGTCAGCCGCACGATGTGGCATGGCCCCATGCCCACCTGTGCCATGCACGCGAATGGTCACATAGTCGCTCGACGCCATGGCCGCGCCATCGCGAAACACAAAGTGGCCTTGCGGCACGCCTGGCATGTTGTGCATGGCAAACACAGCGTCGCACGGGTAATGCTCAAACAAGCCATCGGCCATCATGCGCACTGCACCACCGCCGCCTTCTTCGGCAGGTTGAAAAATTAAATTCAAAGTGCCGTCAAACGTGGCGTCACTCGCAATGGTTTTGGCGGCGGCCAACAACATGGCGGTATGCCCATCGTGGCCACACGCGTGCATAAGGCCAGGCGTGCTGCTGGCCCAATCCACACCGGTGGCTTCTTGAATGGGCAAGGCATCCATGTCGGCACGCAAACCCAAACGACGGGCACTGCTGCCACGCTTGAGCGTGCCCACCACGCCAGTGCCACCCAAACCACGGTGCACGGCATAGCCCCAGCTCTCTAGCTTGCTAGCCACCAAGTCTGCCGTGCGGTGTTCTTCAAACGCGAGCTCTGGATGTTGGTGAATGTCGCGGCGCAGTTGGATGAACTCACCCACACGCGCGCTGATGGCGTCACGCAAATACGTCATATCACTGAGGTTGCAAGTTGATCGACTTGGCAATCGCACGGAACTGCGCTGTGCCATCGCTGTAGGCCTTGCCCACCGCTTGCAAAGACAAAGGCTTGGCCACCAATTGGCTGTTGGCCTCGAGACCGCCGCGCACAGCAGGGTCGTTGAGTGAATCGGTGATGGCTTTGTGAATCACTTGCACGATGGGCTCGGGCGTGTCCTTCTTCACAAAGTAGCCGGTCCAGATGTTGAAGGTGAAGTTTTTGAGCGACTTGCTCTCGCTGATGGCGGGGTAGTCTTTGACCGACTCCAAGCGATCGTGGTTGAGCATGGCCAAGACTTTGAGCTTGCCTTGTTTGTTCAACTCTTCATATGACTTGCCAAAGGGCGCCAAAAAGATATCGACCTGACCACCCAACAAATCTTGGTTAGCAGGGGCTGCGCCTTTGTAGGGTACATGGGTCATCGGTATGTTGGTCACCTTGGACAAATGCTCGCCCAGCAAGTGATAAAACGAGCCAGGCCCCACGCTAGCGTAGGTGATGGGGCGACCTTCTTTGGCCTCTTTACGTGCGTACTCCAAAAACTCATCCACATTGCTCACAGGCAAATCTTTGCGGGCCAAAAATGCAATTTGTGCGGTCGCAATCATTTGCACCAAGCGGAAGTCTTCGCTCTTGAACTTCACAGCGGAAATCGCCAAAGGGGCCAAGATCAATTCATTGGGTGAGCCCTGAAAAATGATTTGTCCGTCGGAAGGTGAATTGAGCACCTTCTGTGCCGCAATGGAACCGCTGGCACCGCCGAGGTTTTCCACGATCACGGGCTGGCCCATGTTCTTAGACAAGGTGTTGTTGACTGTGCGTGCAATCACGTCCGACAAACCGCCTGCGGGGTACGGCACCATCAAGGTGACGGGTTTGCTAGGGTAAGTTTGCGCAGCCACAGAGCCTGCCAACAACAAGCCTGCGAGCGCTGTGCTGAATGATTTGAAAGAAAAAGACATGTCTCACTCCAAAGTGGTTGTTATGGGGGCATTGTGAAAAGCGATTTCTATAATGTCCAATGCATTTTTGTGTCATATTCAATAACTTAAATGCATAGATTGGAGATGCCATGACCTTGGTTCAACTCAAACATTTGATCGAATTGGCCAGCAGTGGCTCGTTCAGTCAATCGGCCAACAAGCTCCACCTGACGCAGCCTGCATTGAGCCGAAGCATCAAAGCATTGGAGGATGAACTCGGCCAACCTTTGTTTGACCGTGTGGGACGGCGCAATGAGCTGACCACGTTTGGTGCGCAGATTGTTCAGCGCGCTCGCGCTTTGGTAGACGAGGCCAACGAATTGCGCCGCACCGGCCAATTGCTCAAAACCGGAGAGCTAGGGCAACTTCGGGTGGGCATGGGTTCTGGCCCCGGCGCCATGTTGATGACCCCACTGCTCATGGTCATGGCCCACGAACATCCACAGGCCCATATCGACATTTCGCGGGGCAGCACTCAGCTCTTGGTACAAGCACTCCGAGATCGTTTGTTGGATGCGTTGATCTTGGACATTCGCTCACTGCAACCCGCTGCTGATTTAAAAATAGAAGCGCTCAAAGAAATGAAGGGCACGTTCATGTGTCGGCCCACACACCCGCTGGCCAAAAAACGCCAAGTGACATTTGACATGCTGCGTGACTACCCTATCGCCTCCACCCCTTTGAGCGATGAGGTGGCTCGCATTTTGATGGAGCGATTCGGCGCACAAGCCCACCCCAACACATTGGTGAATTTGCGATGTGAAGAAATTTCCAGCTTGCTTGATGTGGCGCGCAGCAGCAACGCCATCGTGCTGGCCATTCGCGCTTCGGCCCCCGATTTGGTGGAGCTCGCTGTCACGCCCGCCTTGAATGCCAAAGCACGCTTCGGCTTGGTCACCATCGCCACACGGACCGAACCGCCACTGCTCGGCAAGGTGCGTGCTTTGATGCACGAGGTGATGAAGGACTAAAGCTCAGCGCAGTTGCAACAACTGCGCGGCCACAGCCACGGCAATGACTTCTGGCTCTTTGCCCGTGATACCACTCACCCCGATAGGGCATGTGATGAAAGCCAATTCTTCGGCGGTAAAGCCTTTGGCTTCGAGGCGGTGTTGAAACGTGGCCCATTTGGTTTTGCTGCCAATGAGACCGACAAACTTCAAATCACCGTGGATGCGTTGGCGCATCAAGCACGCAGCCACCACATCTAAATCTTCTGCGTGGCTAAAACTCATGATGAGCACGCTGGCACCGCTGGGCACATCGGCCACAGCCGCTTGCACGGGGTCGGAATGCTCGCACACCACATTGGGCGGCAGGTGCGCAGGAAAGATTTCGTCTCGGCTATCAATCCACTGCACGTTGTAGGGCAAGGTGCTGAGCACGCTCACCAAAGCGCGGCCCACATGACCACCGCCAAACAAGGCAAGTGGTTGGCCGTTAGCCAGCAAGCGTTGTTTGAGTGCTGATGCATCGGCAGCGCTGATGCGCTCGAATTTCAAATGCACCACGCCGCCGCAGCATTGGCCCAAGGCGGGGCCTAGGGCGTAGCGCGTGGTGAGGGTGTTGTCTTCGTGCGTAAGTGGCGATGGCACATTGCCGTGTGCAGACGACGCAGCGTTATCCGAGGGATTGATGTGCGCGGGCCGTGACAACAAAGCACGCGCTTCGGTGATGGCCTGAAACTCCAAATGCCCGCCACCAATGGTGTTCACCAAAGTCTGCGGAAACACCGCCATCCAAGACCCTACCTCGCGTGGGCCAGAGCCCTGCACACGCTCAACCGACACCAACACACCATCGGCATGTTGGAGTTGTTGCAAAAGTTCTGCCGTGTGGCGAGGCATGGATGTGAAGCCAGCAAAACCCGTCACGCGCACGCGACGGGCTTGCTGTGCATCAAGCAGCGGCTTTTGCTTTGACGGCTTCGCACGCCATCAAGATGCGCTCGGGCGTAGCCGGTGCATCCATGTGCACCACCACCTTGTGGTCGGCGCTGGCCGCCACTGCGTCGCGCAAGGCGAAGAAGGCCGACAAGCCGAGCATCAAAGGCGGTTCGCCCGTGGCCTTGCTGTTGAACGGCGTGGGCTTGATGTTCTGGTTCTCGAACAACGACACATTGAAGTGTTCAGGAATATCGCCTGCCACTGGAATCTTGTAAGTGCTGGGGCCGTGCGTGAGCAGCTTGCCCTTTTTGTCCCAAATGCACTCTTCCATGGTGAGCCAGCCCATGCCTTGCACGTAGGCGCCTTCGATCTGGCCTTTGTCCAATGCGGGGTTGATGCTGCGACCCACGTCGTGCACGATGTCCACGGCCTTGAGCCACCACTCGCCGGTGCGGGTGTCGATCTCCACTTCGCTTACGGCCGCGCCGTAGCAGTAGTAATAGAAAGCACGGCCGTTCAGGGTGGTGAAGTCGTATTTGATTTCAGGCGTCATGTAGAAACCCGTGACTGACAAGCCCACGCGGTCGAGCCACGCTTGCTTGGTCACATCGGCCCACTTGACCGACTTGCCGCCGCCGTGCAGTTCGTTATTGGCAAACGTCACTTCTTCGGCTGCGCAACCCAACATGCGGGCAGCCACAGGCTTCAAGCGCTCGCGCATTTGCGCGGTCGCGTTCATGATGGCCGCGCCGTTGATGTCTGCACCGCTCGATGCCGAGGTGGCAGAAGCGTTGGGCACTTTTTGCGAGTCAGTAGCAGTGATGCGCACATGGTCCACGCTAATGCCCAAACCATCGGCGCACACCTGCGCCATCTTGGTGTTCAAGCCCTGTCCCATTTCGGTACCGCCGTGGTTGCAGCTCACCGAGCCATCCATGTAGACCACAAGCAATGCGCCGCCTTGGTTCAAGTGCGTGGCGGTGAAGCTGATGCCGAACTTCAAAGGCACGAGCGCAATGCCGCGTTTGCGGGTTTTGCTCTTGGCGTTGAAGGCTTGCACTGCTGCGCGACGCTCGGCGTACTTCGACTCTTGCTCGACTTGCGCGATCACCTTGTCGCCCACCCAGTCTTCGATGAGCTGGTTGTATTGGGTGGTCATGGTGTCGGGGGTGCCGCTGATGGCGGGGTCTTTGTAGAGGTTGAGCTTGCGCACTTCCAGTGGGTCTTTGCCCAAAGTCATCGCAATTTCGTCCATCACGGTTTCGATGCCGAACATGCCTTGTGGGCCGCCAAAACCACGGAAAGCCGTGGCGCTTTGTGTGTTGGTTTTGCAGCGGTGGCTCACCAGCTTGAGTGCTGGGATGTGGTAGCTGTTGTCTATGTGCAAACAGGCGCGGTCGTTCACTGGGCCGGAGTAGTCGGTGCTGTAACCGCAGCGCGACATGAGCGTGATGTCGGCGCCCAGCACACGGCCGTTGTCGTCAAAACCCACTTCGTAGTCGATGCGGAAGTCGTGGCGCTTGCCAGTGATGGTCATGTCGTCGTCGCGGTTCACGCGCAGCTTGACGGGCTTGCCCAGTTTGTGCGCGGCCAGGGCAGCGCTCTGGCTGAAGATGCTGGCATTGCCCTCTTTGCCACCAAAGCCACCACCCATGCGGCGGCAAATCACTTCGACGTCGTTGGTGTGCAGGTTCAGGGCGTGCGCGGCTTCGCGCTGATTGCCATCTGGGTGCTGGGTCGACACGTACAGCGTGAGCTGACCGTCTTCCTTGGGCACCGCATAGGTGATCTGGCCTTCGAGGTAAAACTGTTCTTGCTGGCCTGTGCGAGTCGTGCCTTTGATTTTGTGTGGCGCGCTGGCAATGGCAGCCGCAGCGTCACCGCGTGTGATGCCTTTGGGCGGCATGATGAAGCTGCCGGCTTCCATGGCCTCTTCCACCGTCAAGATGGGTTTGAGTTCTTTAACCAAGACCTTGGCCTTTTTGGCAGCTTCGCGGGCGTAAATCATTTCACGCGCGACCACCACGGCCACAGCTTGACCCACGAACTCGACCTTGCCAGCAGCGAGGAACGGGTCATCATGGACGATGGGGCCGCAGTTGTTTTCGCCCGGAATGTCTTTGGCGGTGTAGACGGCTACGACGCCGTGCTCTTTGAGAATGGCGTCGCGGTCAATGCCGTCGCCAATCAATTCACCATGCGCTACGGGCGATTTGATGATCGCCGCATACAAAGTGCCTGCGTGCTCGGGAATGTCGTCGATGTAGGTGGCCGTGCCTGTCACGTGCAAGTGGGCAGACTCGTGGACCACATCAGTACCCTGCTGAATATGAGAGGCAGGCAAGAGGTTTTTCAGGTTGGTAGGAGCGTTCATTTATGCCACCTCCGTCGTTTGTTCTTCAATGAATTCAAGCACCAAATTGCGGGCCACCAAAGCACGGTAGGCCCATGTGGCACGCAGGCCGTCGCGAGCGGTGAAGCTTGCGGCAATCGCGGCATCCAAGTCAGCTGCTTTCACATCGGCTGGGGCTTTGCCTTCAAGCACGGCTTCGAGCTTGGGTGCGCGTGCTGGGAATGGGCTCAGGCCGTTGTAGGCCAACTTCACGCCGCTCAACTTACCACCTTGGAGCGTATAGCTGATGGCGGCACACGTGGCCGAGATGTCTTGCTCAAAACGCTTGCTCACCTTGTGGGCGCGGAACACTTGACCGGCCACAGGCTTGGGCAATTCAATGGCTTCAATGAACTCGCCCGCTTCGAGCACGTTTTGCTTCATGCCTTTGTAGAAGTTTTCGAGCAAGACGTTGCGGGTCTTCTCGCCACGGCGCAGCACAAGGTTGGCGCCCAGCGCCAGCAAGCAAGGCATGGAGTCGCCAATGGGTGAGCCGTTGGCAATGTTGCCAGCCAGCGTGGCGGTGGAGCGAATGGGCGTGGAGCCAAAGCGGCGCAGCACTTCGGCAAAGTCGGGGTAGGCCTTGGCGACCAAAGTTTCTACCGTGGCCAGCGACACCGCCGCGCCAATGCGCCAGGCTTTGTCGGTCTCGCTCACTTGGCGCAGCTCTTTGACGTTGCCCAAATACATGATGTGGTCGGGGCGGCTGAACTGCTTGTTCACCTGTAAACCAATTTCGGTGCTACCTGCCAGCAAAGTGGTGGTGGGGTGCTTGACCAAGTAGTCGGCCACTTCGGCCAAGGTCGAGGGCGACACAAACTCGTTGCCCTTGCGCGTGCGCACCACGGGTTGCACGATGATTTCGCCATCCAAACTCATGGTGGGCGTGCTGGCACGTTTGATTTCTTTCAACAGCGGCACATCGGCGCTGTCATCCACTTTCAAAGCGGCTTTGTGTTGGCAGGCTTTAGAGGCCGCATCGATGATGGGCGCATAGCCTGTGCAACGACACAGGTTGCCGCTCAAAGCATCTGTGATTTCTTGGCGGTTGGGCGCGGTGTTGGTTTGCACCAAGTTCACCAAGCTCATGACGATGCCGGGTGTGCAAAAGCCGCATTGCGAGCCGTGGCACTTGACCATTTCGTCTTGCACGGGGTGCAAGGTGCCATCGGCTTTTTTCAGGCTCTCGACCGTCTTGACCGATTTGCCATCGAGCGAAGGCAGCAACTGAATGCAGGCGTTGGTGGGCACATAGTCCACGCCCGTGCCAGCGGCGTTGAGCTCGCCCACCATGATGACGCAAGCGCCACAGTCGCCCTCGGCGCAACCTTCTTTGGTGCCGGTGCGGTGCATCTGCTCGCGCAGATAGTCCAAAACAGTGGTGGTGCGGCGCTCGCCCTGTGCTTCGACGATCTGGCCGTCGAGCACAAAGCGCACGGTGTTGGTGACTTGTGACATGGTGGGGTGTGAAATCTGGGGGAAAGACCCAGATTTTAGTGACTTGCACCCCAAATCCGCAGCAGGTATGCCGCTTGGTATACAAATATTTACAGGTCTTCGATGCGGCCCTCGGCATCCACGCGGTAGCAACGCACGTCCAAATTGAATACCTCTGGTTTCACAATCGAGGTACCCATCAACATGCGGGCACATTCTTGAATGCCTTCTGGAATCGAGGGATGCGGGAAGATCAGTTCGGCCAAATGCTCGATGCCAATGTCCATCGAAATCATCAATGCCACGGCCATGATGGTGCTTGAGGCATGCGGCCCCATCACACGCATGCCCAAAATCTTCATCTCGTCGTCGTCAGACACCAAGATTTTGAAAAAGCCATCGAGCTTGTGCATGGCCAAAGCACGGTTGACGTAGCGGTAGTGCATGGACGCCAAGCGGTACGGAATTTTCTTTTTCCGCGCTTGGGTTTCGTTCAAGCCCACGGCAGCCACTTCGGGGTTCAAGAACATGATGGTGGAAATGTTTTCGTACACCAGCTCGCGCTTAGGCTCGCCAAACATGCGCTCCACCGCGTGGCGGCCTTCGAGTTCGCCCACGTTGACCAATGAAATGTCGGCAGTGAAATCGCCCACCGCGTAAATATTGGGCACGTTGGAGCGGGTGTGCTCGTCGTCAATACAGCCACGGTCGTTCAAGGTCACGCCTGCGGCTTCAAGGCCGAGGTTCTCGTGGTTAGACACACGCCCCACGGAAATCAGAGCTTTTTCAACCGTGTGGGTTTCTTTGCGCCCATCTTTGAAGCTGAGCACATATTCGACTTTGCCGTCGACGATGCTCATTTTTTCAAGCGCTGCGCCGTGGTGAATCACCGCGCCGTTGTCTTCCAAATTGGCCGCTACGGCATGTGAAATGTCTTCGTCTTCGAAGGGCAAGATGCGCTCTTCCTTGTCGATCAAGAAAACCTTGGTTTTGCCAAAGTTCGAGAAGATGGTGGCGAATTCACAACCAATCACACCCGCGCCCAAAATCACGATGCTCTTGGGGAAATCAGGCAACGACGACACGCCATCGCTGGTCAGGATGATCTTTTCGTCAATCGGGATGTGGGGCAGATAGCGTGGGCGGCTGCCCACGGCCATCACGGTGTTGTCGGCCCAAATGGTTTGGGTTTGGCCTTCGGCATCGGTGATGCCAATTTCGTTTTTGGATGCAAACTTGGCGTGGCCGTTGAAAAACGTGATCTGCCCCGTTTTTTGGAAATACGCAATTTGCTTTTTGAGCTGCACATGCTTTTCAGCCACAGCGCGGTGCGCTTGGTGCATGACGCTGGAGAAATGCACCTCCGAGTCATACACGGTGTAGCCCAAATTGGTGTTGTGCGTTTGTTGGTAGCTCTCTGACAGCTCCCACAACGTCTTGGAAGACAGCGCACCGTCAAAAATACCAGCGCCCCCCACCTTGTTGCGCTCGACCAGCGCCACACGCTTGCCAAAGTCGATGGCGCGCATGGCCGCCGCAAAACCGGACGGACCGGCACCAATCACGCAGACATCAAACTTTTCCAAAGCAAATCTCCAATAACGACTAAATTAATTATTTCGGCATTATTGGCGATATTGATGCATTTAAATGAAAGTTTGACGGGAGTTACCCGTAAGTTGAACTCAAGAACCGCGATAGGTCGAGTAACTCCACGGGCTCACCAACAAGGGCACGTGGTAGTGCTGGTCGGTGTGGGCCACGCCAAAGTCAAGGCTGACTTGGTTTAAAAAATTGGGCTCTGGCAATTCAACGTTCTTAGAGGCAAAGTAGCCCTTCACATCAAACACCAAGCGGTAGGTGCCTTTTTTCAAGCTGTCGTTGTCGTACAGCGGGCCGTCGGGGTTACGACCATCGTGGTTCAAGTGGAACGACTTGACCAAGGTGGCGTGGCCGTCCTCGGCGGTGGTGAACAACGACACTTTCATGCCCGCTGCAGGGCCGCCGTGCATGGTGTCTAAAACGTGTGTGCTCAATCCCATGAAATGCTCCGAAAATGGTTAGCGACCGACTTGGTCGACTGAAAGTGTATACAATTTTTCCATTTAGGTCTATCATGGACCTCAGTGAATTCGCCGGAGACCCAACATGGACAGCTCAACCGCCACCCGCAGCATTGTGGATGCCCTCACCAAAGCCATTGTGGAGCACCGCCTGCACCCCGGCACCAAACTGGCCGAGCAAAAGCTGGCTGATCACTTTGGTGTGTCACGCACCCTCATTCGTCAGGCGCTGTTTCAACTTGTGCAAAAGCGCCTCATTCGCATGGAGCCCGCACGTGGCGCGTTTGTGGCCACGCCCTCTTCTGATGAAGCCCGCCAAGTGTTTGCTGTACGACGCATGCTGGAGCTTGAGATGACGCGCAGTTTTGTGCGCCACGTCACCCCCGCACAAATCAAAGCACTCAAGGACCACGTGGCCGAAGAGAAAGCCGCCGTCAGCCGAGGCGATGTGCCTGGCCGCACCGATTTGCTAGGCGACTTCCACGTGCGCATGGCCGATTTGATGGGCAACCAAGTCCTCGCCCAAATCTTGAGCGAACTTATTTCACGCTGCGCCCTCATCACGCTGATGTACCAAAGCAGCAATGCCGCCGAACACTCAGCCGAAGAGCACGCGGAAATCTTGAAAGCCATCGTGGCCAAAGACGAAAAGCTAGCCGTCAAGCTGATGGACGAACACTTGCGGAACGTGGAAGAAGGCTTGGCCCTCGACCGCAAAGTGCCTAGCAACGACATTGCCATGGCTTTGTCTTAAATCTTTTGGAGTTCAACCGCATGTCTAACCCCAAAGCCATTTACGACAGCACCGCCGCCTACCCCCGCGACTTGGTGGGCTACGGCCGCAATGTGCCCCACGCCCAGTGGCCGGGCCAAGCCCGTATTGCGGTGCAATTTGTACTGAACTACGAAGAAGGCGGCGAGAACGCCACGGTGCACGGCGATGCTGGCAGCGAAATGTTTTTGAGCGAGATGTTCAACCCGCCCAGCTTTCCAGACCGCCACTTGAGCATGGAAGGTATTTACGAATACGGCTCACGCGTGGGCGTGTGGCGCATCCTGCGCGAGTTTGAAAAACGCGGCCTGCCCCTCACCGTGTTTGGCGTGAGCATGGCGCTGGAGCGCCACCCCGAACTCACAGCCGCGTTTGTAGAACTAGGCCACGAAATTGCCTGCCACGGCTACCGTTGGATCAACTACCAAACCATTGACGAAGCCACCGAACGTACGCACATGAAGCAAGGCATCGAGATCATCGAGCGCCTCACCAGCACAACACACGGCAACAGCATTCATGGCGCAGGCTGGTACACCGGCCGTGACAGCCCCAACACCCGCCGCCTCGTGGCCGACCACGGCGGCTTTGAATACGACAGCGACTACTACGGCGAAGACCTGCCCTTTTGGATGAAGGTCAAAAAAAGCAATGGTGATGTCGTGCCCCAACTCGTTGTGCCCTACACACTCGACTGCAACGACATGCGTTTTGCCCTGCCCCAAGGCTTTAGCCAAGCGGACGACTTCTTTGTGTATTTGCGCGACAGCTTTGATGCGCTGTATGCAGAAGGTGACGAAGCCCCAAAGATGATGAGCGTGGGCATGCACTGCCGCTTGCTCGGCAAGCCCGGGCGCATTGTGGCCTTGCAAAAGTTTTTAGACCACATTGCCAAACACGACCGCGTGTGGGTGCCACGTCGCATCGACATTGCACGCCATTGGAAACAAGCGCATCCCTACAGCGGCAACTAAACAGCAGGACAACCCCATGAGCCACATCACGCTGAACCAAATCAACACCCTGCCCCACGCCGAGGCTGCGGCTTTGCTCACTGGCTTGTATGAGCACTCCGATTGGATTGCTGCGCAAGCTTTGGACATGCGCCCCTTCGCATCGGCTGCCGCGCTCAAACACGCGATGGTCAAGGTGCTCAACGACGCAGGCCGTGAACCCCAAGTCGCCTTGGTGCGTGCCCACCCCGAGTTGGCTGGCAAAGCGATGGTGAGCAAAAGCCTCACCGCTGAATCGACCAACGAGCAAACCAAAGCGGGCTTGACCAACTGCACCCCCGAAGAGTTTGCGCACATCCAGCAACTCAACGCCAGTTACAACGACAAGTTCGGCTTTCCGTTCATCTTGGCCGTGCGCGGCCCACGCGGCTCGGGCCTGAACAAACAGCAAATCATCAGCACCTTCGAGCGCCGTTTGCACAACCACCCCGACTACGAACTGGCCGAATGCTTGCGCAACATCCACCGCATTGTGGAGATTCGCTTGAACGACAAACTCGGCTACGAGCCCGCGCTGGGCCACGAGGTGTGGGACTGGCACGAATGGCTGGCCCAGTTCAGCGACGCACCCGATGCACTCACCGTCACCTACCTCACTGACGCACACCTGAAATGCGCCCGCACGATTGAGTTAGGCATGAAAGCGTGCGGCTTTGATGATGTGCGCATCGACGCCGTGGGCAACGTGGTGGGCGTCTACAAAGCTGCAACGCAAGGTGCCAAAACTTTGATGACCGGCTCGCACTACGACACGGTGCGCAACGGTGGCAAATACGACGGGCGCTTGGGCATCTTTGTGCCCATGGCCTGCGTGCGCGAGCTGGCCCGTGCGGGCCAACGTTTGCCCTTCAACCTCGAAGTCGTGGCCTTTGCCGAAGAAGAAGGCCAACGCTACAAAGCCACGTTCTTAGGCTCTGGTGCTTTGGTGGGCGACTTCAAACAAGAGTGGCTGGACCAACAAGATGCCGATGGCGTCACCATGCGCCAAGCCATGAAGCAAGCCGGCTTGAAGATTGAAGACATCCCTCAACTCACTCGCAACGCGGCTGACTACTTAGGCTTTGTGGAGGTCCACATCGAGCAAGGCCCTGTGTTGAACGAACTCGACATCCCGTTGGGCATCGTCACCTCCATCAACGGCAGCGTGCGCTTTGTCGGCGAAGTGGTAGGCATGGCCAGCCACGCAGGCACAACACCGATGGACCGCCGCCGTGATGCAGCGACTGCTGTATCCGAGCTTGCGTTGTACGTTGAAATGCGCGCCGCGCAAGAGCCGAACTTGGTGGGCACCATCGGCATGCTGACTGTGCCCAATGGCTCGATCAACGTGGTGCCGGGCCGCTGCCAATTCAGCCTCGACTTGCGCGCCACCACCAATGAGTTGCGCGACAGCCTAATGCACGATGTGTTGGCCGAACTCAAAGCCATTTGCGAACGCCGTGGCTTGCACTTCACCCTCGAAGAAACCATGCGCGCCAGCGCTGCACCAAGCGACGCCAAGCTGCAAGCTGCGTGGGAACACGCCGTGCAAAGCTTGGGCGTGCCCGTGTTCCACCTGCCCAGCGGTGCGGGCCACGATGCGATGAAGCTGCACGAAGTCATGCCACAAGCCATGTTATTTGTGCGCGGCCAAAACGCAGGCATCAGCCACAACCCGCTTGAGTCGACAACGAGCGACGACATGCAACTGGCCATCGACGCCTTCATGCACTTGCTGCAAAACACGCACGCTTAAAGCCTGCGCACCACCCATAACAACCAGAGACACACCATGAGCCAAACCCCATACGC